>CAZFMX010000025.1:0-38854 GCA_964520425.1 uncultured Desulfobacteraceae bacterium
GGGAGCTGAGCCTATTAAGGGGTTGTACTGGGCATCCATACATTGCTGATATATCAGGTCATGAGTGGGGGCGGCAATCGCGCCGTCAACTTCGATGTCGTAATAGTCAATAGAAAGCCGTAAATTTTTCAGAGCCGGCTTTGAAAAAGGCGAGTCGATAACGATCCCAAGGGTCTGGGTATCGGCTGTCTCAGATTCCAGGTTCGGATTACCCCCTGATATTCCTAAGGACCAGGCCCAGTACCCCGGACCAAAGACGTAATAACGCCAGTCATTCGCGCTTTCCCCGGGCACGTACAGGGGAAAGTTAGCTGGCGCGCCATCGCGGACCATTAACTCTTGACACAGGACCTGCAAATTATAGCGGTTGGGGTTTTCAGGTTTATTACCCCACTCCGGTACTCGTGGATCGCTATTACAGCCATCCTGGCCGAAAACAATGGTACTGGAGCCTGTCGGCATAAACAGCTCGGCGATATTTGGAGCACGGTTTGCACGCTGCAGACCCCCGCGGAAACGAACCCAATCATTGACTCTCCAATCCGCCATGACCTTATAGGTATCCACTTTACCTTCCGCGATACTGTAATCCGATATGCGATAGCCCGGTTCCAGGGTAAAACTTTTGATCAGAGGCAAGTCTTTGACGACCGGGATTAATAATTCGCCATAAAGCTCTTTTACATCGGTACTGCCATTTACAGCCGTTGGTAACGCGATATTACCAACGACATCGGGGAAACTTTGGTTGGCGTTAAAACCGGAGTCGGGATTAAATCGAAAATTCTCTTCGCGATAATCGACACCCAACGCGAACTTAATCGCCCCGGACCAGGGCAATTCATAAAGGCTGCCCTGCATGTTGGCTTCAAAAACATTTTGTTCCAGTTCAGTGACATGGTTCATGCGAAGGGTCATGTAATCGGCACAATCCTGACTGACGGTGGACGAAGTGTTGATACTGCCATCTTCGTTAAATACCGGAATTCCACTTGTGCAGTTATGGATAACGGATATTACATACCCCGCTGAAAAGCCCTTGCCATATTGGTCAGCTCCATATAAATCCTGGGACCTTGGCATATGCGTAAACCCTTCGAGTTGCTCAGTGCTGACCGTTGACTTGCCGTGAGAATAATACAGGTCCCAGGTCCAATCATCAATGAACTCAAATGATCCAAAATCGCCACGCAGACCACCGCTGACCTGATATACGTTACCCGTCGTATCTGTCTCATAAGGCGGTAAGTAATGTATAGCTTGTTCCAAAGTCCAGTCCGCAGTTGGATCCGGCCGCGAATTTAACAAATCAGCCAACTGGGCAGGCACTGGATGTAGAGCTATAGCAGGAGCAAAAGGCCCAGCAGGAGGAGGCGGGTTACCGAAATCCGGTGAATCGGGATCGTCATATTGAGCGTTATAGGGTATTTTCATGGCCCAAATGTTAAAAAACTGCTGTTGGTTAGCGATCGCTAAAGCCCGGTTCTCCGAATAGCGCAGATCCATATAAAACTCGATGTTATCAGTCAGACTAAACCTTCCGGATCCAAAAATCGCATATCGCGTTAGGGGCAATTGCAGAGATTGAATGTCTTTATTGAAATAGGTAAGCTCACCCGTTTCCGGATGAATTTTAAAACCGGAGTCATAGCTTATTGGACCCGTATAAGGGTGGTCCGCATTTAACGGATCGAGTGGGTCAAATACGTTGCCGTTTTGATCGATGCGGTACTGACCGGAGGCCGAACTCCATGCAGTTGGCGAATTTGCGCTAACCGGATAATAGTTGATCAGCGTGGAAGTGCCTAAAGATTGTATACCGCTGGAAGCGGTACCGGGGTCTAACCAGCCATCCCTGATAAATTCGCGATCTTTAGCCTGGATATTGCCTCGATCTGAATAGTTAAAACCCATCATGACATTGCCGCGACCATCGCCGATCTCGGCGCCCAGTAGAGCGCTGAATTGAAATTCTTCGCCGTCACCTTCTTCGGTAATTCCATATTGAGCATCGAATGACGCGCCTTGGAAATCTTTCTTCAGTATCAAGTTCACAACACCGGCAATAGCATCAGCGCCATAAACGGCGGCGGCGCCACCGGTAATGACTTCAACTGATTCCACGGCGGCGGAGGGAATGGTATTGAGGTCGACCACCAACGCAGCATTAATAGGTTGGATACGTTTACCATCAACCAGAACCAGGGTTCTATTCGTTCCCAGGCCTCTCAGGTTTGCCGTTGCGGCGCCCTGTGCTGTCGTCGCTGTAGGAGTCGGCGAGCCGGCACCACTGAATCGTCCTTGAGTACCGGCCGGGGTGAATTGCGGCATTTGGTTCAGCGCCGATTCCAAACCAATATTGGATCGATTTTCGAATGTATCGCCTTTGACTGTGACGATTGGGCTATATGACTCGTAATCGCGACGGGGAATTCGTGAACCGGTGACTACAATATCTTCCAGCATGAATTCATCCTCATCGTCTTGATCCTCCTGGCCCATTGCCGGTCCGCAGACTAGCGCCATTCCCAGTGCAAGCAGAAATGCCAATAGTCGTGCGGACAAAGTAATACGATTTGACTTTTTCATCTACTTCCTCCTTTTTGTTGGTTTAAAGTTAACAAGCTATGATTCTTTGACTATCCCTTACAGGGACAGTTGCCCCTATGGGCGAACAAAATCTACACCATGCTACTGTGTGATTTGATAAAATTGGATTGAAAAAGTGGATTTCAACATATAGCGATCTTGGTTCCAAAATACCGATGAACACAAACCCTATTCTAAGTCAATAGCTGCTAGTGTTAGAATGTAAATGGGTCAAGCCTACTCTTGACTCCTGTCAATTCTATTCCGGTGCAAGGACCAAAAATCGATCTGGAAAAGGCCATTAAAAGAATGAGTAATATACTGCAAAGTTACAAAGTAACGGGGTATACCTCCAATGACTATGAAATACCCCAAACGGGCCTGGATTCGGCACTTTTCCGTTTTCGCCCGCAAAATAATTGTTTTCAAGACAAAAGTCAAGAACAAATTTGCCCTATAGATAATGAATTACCCCGCCGCAAGCGGATGGTGTATCTGGAGCTAGTTCGACGTTCAGTCATAATTTAAACAACTTGAGTTGCTTCATCCGGTTTCCTTCTTCTGTTTTATCGATGTTCTGATTCTTTATGTAGTTTCTAATTGTTTTTTCGGATGTTGCTTCTTTACAAATGAGATCGGGTATCCGATTGATAAAGATAATTGGCGGAAGCAAGTCTTCAATAAGGCATTGGGAAAGGTAGGCCTGCGGAAAATCAGGATTCATGATTTAAGACATACCTATGCCACGTTGAGAATCTCAAAGGGTGATAATATTGCAGATGTGTCAAACCAGCTTGGACACCATTTCCCCAAGCTGACTTGGGACGTTTATTATCACTGGATGCCTGGAAAGAAAAAAACCGAAGTGGATGCATTAGACGATAACTTTGTGCACTCAACTGCATCCTATACGCACCCAACCCCTACCGAGCAAGAAAAAAGGTTAGCCGAATGACGGCTAACCTATTGATTTTACTGGTAGCGGGGGATGGATTTGAACCACCGACCTTCGGGTTATGAGCCCGACGAGCTACCAGACTGCTCCACCCCGCGGCAATCTTTTCACTATAGCAATTCACAACACGTGAGTCAAACCAAATAAAAGAGCTGTCGCTTAATATGCGGAGATTCCATCAGAAGATGATAGACTTGACCTGCTCCCAACAAGTCAAGGTTTATTATTAGCCGCCCGCTCGCTTCGTTCTCTAGACCAACACAGACGAAAGAACATATAGTATATAAGCTTGAAGGCTTTATGGAGAGGCATTGACAGAAAGATAAGCTTGCTTCTATTTCTGTCATGCACTCCCCATTACGCCGGATCTTTCCGACTTCCTAGAAGGAGCGCCTTTAAGCAAATCCTATTACATTTAAGGTCAGTATAGCTCTGTGGCTCTGAGGACTCCTTGGCCCGCCATAGCATCTGGCGACGGCGGCTGTGAGAGGTAATGTCCGCCTGCCCCATGGAATACGAGACAGATTCCACTGGGGTGTCCGTCCGCGTGGGCTTGCTGCGCCGAAGCCTTGTGTGAAGGCTGGTCTGTGGCCAATTAACTTATTTCAATCGAATGAAGAGGTGTGGGTTAGGAGGTAGGGAGTCGAATAATGAACGAGGCCCCCTTGTCCGGGTTCCTGACCGCCCATATATCACCGTTGTGAATCTCAATGATCTTGTATGAAATGGGAAGGCCAAGACCTGACCCGTTTTCTCGGGTGGTATAGAAGGGCTCAAAGATATGTTCCAGGTCCTCCTCAGGGATCCCCGGCCCTTCATCCGCTATTCTCACCTCTATTCCATCGGGGATCCTCTCTGTGTACACGCTTATTACACCCCCGTCATTCATGGCTTGAAGCCCATTTGTGATGATGTTGATGAATACCTGTTTTAGCTTATCAGGGTCACAATGGATCTCAACCACCTCAGGAGAAAGGTTCTTTTTGAATTCATATTTTTCTAGAGAAGTAATTCCTGCCATGATCTCTAAGACATCCAACAGAACCGTGTTGATATTCGACGGCCTTTTTACAAGGGTGTATTCCCTGGTGAAGTCACCCAGATTGGCAACCAGTGCTTCGAGCCTTCGAACCTCATCTAGAATGAGTTCTGATTTTTGGATATCCTTTTCGTGTTCCAATCGCTGTCTGATTTGACTGGAAAAGCCCCCTATGATCATCAAAGGATTCTTAATCTCGTGGGCAACATGGGCTGCGGCCTGTCCCACAGCGGCGAGACGCTCTGATTGAAGGAGTTTCTTCTCCAGGAGTCGGCGTTCCGTGAGATCCCTGATGAACGCCGTAAAGGTTATCACGTCGTCCAGCACCAGACGAGAGAGGCTGAGTTCAATGGGGAATTCCTCTCCACCTTTGCGAATGCCTGTCAGTGACACGGTTTTTCCAATAAAATCTGTTTCTGTCTGGCCTAGAAACCGAGTCATATACCTCTGATTGGCACCGAAGTTGGGAGGAATCAGGAGGCTAAGGTCAGCACCCAACACGTCTTCACTTGAGTACCCAAAGATCCTTCGGGCCGCATTATTGAAAAGAATGATTTTATACTGACTGTCCAATCCGAGTATAGCATCGGTCGCCGTATCAAGGATGGCCCGGAATTTCTTTTCAGAGCTTTGGAGTTGTCTGATCAAACGCCTCGATTCAGAAACGTCTCTGGCAACCTCGATGAAATATTTGATCCTCTTCCCCCTCAACCTGATAGGGTACATGATCAGGTGAAGCTCTTTTATCTCTCTACCATCATCCCAGTCAAAGCGAGGGACCTCTACCATTTCTCCTGTTTTCTTGGCGCGAGCTAGAGGACAAGGGCTTTCTTCGGAACTACAAGGGACATCGGATTGCCGTTTAACCCAGTAGCATTTCTTGCCCACTACCTGGGATTTCCTGAGACCGTACTGCTTTAAGAAGGCCTTGTTCGCATCCTGGATATTGTAATCAGGATCAAGGACCAGGATCTCTTCGTTAATGCCGTCGAATAGCGTTTCCAGAAAGAGTTTTTCTATCTTCAGTTTTTGAATGTCCCGACTTTTTTCGGCCAGGCTCTTTCGTAATGCCTTGATTTCTTCCTTCGGCTTGGTGTGATTCTCATGTTCCATGATAATCCTCCTCAGATAGGAGATGAATACATGATCTACTGAACGTATGTGCCTATGATGACGGAACCGCGTTTTCGCGCTCACAAGAAAACGTGTGACATCCCACCAACAGGGAGGGAGAAGGTCAATCAAGGTCTTGGATGGTATCTTTCGTGGACCTCTTTCAGCCTTTCCCTAGAGATGTGGGTATAAATCTGAGTTGTGGATATGTCCGCATGTCCCAGCATGACCTGAACCGATCTCAAATCGGCTCCACCTTCCAGAAGATGAGTTGCGAATGAGTGTCTGAGTTTGTGAGGAGTGATTCTCTTTTTAATCCCCGCACTCCTTCCATACTTCTTGATGACCTTCCAGAATCCCTGTCTGGTGATGGGGTTTCCCCTCAGATTCAAGAAAAGGAAAGAAGAGCTTCTACCTTTCAATAGGCTTGGTCGCCCTTCAGATAGATAGGTCTTGAGGATATCCAGGGCTTTGGATCCCATAGGGACTATCCTCTCTTTTGAGCCCTTTCCCATCAACCTTACATAACCGGCTTCGAGGTTGATATTGGACAGCTTGAGCCCCACCAACTCGGACACCCTCAATCCCGTGGCGTAGAGGATTTCCAATAGGGTTCTGTCTCTCTGTCCCAGGTGATTGGAGCCATCTGGTTGAGAGAGAAGTGAGTCGACTTCTTGGCGGCTTAGAATCCCTGGAAGTCTTTGGGTCAGTTTCGCCGTCCCCAGGAGTCTTGCCGGGCTGCTATTGATCTTTCCGTCAGAAACGAGAAAACGGAAGAACATCTTGAGGGCAGAGAGGTTTCTGGCACAGCTTCTTGCAGACAAGACGCGGTTAAGACTGCCCATATAGTCTCTCATATCGTCATGAGTGGCGCGAAGAGGTGAAAGCCCTTTGGTATTCAGGAAGTCGAAGAACCGGATCAGATCCCGGCTATAGGATTGGATGGTATTATCCGCCAGCCCCCTCTCCACCCGTAAGTGGTTGATGAACTGATCAGCCAGAATATTGGCTTGATTGCTCATGGTCAGTCCGTTCATCCCTTTATGGAGACTTTTCACGATTCTGCACAATAGAGCATGCCGCCGGCAACAGCCGAACGGGATTATCATCAGTCGGTAAAATCGTAGTAATGTCGGTCTTTTGTCAGGATCCTTGGGCCTTGCTTCTCAACGACTACCAGCTCTTCCAGTCGAACGCCTCCTTTGCCCGGAATGTATATTCCTGGCTCCACGGTGACGACCATCCCTTGCTCGAGCTTGACCGGTTTTTCCGGAGAAAGCCTTGGCCCTTCATGGGTTGCCAGCCCTACACCATGCCCTAGGGAATGGCCGAAATATTCCCCAAAACCCGCGTTCTTGATCATATCTCTGGCTGAAGTATCGGGATCCGTACTCTTGACCCCGGCTAAGACTCTCTGCAAGCCTCCTTGTTGGGCCTCAAGGACGGTCTGGTAGATCTTTCGGAACTTGGGTCCTGGTGTGTCCAGGAATATAGTCCGGGTCATATCGCAGCAATACCCGTCCAGTTTCACACCCACATCCAAGATGATCGGTTCCTTGGCCCTTATCTTACGATCTGTGGGCACGGCATGGGGCAAAGCCCCGTTGGGTCCCGAGGCCACGATGGAGGCAAAAGCGAGACCATCCGCCCCACCCTCGTGGGCCAACCCTTCGATCTGCCAGGCAATTTCTTTTTCCGTCCGGCCGGGTTTCAGAGTGGGTATGACTTCTGAAAGGATTTCCGTCATCAAGTCGGCGCTGGCCTCTATGGCCTTTATCTCAGATTTTTCCTTGATCTCTCTCATTTTATCCACCAACCCCTTTATGGGAGTAAGGCGGATGGGCGAGGATGATTTTTTCAGGTTCTTTTTCAGTTCTCTGAAAAGAGCAAAGGTGACAAAGTCTTCTTCAAAACCGAGGTCCTTCGTGCCCAGACGGGCCAGGATGGCGGGCAGGCTTTCCTGGAGTCCCTTTTTATGAGTAATCACTTCAAAGTCCGGGGCTTGTTTTTCAGCCTCTGTCGTATATCGGGAGTCCGTCAGTAAAAGGGCGTCTTTTTCAGTGATGAGGAGTGATCCGGAGGATTCGTCTATTTGGGTGTCTATGGCCTTGAACCCGGAAAGATACCGCCTGTTTTCGGGTCGCATTATCCAGAGGGTATCATGAGGAATGTCGGCAAGTTTTTCTCTCAACTTGGCCACACGGTTTTGATAAGCGACTCTTTTCATGGATCAAACCTACCAGATTAATAAGATTATGGCAATATCTGCCATAGTTCCTTATCCACCGGCAAGGCATCATACGCCTCAATACCTTTGGATTATTTTTATGCAACAAGGTTCTTGTCGCCATCAAGATCACTATGAAAACTCCTAACTTAGACCCGAAAATATGTCAAGAACAGGGACCAAGCCTGCCGTAATTAGACCCACAGGAAACGTATTAGCCTATTCCCATGTAATGTTGACAAAAAAGAGGAACCGAGCGAAAATACTGAACAATATTTCGTTTTTTTCTCAACTGTGATACAAATGGCGGAGAGCATTTCGGAACGTTTTCAACCGATAGCAGATCCGTATCCTTCGAATTATGCCTGTCTACGAATATACAGCCCTTAACAAGGCTGGAAAGAACGTCAGTGGGATTATTGATGCCGATAGTGCTGTGGCTGCGCGGCAGAAATTGCGTGGTTCCGGGATATTTCCTGTTGAAGTGAAAGAGACCACAGAAAAACCCAAGGACCAGGTCTCCGGCTCGGCTACTATTTCAACACTTTTTAGACGAATCAAACCGGGAGAGCTTTCGGTGCTTACCAGGCAACTCTCCACTCTGTTAGGTGCGGGGATCACCCTTGTATCATCGTTAGAGGCATTGATATCCCAACTCACCAATCCTTTACTCAAAAAGATCATGGCCCATGTCAAAGAATCGGTTAATGAGGGAAACAGCCTTGCCTTTTCTTTGTCTCAGCATCCCAAGGTTTTTTCCCAAATATATATCAATATGGTCAGGGCCGGTGAGGCCTCGGGGTCCCTGGACCTGGTCTTGGATCGTCTGGCCGAATATAGTGAAGCCCAAGAGACTTTACGGGGACGATTCAAGGCGGCTATGGTCTATCCGATTATTATGACTTGTCTTGGAGCGGCGATCCTCCTTTTCCTGATGATCAAGGTTGTTCCCGAGATTACGAAAATGTTTAACGATATGGAGCAGACGCTCCCGCTGGCCACGATTATTTTAATCGGTTTAAGCGATTTCCTTAGGAGCTTCTGGTGGCTCCTTCTTGCGTGTCTGGCCGCGGCTATCGTATTGGTGAATAGGTTTCGCAGGACGTCAAAAGGGGGTTACATCTGGGACGAAATCAAGATACGTGTTCCTATCATCGGGGGAATCAATCAGAAGATGGCTCTGGCAAGATTCGCGCGTACTCTCGGCAGCCTGCTTGATAGTGGCGTTCCTCTGTTAACCGCCCTTCATATTGTTCGTAATATCGTCAATAATCAACTTATCTCGGATGTGATTGACAAGGCCATAGAGGAGGTTCAAGCGGGAAAGAACCTCTCTGTTCCTCTATCACAAAGTGCCTGGTTCCCCCCAATCGCGATACAAATGATTTCCGTGGGCGAGCGGAGCGGAGATTTGGAAAAAATGCTTCACAAGATTGCGGACATTTATGAACGGGAGACAGAATCCCGCATCATGGCCATGACCTCCATGCTCCAACCGGCCATGATTGTAGCCATGGCTGCTGTGGTTCTGTTTATTGCTCTCGCTATCCTGCTGCCGATTTTTGAGATGAACCAAATGGTACGTTGATTGCATGGGAATGATAGAAAAGAAGCAAAGCGGATTTTTTGTGAACGCATCAGCCTTATAATGTAAATAATTGCTGTTTGACGTCAATTGGTCGTGAGGTTTTCAAAGAATTAGTGCCCATTTATAAACTATTTACGGGCACTAGGCAGTTTTCAATTTAGGGAGAAGAAAAATGGCTAAGACAGGAAGAGAAGAACAAGGATTTACTCTCATCGAGATCCTAATCGTCATTGTGATTCTGAGCATCTTGGCGTGGCAGTTGGCACCCAGGATAATGGGGAAACCGGAAGAAGCCAAACAGGTAAGAGCCCAGATGGATATCGCAACTCTGGAGACCACTCTAAAGATGTACAAACTGGACAATGGTTTCTATCCCTCCACTGAACAGGGCCTCCAGGCGTTAGTGGAGCCGCCGACCATTGGAAGACCGGCACCTAAATGGCGGGAAGGAGGATACCTGGAAAAGGGGAAAGTCCCCAAGGATCCGTGGGATTACGAGTACATCTACCTTTGCCCGGGAGTATACTCGGATTTTGATCTCTCCTCCTATGGCGCGGATGGAGAGCCGGGAGGGGAAGGGACTGATAAGGATATCAATAATTGGGAACTGGAATAGCCTTCAGTCTGGATAAGTGAAACACTATACAGTCAAAGGATTCACGTTGATCGAAGTGATGGTGATCCTGATCTTCATCAGCATTGTCTTGATGTTAACGATCCCGAAGGTTCAGACAGGTATCGTGACAGACGATCTGAAGGCATCGACCCGTAAGATGATCGGCCTCATAAGGGGGCTGAAGGACGAGGCCGTTCGCGATCATAAGACCTGCTTTCTTCATTTTGATCTGGAATCAGACCGGTATTGGATCGACTCGACGCTCATGAATGAGGAAGAGCGGGCCCGCGCAGCTGAGAATGCCTTTCCGCTGCCGTCAGGAGTTCACGTCCTGGATGTCTGGTTCAGGGACAAAGGCAAGCAAATGGTCGGCCAGACAGTAATACGGTTCAGCGAGAAGGGATATATTCAACCCAGTGTCATTCACCTGGGTTCGGAAGATGACAGGGTGTTTACCCTCGAATTATCTCCTTTCTTGGGGAAGGTCAAAATCTATGAAGAATACATAGAGTTCGAAAACTTTTGACACTCCTATAAGAAGATCAAAAAAGGAGAGACCTTTGAAAAATGCTTAATTTTGTACAAGGTCAAGGAAGGCGAGAATCCTAACCACAGGAATACACACTTAAGTATTTCGAGGATTAGAATTTGAGTCTGACGCCGAGATTGGGCAAAAGGGGGCGTTTTTCAAAGGTCTCAGGGACTCTTCATGAGGTTGCTAATTCGAAGATACATAAGCAAAAAAAAGGACTCTGGCTTTACGTTTCTTGAGGTGATGGTTGCTGTCGCCATCCTAGCTATTACCCTAACTGCGGTACTGAGGTCACAATCCCAGAGTATCTCTCTTGCAAGCGAAGCAAAATTCTACACTACAGTCACCCTTTTGGCCCAGGGCAAGATGGCCGAAATCGAGGCTAAAGACCTCGGCGTATTGCGTTCGGAATCAGGGGATTTTGGAGAGGATTTTCCCGGCTACACCTGGGATGTCGCTGTGGACAATGTGTTCCTGGACTATCCCGAGAATGTCTCCGATCATCTCAGTCAAGTGACCCTGACCCTTTCCTGGGAAGAGAGTGACCATTATCAGTATAGTCTAAAAACCTATCGTTTCTCTCCAAAGGGAGAGTAGATCCATGCACGGAATCGCCTCAGCATCTCATATAAACTTTAGGAATCGTGAGGGTTTCACCCTCCTGGAGATCATGTTGGCATTTTTCATTTTCTCCATTGTACTCACAACACTCTATATGGCCTATTCCGGGACTTTTCGCAATATTGATCAGGCCGAGTCTCAGTCAGAAGCATATCAAATGGCGCGCATTGCCATGGAGAGGATGATAGAAGACTTGGAGTCCACATACGCTTCTCCTCCTGTGGAGGACCAAGAATCCGCAGAAGAGAACCTCTGGTCCACCAAATTTGTGGGAGAATCAGACGAAATTGACGGTCGGAGTGCGGATACTCTCCGGTTTCTTTCCACCGCACATCTTGTCTTTGATGAAGAGGATAAAGAAACCGGCATCGCCCGAATCACCTACTATGTAAAAGAGCCCGAGGAAGAGGATAAGGCTGGTTTTGACCTCTATCGGTCCGACAAAGCGGAGCTTGAGAAAGAGGAGGAGGAAGATGGCGGGTTAATTCTATGTGAAGGCGTTCATGCGTTTGATCTCATCTATTATGATGATAAGGAGAGGGCTTATGAGAGCTGGGATTCCTCAGAAATAGACAAGGAAGGCAGATTACCCATGAGGGTCTCCATTGTGTTGGAATTTGTTAATAAGGCCAATCCTGAAGCACCGCTGAAATTTATGACTGGTGTTGCCCTTCCCATGGCAAAGGGGGGATATGAAAAGGCCTCATAGAAACTCCGGCGGATTTGCTATCCTTCTCACCCTGCTCATTTTCACTCTGCTCGTGACGGTGACCTTTCAGTTCAATACCTCCATGACCTCTGAGTTATATGCAGCCGCGAATCTTCGAGATAATGTGAGATTGGCAAGTATAGCCAACTCAGGATTTCATTATGCCCTTGCCGTTCTTTTTGAAGACGCCAATGCAGAGAATAAATTTGATTCCTTGCATGAAGACTGGGCCAATTCCAGTGCCCTTTCCGCCAATTCAAGTCAAATGTTTGAGGATGGTCGTTTTGAAGTCCGGATAATGGACCATTCCGGCAGGATACAGATCAATCAACTACTCAAAGCGCCTGATGAGATGGAAGGAGAATATACCTATAACATGATACAGAAAGACCTCCTCGTCAGATTCTTGAGATCTGAGGAATTCGATCTCGACGAAGAAACAGTGGATGATCTTGTAGATGCCCTTAAGGACTGGATGGACCCGGATCAAGAGGTGACTGGTTTTGGGGCCGAGAATTCTTATTATCAGACACTGGACAAACCCTATGCCTGCAAGAATGGTCCTGTTGATTCTTTAGAGGAGCTTCTCCTTGTCAGGGGAATCAGCAGGGAACTCTTCTACGGCACAGACGAGAGGCCGGGTATCTCAGCCTATTTGACGACGCAGGGAAATGATGGCAAGATCAACATCAATACGGCCCACCCCTTGGTTCTCAGGGCCCTTTCCGAGCATTTGGATCAAGAAATGGTGGAGGAAATGATCGCATACCGTGAGGACGAAGATAATGATTTGAGCTCGATTTCATGGTATAAGGGAGTACGAGGTATGAGCAGTGAGGTCTCCATTGATGACCTTGTCTCCACCTCAAGTCATGTTTTTGAGATTCGATCAATGGGCATCATGGAGACTATGAGTAAACGTGTTGAGGGTTTGGTAGAGCGGAAAGAGGGTGCCATAAGAATTGTGTCCTGGAAATCAGAATAGGATAGCGACATGCCTGGGAAGATCTTAGGCCTTGACATAAACGAAGATGCCATCATTGCCGTTCAGGTCTTGAGTGGATTAAAGGGATACCAGGTCACGGCTTGCGCTCAAGTCGCAGTGAACAAGGATGGGGGAGTCGAAGAGACTTTGAAGGGGCTTCTTGAACAGATGGAACTTGGGAGCGACACCTATGTCACTGCGATTCCGGCTGAACGCGCCTTTTTCCGTGATCTTAAAATGCCTTTTAGAGCGCCTAAAAAGATCAAACAGACACTCCCCTTTGAAATGGAGACAGTGGTCCCTCTTCCCATTGGAGACTTGATTGTGGATTTCACCTTCGTAGATCGTTCTGATGAGAGTGAAATTCTGGGTGTTTGCGTGAAAAAGGACTATATTGCCGAATATCTCGCCCCATTACAGGCCCATGGAATCGAACCGGAGGTCCTGGATATCAGATGTGTGCCTATGGTTTCCTGGCTCCTCAAGCAGGAAGAAACGCCGGATAACGGACTCTTCCTGGAAATCGGCGCGAAAAGGGGTATGATGATCCTTTTTCTCAACAAACACATCGCTTTGATTCGTTCCTTTGTCTTTAACGGAGCCGCTGCGGCACAATCCTTATCATACGACACGGATGAGCAACCGGATCATCCGGCTTTTGAACACATGGAATCTCGTGTAGAGTCCTTTTGCACAACGGCCCTCAATACCCTTCATTCCTTTGGATGGCAGACAAACAGGGACGACATCCTCCCTGAAAAGATTTTTTATACCGGAATAGGTGCCCTGTATTCAGGGACTGGAGAGCTCTTGGAGCGATTCCTGGATATACCGGCGGAACAGGTGAACGTGCGTAGAGACAAGAGCGTGCAGATGGAAAGTCATGTGGCTCGGGTATGGAATCCTGCCATGATGGATAATGCTCTGGCCCTTGCTCTGCGTCACGACAGGTCAGGTCATGGCTTGAACTTCAGAAAAGACGAATTCGAAGTGAAGAAACGCTATTCCGGACTCAAGACCGAGATTCGAAGAGTAGCGATGATTCTTATCCTCATTCTCGCTTTTTTGATGGTAGATTTGGGTCTAGATTACTACTTTCTGAAACAAAGATATGATGGCTTAGGGAAGGAAATCGAAGAGGTATTCAAGCGTACGTTCCCTGATGTCGGAAGAATCGTGAACCCTGTTGAACAGGCGAAAGTGAAGATTAGAGAAGTCAGGGAAGCGAGCGCCCTGCTCCCGGGAACCGGAGGAAACCAGAGACAGCTGGATCTCCTTAATGAGATCTCAAAGCTCCCCAAATCCCTGGATATTCATGTGACCAGCTGGGTTGTGGAACAGGACAAGGTGACTCTAAGTGGGGATACGGATGACTATGCCACCGTGGATAGCATAGAGAACGCTTTGAAGGCTTCATCCTATTTCAGCTCTGTGAAATCCCCTCGGAGTGATCGAAATGAGAAGACGGGACGCATCGAATTCGATATGAAACTGGAGAGGAGCATATAGGCAGCTGAGGAAGCGTGATGTTCACACTGGCAAAACGAGAAAAGAATTTGGTCATAGGAGCGGCCTGCTTTCTGGGTATCTTCTTCTTGTTTCAGTTGATCATCTTCCCCTTTTTTGAGAAAAAGGACCGCATGGAAAAAGGGATCAACACAAGGGAGACCGAGCTAGAGGAGATCATAAGGCTGAGCGGCGAGTATGAGTCTTACAAGGGAGATTCCCAAGGCATAGAACAGGTCCTTGCCAGGCGCAAGAGGGATTTCAAACTCACAACCTTCCTTAATGAAAAGGCAAATGAGGCCGGTGTGACCATCGGAAGTATTGATCGATATCCTTCAAAAGACATGGGAAATTTTATTGAGTCGACCATGGAGGTCAGGCTGGAAGCCGTTACATTGAAACAGCTGGTGGAATACCTCTATCGAATTGAGTCCCCGGAGGATCTTGTAAGTATTACAACGATTTCAATCAAGCAGAACAAGAAAGAACCTGGGTACCATGATGTGACGTTGAGGGCGTTGACTTTTGAAGAGACATAGTCGTTGATATGAGCCAAATGACAGAGAAGAACAGAACATGGATGGCGTACATCCTATATGCCATTCTATTAACCCTGGGGCTTTTGTATATTCTCTTTCCTTCCCGGGACGTAAAGGCCTATCTGGAGGCAAGGATTGAGGATTCAGGTATCCCGGTCCATATTTCCATCGGAGACATTTCCCCATCTCTTGCTTTTGGTCTTACCCTCCGGGAAACTGAATTCTCCCGTCAGGCTGCCCCCGACAAAGTCCTGTTTAAAGCGGATCGCCTTTTTGTCAGACCCGGATTATGGTCTTATTTACAGGGGAATATGAAGGTCTGTTTTGACGGCCGTCTCAACGATGGTTCCTTAGAGGGCTGCGTCCAGTTCAACGAAAACGACCCTGACACTCCCTTTTCCACCTCCATGACCTTTAGGGATATTCTATTGGGGAAATATGAAAACCTTGCAGATCTGATCGGTCGTCATGTAGAGGGAAGCCTCGGGGGTAGTTTCGTTTACGATGGTCAAATCGAGTCATTGATGGAAGGGGCCGGAGAGGCGGATTTTCGGCTATCCAACGGCCGAATAGAACTCCAGAGAGCTGTTTTGGATTTGAACGCCGTTGATTTTGATGAAATCTGGGTCAAGTTGACCCTCAAAAAGAGAAGAGTAGATTTGACCCATGTGGAATTGAAGGGCCCCAATATATACGGCACCTTAACGGGAACCATCAGCATAAGGAGAGAGTTTATTGACAGCGGCCTCAATCTGAAAGGAACCGTGGACCCTTCCCAGTCCTTTTTTGAGGGCTCTCAAGGGGCCTCGGTGACCGTAAAACTGCTGGGACAGAGTTTGGGAGACGGCCCTCTCTCTTTCAGGGTTCGTGGAACGCTTAAGAACCCAAGGTTTGATCTGATATGACAGCGCGATACACCACCATTTTCAATTTCGCAGCCCTATCCATTCTCCTGTTTATCAGCGTGGACATCTTATATAGGATTGTCGGTGCGCAGCTCAACAACGTTGGTATTCAGGAAATCGCGAAGGTGCGGCCCTCACTTGCCAAAGGGTATAGGAGACCGCCGTTGAGTGACTACCGGGCGATCACTGAAAGGAATATTTTCGGCTCCCTTGAGAACGCCTCAGACAAGATCAAGCCTTCAGAATATGAAAACCTGGAACCAACAAAACTAAAGCTTGCCCTGGTGGGTACGGTGGTGGGTTCCGACAAAGATGCCGCTGCTTTCATTGAGGAGAAGGATAAAAGAAGACAGGAGCTTTACAGGGTGGGTGACAAAGTCAAGGATGCCACCCTCAAAGCGATCCTCGAAGGGAAAGTGGTTCTAAGTTTTAATGGAAAAGATGAAATCCTTACCATGGAGGAGCCTTCCTCACAACGATCCTCAAGCACACGAATAGAGAGAAACATCCCCTCCAGGACCGTCACCTCCCCGAGAAGAAGTTCCAGTGTTACGAGAACACTCAGACGTTCAGATATTCAGAGATCCCTGGAGGATGTCAACGGCCTTTTAAAGCAAGCCCGAATAGAGCCGGCACCCTCGGAAGACGGATTTGCTGTCAGCAATATCCAGTCGGGCTCCCTCTTTGCAAGAATGGGATTAAGGAATGGCGACATTGTCCAGGGTGTAGATGACAAGCCCATTACGGGGACAGAGGATGTCGTCTCCTTCTACCAGGAACTGGGATCAGCATCCAATATCACACTGGATATCATTCGAAGCGGGCAAAAGATGTCCTTACCATTCAGGATAAGGTGAGGCCATGTATACCTCTTATTTCGGGTTCAAAGAAAATCCCTTCAATTTAACACCTGATCCACGTTATCTTTTTCTAAGCCCGTATCATAAAGAGGCCCTCGATCATCTGCTTTACGGAATAAACGAGCGAAAAGGTTTCATCGCCATAACCGGGGGCATCGGTACCGGCAAGACCACCCTGTGCCGTGCGTTACTAAGCCACCTGGATCCTTCCACCAAATCTGCTCTGATTCTCAATGCGTTTATCTCTGACCTAGAGCTTTTGAAAGCCATCAATCAAGAGTTTGGCCTTTCTGTGGGACAGGGGAAAGTGAGTAAGAAAGAATATATCGATGCGCTCAACCAGTTCCTGCTTAGGAACTTCGCCCGGGGCGGCAATGCGGTCCTTCTGATTGATGAGAGTCAGAACCTGTCCGATGCTGTCCTTGAGCAAATACGAATGCTCTCCAATCTGGAGACCGAAAGAGAAAAACTGATCCAAATCGTACTTGTGGGACAATCCGAATTGAAGGAACTCCTGGCAGCCCCGTCTTTGAGGCAGCTTAACGAGCGCATTACAGTTCGCTATGATTTAAGCCCCCTTGAGTCCAGAGACATACGGGGATATGTGGAGCATCGTTTGGTGGTGGCAGGAGGGAGGGGAAATGTGCGGTTCACAGATGGTGGCTGCAGGAAGATCGCTCTCTTTTCAAAGGGAAATCCCAGGCGTATCAACGCAGTTTGTGACCGCAGCCTACTGATTGCCTATGTAGAGGGAGTACAGAAGATCTCTAAAGGAACGATTCGTAGGGCAATCAAAGAACTCCATCGAGATATGAAGATCGAGCACGGAGTAGACATCGGGTTCTGGCGGAAGGCTGCTCTATCCTTCACGGTCTTGCTTCTGCTCATGGCGCTTGCAGGTTTTGCAGGGTGGTTTCTTAGAGGGATTTTGTCCTGAGTTGTTGGGGGTCAAGGGTCTCATGGGTTTATCCCCATGAAGACAAAGACCTGTCTTCGACAAAAGGGATGGATGCTCGGGATATCTTAGAGGTCCAGAGATCATTGAGTGATATAGGATATGCCGTAGCCCTCACGGGAGTCTATGATGATGCTACGATACAAGGCGTAAAGGAGTTTCAAGAAGATTTGGGAACGGGATTGCAAGGGAGAGATTAGCCAAGGCATGCATCTTATGGAAGATCCTGGCTCAGACGAAGCAGAAGCGGGAAACTCAGTAAACCATGAGCTATATCAATGAAGCCCTGAAAAAGGCGCAAAAGGAAAAGGACGCCCTCTTCCTGAAATATTCAGGCATTCTGTCTTCACGGGGAAGGGACCGACGAGTCTTCAAAAGCAGAGTGCTTTGGGTGACCCTGGCCCTCCTCTCCGCCATTTTTCTTGCTTTTGGAGCCTATTCGTGGTTAAATACCCCGGAAGAACGAGTATCTGCGTCCGTTATGAAGGTGGATGATCGGGATCAATCCTCCGGGATCGTCACTTCGCGAATGCGCACGCGGGACAATCAATCGACGACATCACCCTCGAGGGGAAAGGCTCAGGATCAAGGTACAGCCAAGACCGTTGGGCCTGAACGGTCTGTCGAATCCTCGCAGTCCGAAACGACCGGGGATGCGCAGACTCTTTACGAGAGGGCGGAGCGTTTTCGACAACAGGGCCGTCTGAAGGATGCCAAACGGTTTTATGAAGAAACGCTCAAGTTGGATCCGCGTCATGTGGACGCGCTGAATAACCTGGGTATTGTTTATCTTCAAGACAAGGACTATTCGGCTGCGAAGAGGCAATTTGATGCCATTATACGAATAGAGCCGGAAGATGCAGACCCCTATTACAACTTGGCGTGTCTCCATGCCGTTAAAGGGGAACAGAGGCAAGGCCTGGCTTACCTTAAGAAGGCCATCTCATTGAACCCTTTGGTCAGGACCTGGGCAAGAACGGACAGTGATTTGGACAATCTTCGCAGTACTCCTGAATTTGAAGGGATCATCAGAGCCAACGAGTGATATGAGACTCTATAAGATAAAATTTATTCATATTTATATATTCCTTCTCGGGTTAGGCGTCTATCTGTTTGCGGGACACTCCACGGTGCAGGCTGCTCGTGTTAAAGGGGAAGAGGGTGTCAGGGCCGCGTCGGCGAGGGCCGCGGCAGCAAGGTCAGCGTCACAATCTCCAGGGCCTTCTTCTGTGGCATCTGCGCAAACAGCGCAGCCTTCCAGATCCCCTGCCAGGACACAACCCGCACAAGTGAACAAACAAGCCGTCCAAGAAGAGGTCCCCAAGGAGTCCAAAAAGGTCAATTCATCGGCCGTCACCATCAATTTTAGTGACACGGACATTACTCTCTTCATCAAATATATCGGTGAGCTGACCGGAAAGATCTTTGTCGTGGATGAAAAGGTCAGGGCGAAGGTGAATGTTTTCTCCAGCAAAGAGGTCAGCGTTGATGATGCCTACCGACTCTTTGAATCGGTCCTTGAAATGTACGGTTATACTACGATACCATCCGGGGATATCATTAAAATCGTCCCCGCGGTGGATGCCCGATCAAAGAATATTGTGACGAAACTCCGTGAGGAGGCCATCAGCCCTGAAGATAGAGTAGAGACGCGGCTTATTCAACTGAGGTATGCGGATCCCGAGGAGTTGAAGAGGACTTTTACACCCCTCATATCCAAGAATAGTGTGATGATCGACTATCCCCCAACAGGCATGCTGATCATCACCGATGTCAAATCCAATATCACACGCCTGCTCAAGATCATAGATGAAATCGATGTGGAAGGAATGGGCGAGCAGATATCCGTCATCCCCCTGGAATACGCGACGGCTTCCGAAATTGCCCAGACCATGAACGATGTGTACCAGGCATCAACCAGGAGGGGGGTCCGGAGAGAGGCGGGCGCCACATCTGGACCTGTCCCTAAGATTGTCCCCTATGACCGTACCAACGATCTCATCGTCAGGGCGACAGAAACGGAAACCATAGGGATCAAGGCCTTTATCAAACTCCTGGACAAGGAAACAGTCCGGGGGGAAGGAGATATCCATGTGAGATACCTCCAGAACGCCAATGCCGAGGACCTTGCACAGACCCTGACCTCCATCCGGTCCGGGAGCACACAAACAGCCAAGGCTGG
Source organism: uncultured Desulfobacteraceae bacterium (assembly GCA_964520425.1). Taxonomy (GTDB): domain Bacteria; phylum Desulfobacterota; class DSM-4660; order Desulfatiglandales; family HGW-15; genus JAFGFY01. Next base: position 19,922 of record CAZFMX010000025.1, read on the forward strand.
GGAGACTCCACCGATTATTTCCAAGGAGGTTCAGATCGTCCCTGACAAGGCGACTAATTCCCTGGTCATTATGGCAAAAAAGGAGGACTATGCCCTGGTGGAGGATATCATAACCCAATTGGATATTCCCAGGCGGATGGTTCATATCGAAGCCCTGATCATGGAAGTGGATGTGAACAAGGACTTAGATCTCGGGGTGGAATGGCAGGTCGCAGAATCGGCGGGAAGCCATGACGGAAATGATCTCCTTGCCTTTGGAAACCAGACTCAGGGAACATACCTCAACCCGATTCCAGGCTTTACCTACGGCGTAATCGGGGGGACGATCATGATTGGCGAGACTCCATACTCGACCCTGGGGGCAGTGATCTCGGCCATGAAGAAGGATTCCAATGTCTATATCAAGCAGACCCCTTCGATCATGACCACCGACAATGAAGAGGCCGAAATCGTTGTGGCCAAGAATGTCCCCTTTCAGACCAGAGTGGAGACATCGACTGATTTGACTGGGAGGGAGTTCGCCACTTACGAATACAAGGACGTGGGGGTGACCCTCAAGATCACTCCACAGATCAATCAGGAAAGGTTCGTGAGACTCAAGATCGCATTGGAGGTCTCTCAAGTATTGGAAGAGGAGTCTCAGGTCGGTCTTCCTACCACCTTGAAACGTCAGGTCGGAACCACTGTCATTGTCAAAGATACCGAAAAAATCGTGATAGGCGGCCTCATCGACGAAATACTGGAAGAAGGGACCACTCAGACGCCTTGCCTCGGGAATATTCCTCTGCTCGGGTGGTTGTTCAAAACCGCTTCCCGTAAGGGGAAAAAGACAAACCTCTATGTGTTCCTGGAACCCCATATCGTTGAAAACCCCGAGGAGGCTGGAGAGATCTATCGGGAAAAAAGAGAGGACATTGACAAGCTCAGGGATGGGGTTATCAAAATGTATGAAGGAAGGCCAAACGATACGGAAGATATGATCCTCTCTGATCAGGGTTTCGAGCTCCTTGAATCCGAAGATTACGACACCGCCGAAGGCTATTTTGAGAGGGCCCTTCAGATCAATCCGGATAACCCCTATGCCCTTCTCAATCTGGGAGTTGTCTACGATGCAAAGGGTGAAAGGGATAAGGCTATCCAGATGTACGAAAAGGTCATTGAACTCGATCCTGACGACAGGGCCACCCTTTCCACCAGCCCGGAGGAGACAGGAAACAGGCTTGCGGACATCGCCAGGGACAACCTCAAGAGACTCCGATAATCCTTCACCTTGAACCCTAAACCGTAAACCTTGAACCTTTTCTTATATGAAACGTATCAGCCAAATCCTTTCAGAAACATGCGGTCTTACTGAAGAGGCCCACAATGAGGCCCTCAGAGTTCAGGAGGAAAGAGGGGGTCGGATCGGAGAGATCCTGATTCAACAGAAGGCCATTACAGAAACTGATCTCTTGCGCGCCCTGAGCATCCAATTCGGCCTGGAATTTACGGATAGCCTGCCTACTGAAGATCTGAACACCGAATTCGCGGAACAGGTCCCTATTCAATTCTTAAAAAAATACAAGATGGTGCCGGTCATTACGCCTGAGAGCCGTTTCATCGCGGCCCATGACCCGCTCCTGTTCCAACCACTGGACGACCTGCGTCTTCTCCTTGGTCTGGAAGGGGCTGTGAGTGTACTTGCTCCCCATTCGGCTATTCTTTCCTTCATCAACTTCGCTTATGACACCAGCAGTCGTTCCGCAGAACAAGTCATTCAGGATATGCATGAGGAAGACGGCGACCTGATTATCTCTGAGATTGAACAGATCGGCGATCTCCTGGATGACACCAGTGACGCCCCCGTCATCAAACTGGTCAACCTGATGCTTTCTCAGGCTGTGAAAGACCGGGCCAGCGATATCCATATTGAACCTTTGCAGGACACACTCAAGATTCGCTACCGGGTGGATGGGGTTTTGTACGACATGCTCTCCCCCCCCAAGCATGTGCAAAGCACGCTGACCTCCCGTATCAAGATCATGGCGCAGATGAACATCGCGGAAAAAAGACTTCCCCAGGACGGACGAATCGAGATCAGGATCGGGAATAAGAACATCGATATCCGCGTCTCCACTATACCTACTGCATTCGGGGAACGCCTGGTCCTTCGACTCCTCGACAAGACCCACATCCTTCTCAGTGTATCCGATCTGGGTATGCCTAAAGACAGGTTGAAAGAGTTCAATCGTCTTATTCGATCTGCCTATGGAATTGTTCTTGTGACCGGCCCGACCGGAAGCGGTAAGACCACAACCCTATACGCGGCCCTTTCCACCATCAATACCACGGATATCAACATCATCACCATTGAAGACCCCATTGAATACCAAATCGACGGAATTGGCCAGATTCAGGTCAATCCTAAGATCGACCTGACCTTTGCCAAAGGACTGCGATCCATTGTCCGCCAGGATCCGGATGTGATCCTTGTGGGTGAGGTGAGGGATCTGGAGACTGCCGAAATCGCCATTCAATCGGCACTGACAGGCCACCTGGTCTTTTCAACCCTGCATACCAACGACTCGGCCAGTGCGGTGACCCGCCTTATTGATATGGGAATTGAACCCTTTCTGGTCACCTCGTCCGTCCTTGCCATTCTGGCCCAACGGCTGGTACGGATCATCTGCACCGACTGCAAGGTGGCCTACACCCCTGATGAGGAGTCTCTTCAAAATGTAGGAATTACGCCTGAGATGGTTCAGGGTCATACGCTCTACCGGGGACCGGGATGCCCTTCCTGTCTTCACACGGGATACATTGGACGAAGTGGGATATTTGAATTGATGCATTTAGACGATTCCCTCAAAAACCTTATCCTCAAGACCTCTGATGCCAATGCCATCAAAGAAAAGGCCGTTGGACAGGGCATGATTACCCTGCGTCAGGACGGGGCAAAAAAGGTGTTGGATGGGGTGACCACCATAGAAGAGGTCTTCCGCGTCACCCAGCAGTAACCCAAAAAAGGAGACATCCACAAGCTACCAAGTCAGGATGTGTTACAGGTCAAGTCCCGTCTTATCCAAAGATGGCGAAATCTTTTCGGAGTGACTAGCGGGAGGCCTTCGTCATTTCATTTGGTTACGGAATGGGGGACCCCCTGGCTTCCCGCTTCGAAGAAGCGGGAAGAACAGCGGAGGGGGGAGGCATCACCCGTCCGTAACCGCATGAAATGACCAGACCGGGAGCTTTGGAATCGAAGAAAAGATTTCGCCATCTTTTTTCAATTGAGTGCCATTTCAGTTTACTGCACCCACAGATTCTCATGAGGAGCCATATTCTTTTCCTTGTAATACGGATCTCTCACTTTGCTTCACTCTGTTCTTCCGGAATGACGTTCTAAGTGAATTGTGACACAACCTCCTTGACAGGGGTGATGACAAGCTATTAAATAGAATAAGGTATTGAATCACCTAGTATTCTAACAGAAATCGGGAATTTGCTGAATGAAACAGGTTATTCTGGGTACTGCGGGTCATATTGATCATGGAAAGACCTCTCTTATCAAAGCCCTGACCGGGATGGATACTGACAGGCTCAAGGAGGAAAAAGAGAGAGGGATCACCATTGAACTCGGGTTCGCCCACATGGAACTGCCTGGAGGGCAGCGGTTGGGTATTGTCGATGTGCCGGGTCATGAAAGATTTGTAAAGAACATGGTGGCCGGGGCCACGGGAATCGACCTGGTCGCCCTGATTATTGCTGCAGACGAGGGGGTGATGCCTCAAACCAGGGAACACATGGAGATCTGCCAGCTCTTGAAGATCAAACACGGTGTGGTTGTTCTGACCAAGATCGATATGGTGGAACCTGACTGGCTTGAACTGGTGAGAGAAGATGTGGCCACTTACCTTTCCGGGACATTCCTCTCCGATGCCCCTGTGATTGAGGTTTCCTCTGTTACCGGCAAGGGGATTGAAGACCTGATCAAAGTCCTTGATTCCATGGTAAAGGATGTAACAGAGCGAGAGGAGGGTCATTTTTTTCGCCTTCCCGTAGACCGTGTCTTTACCATGAAAGGTTTTGGAACCGTCATTACTGGGACTACCGTATCCGGCCGGATCAAAACGGGGGATGAAATCACCATCTATCCGCAGAATCTTACGACTCGGATCAGGGGGATACAGGTCCATAACCAGGATGTGACTGAAGTTCGATCCGGACAAAGAACGGCGATCAATCTTCAGGGCGTTGAAAAGGCGCAGATTCTGAGGGGTGACGTACTTACTTCCAATAATGCCCTGAGACCCAGCTATATGATGGATGTATGGCTGGACCTTCTCCCCAGTGCTCCCCGAAAACTCAAAAACAGGGCTAAAGGACGTTTTCATACAGGCACCTCTGAAATCATCTCCACAGTGGTTCTTTTGGATAGGGATGAGTTAGAGCCGGGGGAAAGCTGTTTTGCCCAGATCCGGCTTGAAAGCCCTACAGTAGTTCTTCCCCATGATCGGTTTGTCCTCAGAAGTTACTCCCCTGTCCGTGCTATCGGGGGAGGAGAGGTCCTCCATGTCTTGCCGGTGAAAAGAAAGCGTTTTTCAAAGGCTGTCCTGGAGGAACTTGAGGTGCTGAAGACAGGTGATCTCAACCAGGTTATAACGCAACTCGTCTACATGGGGCGATATCATGGTGTGGAACAAGGTGAACTTCCATTACTGAGTAATTCAAACAAAAAGAAACTGGACGACATAATGAAGGGTCTGCTGTCACAGAAGAGGCTCGTACGGTATGATAAGGAACGGGAGGTTCTGGTTCACGACCATTTTCTGACCAAGGCTAGAGATGAAATATTGACTATCCTTACGAACTATCACCGTGATTATCCTTTGAAAGCGGGGGTTCCCAAGGAAGAGCTTCGTTCCAGGAGCAGTGGTTCCATTAATCAGAAGCTTTTTAACTATATCGTGAACCAGCTCATTCAAGAGGGTGTGATAGTCCAGGAAATGGAGGCGCTGCGTCTTACCGAACACAAGGTGACCCTCGCCCAGGATCAGGAGAAGGTACGCCATGATATAGAGGAGATCTACCTCAAGGGCGGACTTCAACCCCCATATTTCAAGGAGATGAAGGACAAATTTCCAGGACATACAGGGTCTGATGTTCTCCAGGTCATGGTTAAAGAAGGGCTTATTGTCAAGGTGAAGGAGGATCTCTATTTTCACAAGAAGGTTTTGGTGGATTTAAAGAATCAGCTTATCGCTTTTCTTAAGAAAAACGGTGAAATCAGCACTCCCCAGTTTAAGGACATGACAGGTGCTTCCAGAAAGTACACCATTCCCCTCATAGAGTATTTTGACAAATCCCAGGTTACGGTAAGAGTTGGAGATACCCGTATCCTCCGAAAAAAATAATCGAGGCGCTTGACAGAATCCTCGATTTCTCTGATGTGCAATGAGGTATGGACTGTTCCCCCAAGACGATATCTATAGGGTCCAGTGCCTGTGATCTGAACTTTGAGGGTTTAAACGACCGTTTCTTACAAGCGAGCTATATATTCTGCCATATGTTCTGGGGCCAAACCCTCAAAGTTCAGATCACTGCGGGATTCAGTGGAACTCTTTTTGAGATATCGTCTTGAGAGAACAGCCCATGCCTCATTTCTTATTTGATCTGCGGATATATGATACACTACACTAGAGTGCCGAAGACGGGTTCTATAGAATCGCATAGTGGTTTTGTAGAGGGTTTTCGTTAGGTTCAATCGGTCCTGCAAAGGAGTATGCAATTATGCCCAAACACAGTCATCGGTTTGTGGAGGAGTACGATGGGCTTGTGGGTTTTGGTGCAAGTCGAGAAGAGAATGAGGCGACTGTAACTTACTACCTTCAGAAATTCTCAGATGATCAATTTATGACCCTTATCAGAAAAAAAATGTCGGATGAGGAACTGGAAGATCTCTTCAACCTTATCGGCCGACTGATGAAGAAGCATCTGACCGAAGAAGAGTATCATGTCTACTTTCTGAAAGACGAGCCTTAACCTGACATAAAGAATATGTTTGGCTTTTGCAGTCGGACAGCCTCTATGAATGATATTAAAGGCTTTACTTTTATACTTAACGTAATAAGATTCTTTCTCTGTATTCTTGGAGCATTGTTTGTTATTACGATGTCTACCGGTGGAGAGTTATTTACTTTCAAGCACCTTTGGCTCTACTCCTTATCCTCGATTCCATTCTGCTTTCTTCTTGCATACTGCCTTGAAAGATTCGGATCTATTCTTGGAAATCTGTTCTCCGGTTGGAGTTCAAGAAGAGTCAGTCCCAGAGAAACCCTATCGGCGGATTTCGAGAAAGCAAAGTCTAGGAAGAGGAGTGGGAGATTCAAAGAAGCGATTGAAATAATAGATCAGGTGCTTGAAAAAGATCCTGACTTTCCAGATGCCCTGTATTTAAAAGCCCAGATATTGTGGGAAGGGTTTGAGAAGAGACAGGAGGCTTCAGAGTGTCTTCTGAGCGTGATGAGATTGGCCCCGCAGGAAAACACCCTTCATCGCTGGGCTTCGAGTTTATTGAAGGAGATCATAGACCATGAGTAGAATCGGTCAGTTGTCTTTTTTATTTTAGACAGACGCAAGAGTTCTCTCTCTGTTCTAATTACCAGGGGGAATTCATTTGACTTTTGAGGCATCCCAGGTTTAGATAAATCTATTATCCAATCTATGGAGTTAATACCATCACGAAGAAGGGGACCCTATTATGAGCCAAAGGAAATACGAGAGACTTGTCTATCAGTTCACGCCCGAATACAATGAGGCCGCTGCGGAAGGAGTAGGAACCGACTATGTCTATTCTCCCCAGGCATATTTCAGAGGGGCATCCCAGATACCCGGATCAAAGTTCAATGTGGGCTTTCAGATCTTTGTTAAGCCCTTTTTCTTGGACAGGACTCCACATATCCATCCGGTAGAGGAGTACCTGATCTTCCTTGGAGGGACTTTCCCCAATGTCTTTGACTTCGACGCTGAAATATCCCTTTGTATGGGCGAAGAGATGGAGGAGTACATCATTACTCAGCCGACAATCGTCCGCATTCCGCCCGGCGTAATGCATTGCCCCCTAAACTTTAAACGCATTGATAAGCCCGTTTTCTTCCAGGCAGCACTCATGCAGGGTATGTTCGGTGGAGTGTACAATGGGAAAGAACTGTTCTACAACGGTCCGGGCAAGTGCGTATATGACGAAAACAAGAAATGTGACACCTGCAAGAAGTGTCTGGAGGACGACTGGGACAAATAGTCATTTTTTCTTTCATTGTATCCTTGAAAAGGAGGCGGAGGTGGAAAGAAATCAGGTCAATCGGTATCGGATGGTACAACCCTGTTGGATAGGGTGCATAATTGCCATCGGCATAGTCATCTGGGGCATCTCTACGGCGGTATCGGTCCAGGCTCAACCCTTCGCGGATCTCAACACCTCCCTTGTCGACTACTCAAAGACGGACATTGAACCGGTCAAGGCTTGTGAGGCTATGAGTCGATTCAAGTCGAGTGACATCGTGCAGATAGGATCGTTGGCCACATCCGAAGCGGATAAAGTCCCCGCATTCTGTAGAGTCTCGGGAATGCTTGACCCGGAAATCGCGTTCCAAGTAGATCTTCCAGATCAGTGGAACGGAAGACTCTATATGATTGGAAATGGCGGTCATGCGGGTGAAGCCCTGGATGATCCCATGCGTGTTTCACAGATAAATGAGGCCTTAAAGGTCGGTTTTGCCGTTGCTCAGACAAATACGGGGCACAACTCCCGCAAAGAACCGGGCGCTTCCTTTGTTATGAGCAATCCACAAAAGGCGATAGATTATGCCTACCGAGCCGTTCACCTGACAGCTAACACAGCCAAGAAAATTATAAAGGACTATTACGGCCAAGCCATTTCCTATTCCTACTGGAACTCATGCTCCAATGGAGGCCGCCAGGGATTGATCGAAGCGCAGCGCTATCCTGAAGACTTCGATGGCATTGTTGTCAACGCGCCGTGGCTGGATCAGACGGGTTTCACCATCGGTGCCATGTGGAATCAGAAAGCTCTCAGTGAAGTGACGCTGACATCGGATAAAATGGCCCTAGTAGCCGACAGGGTGATGAGCAAGTGTGATGAGATCGATGGATTAAAGGATGGCTTGATTGACGATCCGCGCAAATGCGATTTCAATCCAGCTCGGGACGTTTCGATCTGCAGCGAAAGTATGGACGGTCCGGATTGCCTTACTGCAGCCGAGGCGGCAGCCATTGCTAAAGTCTACAGCGGCCCGGTGAGTAACGGTAAAGCCATATTTCCAGGTTTTATGCCGGGGAGCGAAGCGGTGATGCCGAACCTGTTCGGCGGCGGCTCCGGAAGTGGATGGATGAACGTCATCGTAAGTGCTCAACCCGGTTTTAAGCCTGCCGACTTCAGCCTGGCTGAAGAAACCATGCGTTATCTGGTGCACAAACCACCGAGACCGGATTACGATTGCAGCACATTCGATTTTGACCGCGATATTCACATGCTGGATGAATGGGGCAAGCTGGCTGACGCGAAGAACCCTGATCTCTTGGGATTCCGAAAACTGGGCGGCAAGCTGATCATGACCTATGGATGGTCGGACTCGATCCTGCAGCCGATGGTGGGGGTAAATTATTACGAACAGGCAATGGATGAAAACAGTCCGGACACAACCGATTTCTTCCGGTTGTTTATGATACCCGGGATGCCTCATTGCGGCGGCGGAGTCTGTCCCGATCAACACGATCCTATGACGGCCATCATCAACTGAGTGGAAAAAGGGAAAGCTCCGGAAAAGATTCTGGCCAGGCAGATGGTGGAAGGCGAAGTAACGCGCACACGCCCCTTGTGCCCCTACCCCAAAGTAGCGCGCTATTCGGGACAGGGGAGTATCGACGATGCGGCAAACTTTCAGTGTATAGAGCCCTAAAAAGGTGGTGAAATCTTTTCTTCGATTCCGAGGCTCTTATTTCACATCATCCCCGGATTCATAACGCCCCGTTTCAGCATGACATCTATCGGAGCGATGAAATGGGTTCCCGTCATCTTTAGCTTCTCGTTTTCACTCTGGGAGCAGGTTTTAATCAGTTCGACCAATACCTCACCCGCCGCGGTTTTGTCCCAAAGCCATTCCTTCAAAGCTTTGCTTGATAGATTCTCCTGCCCTGGTTGCGCTGTAACCGCTTCAATGTAATAACCTTTCAGGTCTTCAACCGCCAGTTTCAATGAGACCGACGGATCAACATCCTGAAGCGGGTTGTCAGGCTCCTCTCCTTTGACATAGGCGTAGATATAGTCTCCCAAATGGTCGATATCAATACCGCTCCCCCCAAGCGATGTTCGCCCTCGCTTCTCCAAGGCCATATCATACCAGGGACGCATCGCCTGAATCTCTCTCAGAAACCTGGTTTTAAGTGGATCAGAATCATCCGTTGTCTGATCATCGAACCTTACCGGGCAGGACAAAACGGCTGTTTCCTCATCCGATTCAGGCGCGTCAAGAGGGTAGTCATCCAATATGACCGGACCATCAGGCCTTTCAAGCAACTGCAGGAGAGTCATCAGTACTTTTTTCTGAAAATCTGCGTCATAGGGCACCCCTAAGGGTCTCCCGAGTTCAAACGAGACCCATAAGGACCTGGGAGGTTTCACTCTCTCAGAATGGGGTCGAATCAGGCTGATACATGCCGTTGAAATCCCATGTTCTTCTATCAAATGACCGAGAACGCCACCTGCGTTCGTGCAGCCCGGTCAGACAGGAAATAAAAGGACCGTGTCGACATGGTCCTTCTTAAGCAAATCACTTAGTTCCGAGGCGACGGTTTCATTCTCCGGCATGGTAAGGGGAGTTCCAAATGAGTAATGATAATCGGCCACACTGCCGATCACACCCTCATCCGCCAGCTCTCTCAGCCGGTCCAGGGGAAATACCACGTTCCAGTCTCTTTGAAAGCCGGTTCGGTCGAAACTGGCCGCTCCGTGAGACATCACGACTTCACCATCCCGTGTATCTCCCGGGATAACCCTATAGTAATCGGGTTGACCCATTTGAAAGGGACGATCCCCTCGTTTGTGTAAACCCGCAGTTGTAATAAGGGCCACTCTGCGCTGGTTCAACGGGGGTCCTTCAACCCAGGGACGGCTTTCAAACGTTGGGCCTTCCATGCTCATTAAGATCTTCTGATCAATCTCCGGTAAATCGGCCATTCTAACCATGTCTATTTGCTCCTAGTGCTTTGTATCATATATTTATAGATCAAGTAAAAGATGAGGCATGGGCTGTTCCTTCAAGACGATATCTATAGGGGCCAGTGGCGGTGATCTGAACTTTGAGAGTTTAAGAAGCCGTTTCTTCCAAGCGAACGATACATTCTGCCATAGGTTCGGGGTGTAAACCCTCTAAGTTCAGATCACTGTGGGATTCAGTGGAATTTCTTTCTGAGATATCGTCTTGAGGGAATAGTCCGTGCCTTATTACACATTATAACAATCGACTGAATATTAGTCTCATGAATAATGATACGAGGCACTAGCAAACGCCACCAGAGTATCATTACTTGCCTCGCTGATGTCACCGCCTACTCTTCCCATCGGCTATGAACTTCAGCCTCACACTTGAAATACTTATCGTCTACTTTTTTGTCTTTTTTGCGATATATTTGGGTCGCCCACCTTTTGCCAATTTTTTTGGACGAACAGATGCCTCCTGTGTAATACTGACATCGATAAAAATGAAGGGTTTTCCGACCCGTTTTATATCCAACGGACAATGCATTGTGTTTTTGGGAACAAAGATATAGCAGGGATAGTCGATCTTAATGATTTCATCGCCGAGTGTAAATTCAATATCGGCGTCAAAATCGACGAAGTTTTTTGATTCTCCGATGAGATAGATCCACTGGTCGAAAGGGTGTTTGTGTGTCGGGTTGCCCAGCGAGTCAGGTTTAGTGATACGAGCGAATCCCATCGCCAGGGCAGATTCCTGGATATCCATAGGACCCAGCCCGGTAATCATCGGCTCTTTAATCGTGTCGTGTATAGATTTCCAGGGTTTTAATTCAACGACATTCGGTTCACGCAAAACGTTCTTTAGTTTATCCATGCCTGCCATAAGTGTCTCCTTTAATTTGATTTGATGTGAACGAGCCTTTTTGGTGAAGAATCATAGTAGAATGAAGATTGTGTGTCAATAATCCTAGAGCAGGAGGAATTCAGACACTGAAGCACGAACTTGCTACAGGCGAAAACCCCTGGTTATTTGCTAGTATCGTGTCTCAGAAATACCTTCCATCAATTTAGTCGGTTCTATGACATGTTGGGGTATGGGGGTCTCTTTTCAGTTTCATCACCATCTATCCAGAGGTCGTAGAACGGCACCATAATTTTGCATATTATGAAGCAGCACCACGAACAATGTACTCACAGCGACGGGCATTCCTTGTGCCTGTCCACCGAACGCTGTCCTCTTTGGGGGCGGTAACAGGCTCGGGCGTCTTTTGGGTGGTGGAACTGAAAAGAGACCCCCATGCCCCCTTTGAATCTGTGCAGCAGGTACTTATTATTCAAGTTAATTCTGAGACACGACACTCAAGTATGAACCTGATACCGGTGGTTTCTATCCGATATTAACCGATGGCTGCCGGAAGGCTTTTAGTATATGGTCTTCTTGCGTTGGTTTGTGCTTCATTTTCGCGACACACCTTGGAGCCGTCTCAATATAGAATAGCGAGATGAACGCAATTAGAATACCGGAAAGCGCAGCCATCCACATGGGAGCGAATAGATTGAATAAATCACTTAACTTACCTGCGATGGCCGGCATAAGAGCAGCACCCAAAATCTCACCGATAGCTGTGGGTATAGCGACTGCTGTTCCCGAAATCCTGGGAGGAACCGATTCTGCCGGCAGCGTTGACAGGTACATAGGGTACATGCCGCCCCCAAATAGGCCATAGAAAAAGAAAAGCGTTCCAAAAGCAAGGGCGGAAGTCCCAACCGGAACCATGGCAACTGAAATGCCGAAAACCGAACAGAGTAAGGCCGTAAGAATCAGGGCCTTTTTTCGCCCGATGATGTCGGATACTGAACCCCAAAAAAACTGACCTATAAATCCCCCTACACCGGAAGCCGATATGATATAGCCAATATGCAACATGTTAAATTGATGAACATCAACAAGAAAAGAAGACGCAAACGCGGTAAATACAAAGAGCCACCCCATGACAGGGACGCTGTTTATAGAAGAAAGGAGCACATTCCGATATTTGAGTGCGTCCCATACGGTCACTCGATCCTCTTTCTTTGTTTCATCCTTCTTATCGCCTGTCTTTCGCATCCGAATGGCCTCAGCGACCGATGGTGCTTCACGCATTATGAACATCAAAAGGAAACCGATCAGGATGCCCGGGGCGGAAACCACATAAAAAACGGGACGCCATGATCCGCTGAATGCGTCCATAAGCCTACCCGCGGCATATGAGCCGAGGCCGAGGCCAATAAGCATGAAGCACCCGGTGACTAATCCAGCATGCATCGCTCTTCGCTCCGGTGGGGCTTCTTCCGATATAGTACCCATGGACAAAGGGTATGGGCCACCTTCAAAAAATCCGAGAAATCCTCGGATCGATAACAGCTGTCCGATAGTGTGTGCAAACCCGGTTACCCATGATAATACGCCCGATAGGATGGTACAAAGGACGATGACCGGACGGCGACCATAGCGATCTCCGATTGTTGCGAAGATAAAGGTACCGAAAGCCCAGGTTAATCCATTGATCGCTACGACCAGGCTCATCTGAAAATAGGTAAAGCCCAAATCTTCTTTAATCACAGGCAAGATAACGTTGATGACGACCCGCTGAATCCCGATGAAACCAAACATTAAGCAAAATAGGAGCGTTAGTCTCTGATAATATTTCATGGTCTCCTCCACTCTTGTCTAAAATAAGTTTTGGGAATACGTCTTTCGGCAAAAAATTGTCACTAAGAAATGACTGGCAATCTATGAATCGGTATCTTTTCAGTCTACATTTTAATGATTGCTTTGAGGAATTCCCCTTTTTCGGCTGCTTTTATAGCTTCATTTATCTTTTCAAGTGGGTATTCCGCCTGTATCAGCTTGTCGATGGGTAATTGTCCTGCCCTGTAGAGTTCAATAAATTTTGGAATGTCGTAGTGAGGTTTCAATGTGCCTATTATCGAGCCCATGATTGCTTTCTCTCCAACCAGTTGCACGGGATCTATAGTCGCCTTTTCTCCGAATGGTACCGCTCCAACTACGACCGATGTTCCTCCCGGTCTCAGTGCATCCAGACTCTGTGATATGGTTTCTCCCTTCCCGATCGCTTCGATGGCGAAATCGACTCCGCCGCCAGAAAGGTCTCGGACACTCTCGACAACGTCGTCTTTGGACGCGTCAATAGTGTGAGTAGCCCCGAACTCCTTGGCAAAATTCAATTTATGTTCCAGGATGTCTACGGCGATTATCTTCATGGCCCCTGATAATTTTGCAGCCATGATGGCGCCCATTCCGACGACACCGCAGCCCAGCACAGCTACTTCTGCCCCCGGGCATACCTTTGCCCTGTTGAAGACCGCTCCGATACCTGAAGCGGCGCCACAGCATAAGGGAGTCAATTTCACTATGTCCAAATCCTGAGGAACTTTGATTAAAAAATCCTGGTGTGTAATAGCGTATTCGGCAAAAGAAGACTGGCAAAAGTAGCTGTGAATTGCTTCATCCCCTTTTTTCAGTCTGGTGGTGTGATCCCGCATGGTTCCACCGAACATCAAGAAACCGTTCAGCATACAGGCGCCATAATACCCCTTTGCGCAGTTGGGACACTCTCCGCAATAGACCAGAGAATTGAACAGGACTTTATCTCCCTGTGTTAACCCGGTCACCCCGAGGCCAACCTCTTCAACCACTCCGACTCCCTCATGTCCCAAAACAACGGGCAAGGGTGGCGGGAACCCACCATGGGAAACAGAGATATCCGTGTGACACAACCCTACAGCCGTAATTTTTACCTTAACTTCGTCGGCTTGAGGCGCAGTAATTTCAATATCCTCTATGGTCAAAGGTTTTCCGTATTCCCTCATGACTGCAGCTTTCATCAGTTTGCCCTCCTTCTTTTGCTTGAGTTAAACACCTACCGTACAGTTGTTGTATCTAAAACCTTTAGAATCCTGTCGAGACCGTACTCCTTCTTACACCGGACGCGGGTTGATTCCCTTACCGCCCCGATCCAATCGTCCATCCGTTGCCGAGCCCATACGGCAGGATCACGAAAGGAAACACCTCAACATGCTGGATGAGGCCGTTTCGTATCCCGAATGTCTCCATGGTCACGAGATTCTGCAGCATTCCCGGAGGTGCATCAGGAGCGCCCCGGCGAGTGCCGTCGTGAACAAACAGAGGAAAGGCGCCGACTATTTGTTTCTGTTCGTCGATAATCAGGGCGCGGCGTGGCCGGATACGTTTCATATAGGCAAAAGTCTTCTCGTTAATCTGATCTTCACATGTCAGCATACTGAACCGAAGCATCTCACGCCCCATTTCCGTATCAGCCGTAGGCATAAAAGGAGCCGGCATCATACGACCGCCGGGGGGCGGATTATTCACGGTTTGATACCCGTTTTCATGTCGCACGCAATCGTCGGAAAAGGCCCCGATCTTCCCGTTGTCTCCTTCCAGAGCATCAAAATAGGAGTTGGCCACCCTGAATAGGAGGTCTCGGGAGAGCCGATCTTCAGGGGGAACATCAGTAGTCAGAACAGGTACGGGCGTAGTCAGAAGGGGAATCGCGGCCTGATCGATCTCGCGATCGTACAGGTGCTCGATTTCCTGGATCTTTCCCCGATCCACTTTCAGGCGTACGGCGACCAGGGCATCACGGCCACCGATCTTCAGCCTGGCCTGCTGGGCGACCTGGCCGGCAACCGGATCAGCAACATATATTTTAAATTCGGTGGGTTCCGTTTTGAACAGCCATAGGACGCCTTCCCCGACATCCATGACGCCGGTGTTTTCAGTCATCCGTACGTCCATGGTCAGAGGGGGGACGGCCTCAGGATCGTGTTTAAAGATCGCGTTCATGTAGCCGTCCATAATGTCGATCAGACATTGTCTGTCGCACTCCTTAATGGTGCCCGGATCCCATTCAGGTTCTGCGGCTGATAACGGATAGACGGCCGATATAGCCCAACATAAAACCAGTGTATACATTAATGCATGTAGATGGTAGTGCTTCCGCTTGATGTGAAATCTCGGTCCCATCCCAACTAACCTCCTCAATGATAGATTGTAGTGAAATCGACCCGGTCCGTTTGAACGGTTTTAGAGTAAAACCATGAGAAATGCGGTCCGGTACTCCCCTTTAGCCGAATGCCTCACCGGGTTTCTGCTGCTTGAACTCCCACTCGTCTTCACCGTCTCGTCAGGAAACCTTGTGGGAAAAGCAGGCTCGTGCGCTTAGGTTTGGTTGTTTCTGATTTGTTAGAGACTTGCCTTTTCCAGCAAGGGACTATAGGTGAATTTAGTTGATGTGTCAAGATTCATGCCATTCTTCTAATCATTTCATATAAACGACACAGCCGCGATACAGCTCGACACCACATAGGTTGTGCTTTGTTTTTCCTTGACTCACGTGGGGTCTCCTTCTATTGTCCTTCCTAGGGAAGGTGAGTTCATATCAATCAACCCGGTTATGTCCGATCGCTCTGCACAGCAAGACAATGGCTAAAAAGATCTCAGCGGTTATACTGTCTGCCGGATACTCGACGCGTATGGGTCGGTTTAAGCCCCTCTTACCCCTTGGCAATGAGACGGTACTTGAGCGAGTCATCCGCGTATTTAGGAAGGCTGGAGTGGGTGATGTGCGGGTCATAGTCGGGCATCGAAGGGGAGACCTCATACCGATGATCAAGCGGACGAACGCGAAAGTCGTCATTAATCCCAACTATTCTACGGGTATGTTTTCTTCCGTACAGGCTGGTGTAAACAGTATTCCAGGAGACTCAGAGGCCTTCTTTATCCATCCTGTTGATATACCTATGATCTACGCGTCGACCATCATAAAGATGATCGATTGGTATGACGACTATGAGGGGATGATTCTTTACCCATGCTATAGGGGCAATAAAGGGCATCCACCACTGGTTCCGGGCAAATTCTCCAAAGCCATTATCCGCGCAGATGTATCTGGAAAATTGAACGATGTGCTCGCCTCTTTCAAAAGAGATTCAATGGATCTGGAAGTGGAGGATCCGAATATTCTCTTGGGTATAAACTGCCCGGACGACTATACGGCAATGGTATCCGGCTTGGCTCATGGCGACGTACTCACTGATGGACAGACCTGATTCCCAGAGTGAAGAATCCCGACTCTTGGCCGGGGAGTTTCACTTTATAGTATTATCAGCAGACGGGTATGGAGTTTATAAGGAGTTTCTTTTTGGACAGAGGAGGCTGAATTGACCAATAGAATGATTCCAGAACCCAACAAGAGTATCAGGGTCGTGCAGGAATGCGATGTTGTCGTTGTCGGTGGTGGTCCTGGTGGAATCGGAGCGGCTGTCGCCGCAGCTCGCAATGGAGCGAAAACTGTTCTTATTGAAAGATACGGCTACTTGGGGGGTATGGGCACAGGCGGTCTGGTAACCATCATCCCTTGTTTGTCGGATTTTGACGGCAATATGCAGATTGCCGGGATCAACCAGGAATGGATTGACAGGCTGGACAAACGTGAAGCTTGCAGCTACCCTCGCCAGGAAATCTGGGGCGCTGATGATCAACACCTGATTGAGTATTGGAATGATCGTTCATTTTTCTCCGTTCGTGAAGAAAGAATCGTGTACTCGGTCATCATAGACGCTGAAGTATCCAAGTGCCTCTTAAACGACATGGTCAATGAGGCGAGAGTCAAGACGTATCTTCACGCTTGGGGAACAATGCCTCTGATGGAAGGCAATAAAGCTATGGGTGTGGTTTTCGAAAGCAAGTCCGGCAGGCAGGCCATCATAGCCAAAACCGTCATTGATTCCACTGGTGATGGAGATTTGTTGCCTTTTACGCCGGCTGGGTTTGATACTGACATTGATCCCAACATCAGAATCGCCAACCTTTCCCTCTGCTTCTGGATCGATAATGTGAATCTGCAGAAATGTGAAGATTTCAGAAGAGGGAACACGGCTACCTGGAATCAGATGATGGCAGATTTGACAAGTCAGGGTGGAATAACCGGGTTTTTTAGAAGTAACCTGCCAAATCAGGAAAGTGTTGTCTGGTTTCATCCCCGATACAGCTGCAAGAGCCAGATTGATGTGGAAGAGTTGACTCGGGTGGAAATGCTTGGACGTGAAACGATGTTGTTGACGCATGATTACTTCAGAAAAAATGTTCCCGGATTTGAGAGCAGCTTTATCGTGCTCTCATCTCCTCAGTTGGGGACCCGGGGAGCGAGAAGAGTCCATGGCGACTATATGTTAACCGAGCAGGACCTGAATAGCGATGAGCCGTTTGAGGATACTATCGCGGTATTTCCGGATCTTGACCGGGGTGAAGCCTCCATCAAGCATCCATTAACATATATCCCATATCGCTCCCTCCTTCCGAAGGGTGTGGACAATCTGCTGGTCGCGTGTCGGGCTTATTCATCAGATCAGACGGCCAACAACTTTTTCAATCTGATTCCCCACTGTATCGCCATTGGTGAAGCGGCTGGTACGGCGGCGGCTTTGTCTTTAGATCAAAATGTTAAGCCAAGAGACGTTGATTTCGCCAGCCTCCGCGCGCAGCTGCTCGCCCGGAACGTGATCTTACCTGATCATCCTCGTAAAAACAGGGTCAAGAATCCTGAGGCATATACATATAGGGCTCCGCGATTCGGTGGGCCACTACCAAAGGCGCCAAACGTGCCGAAGGCTGAGCATTGAGAAACAACCCTGCAAAAAGGAGAACCATATGGAAAAGAGACCGTTAAAGCCCTCGTCACAGGATCTGTCGATTTTCGAAAGGTTTCAATTTGAAAAGCAGCCTGTAGGTGTGAAGTTTCTGTATCGGAAACCTCCGGGAATGGCAAAGATTAAAGAATCCATGGCGATTTGTGAGATGATTCGGGAAGCACAACAGGCTGAAGAACCTTTTTTTATAACAGCTACGGATGAAGACTGCTTTGGAGCCGTTACCCTGGGAATGCGTCAAACGCCGCCTTTTGCCGAGGCGGGTATATTGGGTGAAGAACTGGGGATTTTTAAAGAACCTCGGGCTAATGCCAGAGTTTACAACTATATCCCCAAGCTACATCCAGGTATTGTCAACTATGTCGCCTTCGCTCCTTTGAACTGCTTAAATTATGATCCTGATCTTTTACTGGTTACCGCGACTATCAGTCAGGCTGAAATATTGATGCGGGCCATGGATCACCTTTCCGGCGGTCCCAGGGAGTCGAAAACAACGGGTGTTTTCGGTTGCGCCTGGTTGTTTACCTATCCTTACCAGACCGGCAAGATCAATTTCACTATCACGGGTTTGGCCTACGGGGCCAAATCGAAGCAGGTATTTCCAGAAGGGTTGATGTTGTTCTCTATTCCCTTTGATTGGATTCCGATTCTTCTCCACAACCTAAAGGAGATGGAATGGGAAATGCCGTCTTACAAGATGGCTGTTTCGGAGTTCAAGGCGTTTGAGGGAAATGTGATCGGTAAACTAGTTGAAGAGACGGAGAGCGGCTCCGTTTGATTCTCTTGAAGAGGATAATATGATGCCTGCTGGATACTCTGTATAGTGTCGTTTGCTGCTTCTAGGACATGGGTTATCTCTCCGAATTCAATCTCCGGTTTTGTATACCGACTAAATAAAAAACCGAGCCCAGAGGGCCCGGTTTTGAGATAACCCCTGGAAGGGGATA
>CAZFMX010000026.1:0-37179 GCA_964520425.1 uncultured Desulfobacteraceae bacterium
ACAGGCTTGGGCGTCTTTTGGGTGGTGGAACTGAAAAGAGACCCCCATGCCCCCTAGGAATCTGTACAGCAGGTACTTATTATTCAAATTAATCCTGAGACCCGACACTACGTGGAGTCACTGGGAAATGAGTCTGAAACGACAAACTTGTATATCTCGAGCCCTTTGTAGGAGATCTTTTCCCCTTCCTGAAAAACTCTCTCCTTTCTGAAGTCGTTGTATATTTTTTCAAAAGGCCCGGACCAATAGAGATTGTGAATAAGATAGATTTCATTCAGTCCGTTTTGATCAATAAGACGTTCAAGTTCTTTCCTCTTGAACGATTCGATATAGACGCAAGGCAACCTTGAGGGGTATGAACCAACCCAGTTTTCGCTGTCTGACTTCCGGATGCGCGAATAATAATAAGAAAGAGAATCGGTCGGTGTGATCTGCGCGATGACAAAACGGTCGGAAGGCTTCTTTAAAAGGTCGTAAAAATAGTGGGTTGCGGATCGCCAATCAGGGTTTTGTTTGTATACGGTCCAGGTTTCCGATTTAGCCCACCACAGATTATAAAGGGCCCATACATTAATTGTCAAAAGCAGGGCAAAAGCAATATTACGCAAAACTGCACGGGGTATTGAGAGAACACTGTAGGCGAGAAGGATCAAAAACGGGGGCAACATAATAATCATACTGCGTTCTATGAATATGTATTTATAAAAGAATGAGGCGATGAAGAGCAATGAAGGAGGAATTAAAAGATAACAGAGAAATAACCCGCTCCCGGTTCTCAAAGACTCTCCCCTTTCAAAGGATATCGGATGCCGCTTCCAGATCCGTAAGCCTATCCCAATCAATCCCCATATGATAAGCGCCGCGAAAAAACCATCCACGAGAAAATAGAACCATGGTTGGTCAAAAATCTTGCTTAGATCAGAATAAGGCGAAATTGTGCGAACTGTATTTCCGTGACTTAAAAAGATGAGGAACAGTCTGTAAAACTCCTCCAGTGAAAACGCCCGCAGATATCCCCTGCTCATCTTGTCCATTTGAAGAAAGGTTGACACAATGAAGGGCAAATAGGATAGGGCCACCGAAATGCTTGATATAAAGACGATTTTAAATTTTCGTTTGTTTTGTCCAAAAAACACACGAGCCCACATCCAGATGAATAGGGAGATGATAATCCAAACAGCAAAGATGTTGGTATACAGGGAAAGAACGGACACAATGATAAAGATGACCCAGGGTTTCCACCTGTCGTTATTCCAGGCCTTCTGAAGGCTGTAAACACTTACCAGTGTTAACAGCATGAGAAGCATATTATTTTTATTCTCCTGGGAATACCAGATATGAACCGGGGAAAGTGCTGCCAAGAGTACTGCTAAAAGGGCCACAGAGCGGTTAACCCAAAAGCGGGCCAATAAGTACAGAACCCAGAGGGAACAAAGCCCAAACAGAAGCGATGGCATTCGGACCGCAATTTCGCTGTCACCGAAAACGTTTATCCAGCCGAACATGATAAGAGGATAGAGAGGGGGGTGAACATCGTTGAAAAGGACAAGACTAATGGTACGTGCATTAAGAAAACTGGATGTATACCATATTTCGTCATACCAGAGGCTCTCTGTGAAATTTGGCATCCGCAGAAGAAATGCAAGAACCAAAAGGAATATTACCACAGCCGGACCACGATTCACTAGGCTGGAACCAGCACTGTCTTTCCTCGTCAGAAGGATCATCAGCTCCACGAATGCACGCTTAATCACACGGGGGCTACTCCCAGTTTGACGACCTGCTGTTCTAGGATAATGTGTACAGGGAATCTCCTTTACTGGGATTTCGGGGGCTGAAAGATGGGCCATTATTTCCATGTTGATACCGGGCCCCACGCAGCGAAGGTCGAGGTCCTTGACAAGGGAAAGCCTGAAAACCTTGAGCGCACAGTTCAAATCGCGGATCTTGATATCGAATAGAAATCTGCTGATTATGGTCCATATCCTTCCGAGGACTCTCCTGTCCAGGGGATCAGCTCTGTTTTCCCTGTAACCCACGATAACATCAAAAGAACGGGTAAATTTCAACAGAGCAAGAAGATCGGCGACATCAAACTGACCATCCGAATCACATATTGCGACATACTCACCTTCAGCGGCCTTAATTCCGGAGATGATTGCACCACCGTATCCAATATTCTTAGGGTGATTGATACACTTCACAAATGGGTATTCGCTGCTGAGGGCATGGCAGATATCGGGGGTGGCATCCGTGCTCCCGTCGTTTACGACAATCAACGTGACATCAAAGTTCATCCTATGTCTGATTGAAACAAATGACTCTATAGTCTTCCCGATGTTCTCTGCCTCATTGTAGGCGGGAAGGATAATACTTAACCTCCTTTTTTTGTGTTTTCCCATTTTCTTCGGCATCATCAGTCCTTCCCAAGTGGCGGATCGATGTCCAACACTTCCGTCAATTATCTTAACCCTTCTAGTGTCGTGTCCCGGAAATACCTTCCATCATTTTAGCCGGTTCTATGAAACGTTGGGGACATGGGGGTCCCTTTGAATCTGTGTAGCAGGCACTTATTATTCAAGTTAATTCTGGGACACGATACTCGTTTGAACCTATATTCGAGATCGAAAGGTCCGGCTTATGTGTTCAAATAAACAATGGTCTCCCTTTTCACTCTTCTGTGGGATACCACGAATCAGGCAGATTTGCCACACCGTATGATAACCTCCTCTAACGGGCGCTTGGGAACGTGGTGGGTTCCGGATTCATCACGCCAATACCTGATATCTCCGTCAAGGCCCACGGTCTCGATTATAATTTTCTCCTTGGGTTTGCCCAAGGCAATCACATGGAGGATCTCATATTGATCCGGGATATGGAGATCTTCTCTTAAATGCTTTCGCTCTACAGCCCCGATCATGCAACCTCCCAACCCCATCTCCGTTGCTCCGAGAAGGATATTCTGACTGGCGATTCCATGGTCGCAGTCGAAGGAAGTCGAAATCTCCGTATCCCCCAAGACGATGATATAGGCTGACGGTCTTTCGCCATCTTCCGGGCCGCCCCAGTCTTTTAAAAAGCCAGCCCACTTAAGTCTTGAGAAGATGACGGCATTCATTTCTATTTCATTGGAGAGCATATACTTGAGTGGTTGGCGGTTGGCGGCAGAAGCGGAGAGACGAGCAAGATCGATCAGATCCCTGAGGGTCTCCATGGGGATGGAATGGTCTTCAAAAAACCTTCGATAACTTCTTGTCCTTGTCACAAGCTCCTTTATCATTGATTATCTCCAAAAGGATTTGATCTATTAGATACCGATCGGAGCAAAGCCTCCTACATGGTTGCGTAAAAATCTCAACAACTCTAAATCTGGTGGAGGGAAGTGATATTGTGGAAGATCCTCATGGGAAACCCATTTGATCTCTTGAGAATCCAAAGACTTCAGATCACCTCCTAGGTGAGTGCATGAAAACAGGTGAAGGGAAACCCTGCGGTCTTCATATTCGTGATGAACGGTATAAAGGTGTTTTCCGACCTGGACCTCTATACCCAACTCTTCCTTCATCTCCCTTTCCAGACATGCCTCCAAGGTTTCACCCCTTTCCTGTTTTCCGCCTGGAAACTCCCAAAACCCTGCCAGATGCTTTCCCTCAGGGCGCTTCGTGACCAACACTCGACCATCTCGCCGTAAGAGACCCGCAGTCACCTGAAAATGAGGTTTACCCTTTTGTTGCATAATAAACATGACAAGAGATTGTTAGAGCCGATAATAGAAGAGGAATGTCGGAGGTTCGCGATATGTGACTACAGTTTGACTTCGGCTGAGCTCCCTTCAATCTGCCCTCGGCCGTGAGCTCAGGCCGAACGGAGCTCAGGGTCGAAGACAGTCGTAGCCCACCCTCGACGCCTTGGATTTCCCCGATAAATGGATCTAAGAGCGGCCTCTTGGACTTCTGCAATATTAGGGCTTATTCCCCATTCTGTGCTGATGCCCTAATTCTAAGCCTGAGATAGGCTTCTCCGGCCTCTTCATGGTCAGGGGAGATGTCCAGAATCCTCTTATACGCCTCCAGAGCCCCTTCAAAGTCTTTCTGTTTCTCTTTGAGTTTGGCCAGCCGCAAGAGCAGTGACAGGTCTTTCGGCTTACTCTTCAAAATCTTCTCCATCTCGGCGATAGCGAGGTCCTCTTTCCCTGTCTTTAGATAGGCCACCACCAGATATTCCCTGAGATCAGGATTGTTGGGGGAGGATTTGAGTCCCTGTTCCATGAGTTCTATCATCTTCTTGTAATTGCCCAGACCGTCGAGGTATTCAAATAAATACTGATAATAGCTTATCTCTTGAGGTTTCAACTTGATAAGGATTTGGGCTTGTTCAAAGGCGAGTCTGTCGTTCTTCTGTTTTCTGTAAATATCGAACACAAACGCCTGCGCGACGGCATCCTTTGGATTTGATTTCAGATATGCCTTAAACTGGGACAGGCTCCTTGGGTAATCACCCATCTCATATTCCAGAACGGCCAGATTGTAGATAACGGTCTGGTTGTCCTTATCAAATGACAGGATTTGGTAGTAGGTCTCTTTCTGCCCCTTCTTGTCCCCCTTTTTCTCCTGAATATTGATCTTCAACAGCAGGGCCTCCAGGGATTTGGGATCTTTCTTCAGGACAGCGTTTATATGCTCTTCCGCATCCCCATACTTCCCCCTCTTGATCAACCTTTTCGCCAACTCCAGGTGACCTTCTGTATCCCCTGATTTCAACGCTACGGCTTTTCTCAGATACTCATCCGATTTGTCTTTCTGATCCGTTTTTTCATAGAGATCCGAGAGGTTGTAGAAGAGATTCGCGTCTTTATTGTCCAGTTCTGCGGCCCTGAGATAACTGGAGATCGCTTCCTTGGTTTGGTTGGTTTTCGTATAGAGATACCCGAGGGTCTTATAGACAGAAAGTCTCTCCCTCGTCCCGACTTGCTCTACATATTTTTCATACTCCTTGATGGCGCTCTTAAAGCTTCCCTTCTTCTCCAAAGTAGTAGCCAAACGCAGACGTGCATTCGAATCCCCGGGATTCTTATCCAGGATTCTTCGAAGAACAGCGATGATCTGGTCTTTTTTGGACATGGCCTCATAGAGTTCAAGCAATTCGGGGAGAACATCTTGATCAGGTTGCTGTTCTGCCATCACCTCCAGTAATGAGGCCGCTTTCTGCCATTCCTTCGAGGACTTATATTCATCGACCAGTCGATCCCTAATCCGCTCATCTTTGGGGTTCAGATCAAGTGCCCGTTCTAAAAGGGCGATTCTTTCGCCGGCATCAGTCATTCCATCCGCACGATCCAGCCAATCTTCCACACGGGGTTCAATCACCATCACAACGTGACCCATTTCCTGATTGACCCGTTTCACAGTAGCCTTGAAGGTATATCGATCGAATATCTCTCTGTCGGGCAAGAGTTCTGAAATGGGCAACTCTTCCTCTACAAGGGCGTTGATATCAAATTCTGTTGAAACCAGGCGTACACCCCAGTTAAGGCCTACATTTGTGGAAATCTTGAGGATCTCAACTCTGTCGTCGGGATGGAGGAGGAGGGTTTCTCCATTCAAGAGCTTTACGGAATCTCCGTTCTTGCTTACCAGGAGGAAATAGAATTCAGGTGAAACGCTGTAAATAGAAGACCATGCCCACCAAGCCGCAAAGAGGAGGCCGATGATAACGAGAAGGGTTACCCAGAAGATCTTTCTCTGAATACGGGGTTTTGCTTTCTTTTTTCTGTATCGGTCCAGGGCCCTTTCCCGCGATGAGACTCCTTGGACCGGTTTTTGACTCCCTTTTCCTTCAAGGTTTGGGCTTTTCTTCATAACAGCTTATCCGAATACGGAATTCAGCTCTCTTTGGCTTTTCCTTTTTGCGCGAAGGTTCCTTTCCAGGCCAAGAGGACGGGGCTTGCCACGAAGATCGATGAATAGGTTCCAACAAGAATACCCACCAACATGGCAAAGGCAAAGTCGTGAATCACACCGCCACCCAAAATAAAAAGGGCTAAAACGACCATCAAAGTGGTGGCTGAAGTGAGGATGGTCCTGCTCAAGGTTTCATTGATGCTGGAGTTGATCACTTCTTCAAGCCCCCGCCGACGAAAGCGTCTGAGGTTTTCCCTGATGCGGTCAAATACCACAATGGTATCGTTCAGCGAATACCCCACAATAGTCAGAAACGCAGCGATAATAGCAAGGGATATCTCCCTGTCCGTCAAGGCAAAGGCGCCGACCGTAATGGTAACGTCATGAATCAAAGCGATCACAGCACCCATGGCGTACTTCAGTTTGAGAGCCCAGCAAAGGCCGAGATTCACAATCAATGCAATAATGATCAGCCATATCATACTGGCCCCAAAGGTTGACGTGATCCAGACGACGACGGCGAGAGACAGGGCCATGACAATGCTCATCAGCCATTTTAGCTCAAATCGCCCTGATATGTAGACGGCGATGAAGAGGATGGAGTAGAAGATGGCAAAGAGGGCCTTATCTTTCAGATCACGGCCGACTTTGGCGCCGACCATGTCAACTTTTCTTATTTCTACCTCTTCGTTTAATTGCGACTTCAAGGCCTTTTCTATCTTCTCATTCAATCCTTCCAACTCGATGTCTGTCTGTCTGACCCTTATCAAGCGTTCGAGCTGTCCCTCTTCACCAAACTCTTGTATGATGCTGTCCTGAAGGCCAATAGAAGCCAAGGCCTCCCTGATCTCTGCAATCGTCCGGTTTGTCTCGAGCTTGACTTGAACAACCACGCCTCCGGAAAAGTCTACGCCAAGATTGGGCCCGCCCCTCAAAATGAGAAAGAAAATAGTGGCCACAATCAGTGCGCCAGAGAAGAAAAAAGCGATTTTTCGTTTGCCTATGAAATCTATATTTATTCCCGGCTTGATAAGTTCCATGTAATTGCTCCGTAACTGACCTATATCAAATACTGACCTTCTTCCATCTTCTGTGTACATAGAGATAATCGAAGATCACTCTTGTGACGAATATGGCCGTGATCAGACTAGCAACAATACCAATACTCAGAGTCACGGCAAAACCCCTGATCGGGCCTGTCCCAAACTGAAACAGAACAAGAGCGACGATGAGAGTCGTCACATTGGCGTCCAGAATGGTAACCAAAGCCTTGCCATACCCCCCTTCGATAGCCGCTCGGGGAGGTTTTCCAAGTCTCAGTTCCTCACGAATTCGCTCAAAGATGAGGACATTGGCATCCACAGCCATGCCGACGGTCAGGATCATTCCCGCGATTCCCGGCAAAGTCAGGGTCGCTTCTAGGCCAGCAAGTGCTGCCATGATGAAAAGAATATTGAGAAGAACGGCGAGATCGGCAATCAAGCCCGAAAATCCATAGTAGATGATCATGAACACAAGAACAACCACCCCGCCGACGATCATGGAATTACGACCTTTATCGATGGAATCCTGCCCTAAAGAAGGACCGACGGTCCGCTCTTCCAATATCTTCACCGGCGCCGGAAGGGCACCGGCCCTCAAGACAATGGCCAGATCACGCGCCGTATCAATGGTATAGTGCCCACTGATCATGGCATCTCCGCTTGGAATAGGTTCCCTTATGACAGGGGCGGAATGAACATTGTTGTCCAGCACAATGGCCAGGTTCTTTCCAACATTATCTTCCGTAATCCTGGCAAACTGCCTTGTTCCCTTGGAATCAAAGGAAAGTGAGACATAGGGCTCACTGTACTGATTAAACCGGACACTCGCGTCTTTCACGTGTTCTCCGGTTAGAAGCGTCCTCTTTTTTAGCAAAATGGGTTTGGTTTTAATCAACGCCCCTGTATCGGGATTAGTTGATACCTCATAGAGAATCTCGCTGCCAGGGGGGATGGTGCCATCCAGGGCCGCCTCTGCCGTCATACTCTCATCAACCAACTTGAATTCCAGCAGGGCCTGTCGATTAATCAGCGCTATGGCCCGGTCAGTATCCTTGATACCGGGAAGTTGGATCAAGAGCCGATAACCTTCCTGAGGTCTGATATCCGGTTCACTGACTCCGAACTGGTCAATTCGGTTCCGGATGCTCTTCAGGACCTGGTCGGCGGCATCTTGCTTCGCCTGGGTCTTGGCATCAGAATTCATGACCACCCGATAAGAGGCCCCTTCTTTTGTAGGATCAGGCTCCATTCTATATTCATGATATCGGGTGGATACCAACTCTTGGAGCACTTCCTCATCTTCTTCCCTCATGAGTGTGACGGCAAGACCTTCGGTCCCTTGGCGCTTGAGTTCCTGAAACCTGATATTTTTTTCACGGAGATCCGATCTAAGCCCTTCCAAATCCATATCCAGGGCGTTCTCCACAGCCTTATCCACTTCCACTCCGAGAATCAGGTGTATCCCTCCCTGAAGGTCGAGCCCAAGATGGATCTTCTCTTTAGGCAAAAGACCGGACCACCACTCTGGGAGCTTTCCACTCAAAGTAGGGGTCAGATATAGGAATGCCAAGAGGATAAGACCCAAGACTATCATACCCCGCCAACGTAAGTTCTTTAACACTGCTCACTCCTTAGAATTCAGTCTTTCATTATCCTTCAAGAATCTGTCAGGCAATCTGGCTTCCTTCCTTATTCCCTTCTTTTCTCATCAATTTGGAAATAGATGCTCTCGATACCTTTACCCTGACCTTTGGTGCGATTTCCATGGTGATGACATCATCCGTCAGACCGGTAACGGTACCGTACAGTCCACCCGTACTGACGATTTTGTCTCCCTTTTTAAGGGAGGCAATCATTTCCCTATGCTGTTTCGCCTGCTTCTGCTGGGGCCTTATAAGTAAAAAATAGAAAATCACAAAGATCAAGCCAAACATAAGAAAAACGCTGGCTCCTCCCCCCTCGCCGCTGGCTCCAGTACCTCCCGCTCCCATTGCATATGCCAAAGAGTTCATATTTAAACCTCCCTTTAATAACTCCGCGTCTCAATTTTCTTCCTGTTGAAGTCTGTAAAAATCATTACGGAAATCAGCTAATCTTCCTTCCCGAATGGCGTGCCGAATGTCACCCATAAGTTGGTTGTAATAATATAGATTGTGGATCGTGTTCAATCTGTAGGCCAAGAGTTCTTTTGCCATAAAAAGATGCCTCAAATAGGCCCGTGAATAATGGGAGCACGTATAACACCCACACTTCTCGTCTATGGGTCGATCATCTTCTGTGTGGCAGGCGTTTTTAATGACCAGTTGCCCTCTATGTGTGAAGAGAGTCCCGTTTCTCGCGTTACGGGTCGGCAACACACAATCAAACATATCCACGCCAAGGGATACGGCTCGAATGAGGTCTTCCGGTTTGCCGACGCCCATCAAGTAGACGGGCTTGTCATCCGGTAAAAACCGACTGGTCTCCGAAACAACCCGCTCTCTTGTATCCCGATCCTCACCAACAGAGAGTCCGCCCAGGGCATATCCGTCGAAACTCAATTCAGTCAAATCTTTGGCGCTCATCTCCCTCAAATCACTGTACATTCCACCCTGGACAATGCCAAAGAGCGCCTGATGATTGTCTTTTTTGTGTTCTACACACCCTTTTGCCCACAGACTGGTCAGTTTCACAGACTTCAGGACATATTCATAGTCAGCTGGGTATGGCGCACACTCATCAAGGGCCATCATGATATCACTCCCCAAGACCCGCTGGATCTCCATGGCCTCTTTTGGCCCGATAAAATGTCTCGATCCATCCAGATGGGATTGAAATATCACCCCCTCATCGGATATGGTCCTGAGTTTGGCCAGGCTATAGACCTGGAAGCCGCCGCTGTCGGTTAAGATAGGGGCCTTCCAGTTCATGAAGCGGTGCAATCCCCCTAATGTCTCAATCGTCCCGCACCCGGGGCGCAAGTAGAGGTGGTAGGTATTGGCCAAAATAATCTTGATTCCCGTCTCTACCAAATCTTCAGAAGAGACGGCCTTTACCGAGCCCTGAGTCCCAACGGGCATGAAGACCGGGGTTTCAAATCGGCCATGGGGGGTTACTATTTCCCCCAATCTAGCCTTACTGCTGTTGCACTTCTGGATAACCTTGAATTCCAAAATATTCCGAAATGGCCGTCATAGGCCAGTAAATACCGGATGAACCACCTATCGCCCATCCATAAATGGCCATTTTGCCCAATCTCTGCGTCATGCTCAGCCTTTAATCTTCGAAATACTTCGATGTATTCCTGGCTGTCCCGATTGTGATCGGGAGGGTTAAAACCATCGCATTCCTTGACCTTGAACAAAATCTCTCATTTCTGGATGGACACTACCAATGCAACTGACCGTTTCTCCAAATCAGGTCTGTGGCAAACCTCCCTTCAGAGGATCAGCATGGCATCCCCGTAACTGTAAAACCTATATTTCTCTTCAATGGCATGTTGGTATGCCTTTTTTATCAAATCCCTCCCTGCAAGGGCAGAAACCAGAAATAGCAGGGAAGAACGGGGCAGATGAAAATTGGTAATCATACCGCTTACCACATTGAATCGAAAACCCGGGGTGATATAGAGATCCGTTGTCCCTTCTCCCGGCATGATTTCACCCCTATCCCTTCCAACAGACTCCAGAGTTCTTACCACGGTTGTTCCGACCGCAATGATTCGTCTCTCCTCCTTTTTGGCCCTATTAATCGCCTCCGCAGTGTCAGGATCAACGGAAAATCGTTCTTCTTCCAGCACATGCTCCCTTATATCTCTCGTTTTCACAGGACGAAAAGTGCCGGGACCCACATGAAGGGTCACATGGAGAAGAGAAATCCCTGCCTGGGCTAGTTCAGTGATCAATTCTTCAGTGAAGTGAAGACCGGCTGTGGGGGCGGCGACTGCCCCGCCCTTACATGCAAAGACAGTTTGGTATCTCTCTCGATCCATGGGCGCCCGGTGATCTGCTTTATCCCTCTTTATGTACGGAGGCAGAGGCATCTTCCCTCTCTCCTGAAGGAGGATCTCCACAGAGGGCACATCATGGAAACGGATCTTTGCTAGCCCATCGTCACCCAGTTCCTCGACTGTCGCCGAGATTTTGTTTTCAAAGACCAGGCGGCTCCTTCTTTTGGGTCGCTTAGAGGATTTCAGAAGGCACCACCGAGTATCAGCCTTCAGACCATTCGAATCAAGAGGCTCCAGGACAAGGATTTCAACCTGCCCGCCACTCTCTTTACGTCCGAAGAGCCTTGC
This sequence comes from uncultured Desulfobacteraceae bacterium, assembly GCA_964520425.1. GTDB lineage: Bacteria > Desulfobacterota > DSM-4660 > Desulfatiglandales > HGW-15 > JAFGFY01. The sequence continues at coordinate 11,220 of CAZFMX010000026.1, forward strand.
CGGGGCCACTCTAGTATTGTTTGCGACCAGCAGGTCTCCGGGCCTCAATAACCTGGGAAGGGCTGAAAAGAAGCTGTTGGAAAACGATTTCTTCGCACGTTCCACCAGAAGAAGACGAGACTGATCCCGATTCACAGCGGGAATCTGTGCGATCAACTCTTCCGGCAGAACATAATCATAGTCCGAAACGCGAAACATCAGAAACTTTTCTCCCGACCAGCGGGGAGAAAGGGTTCGAGGATTCAAGGATTCGAGAGTTTGCTCTAAGATGATTTTGTTACAGCCCTAAGGATTCTCTCTGCCGCATGAATCTGATTCTTGCGGTTCTCCCAATATTTTCTTCATTTTACTGGTCAGGTCCGTGAAACATACGATTCCCGAGTCATGGCCTTCTCAGGATATCGATTAGTTCCCTAGAACCCTTGGATCCTCAACCCCTTAAACCCTTATGGCATCTCAAAGAAATTGAGATGCCATAGCATCTTTGTTAAGTGGCGTACGTTAAACAAGAAAGCGAGTAAAGTCAAACCATTTCGTTATCCCTGATCCCCCATCAATGCGTCATCTGCTGCGTTGCCTTCGTTCGCTTCTCCTTGCGGCGTATTATTTATACGCCTCAGTCGGCGCTCCTCGACGCCTTGCATCTAACACTTTGCTGGTGCCCAGGACTTTTCCAAAATTCACTATAACCATTTCATACACGGGGATTTGATGGAGGATTTTCGTTACCTAAAAAGGTAGACCATGAGTAATCCTGAACACATGGCCACAAAACCCATGATCCGCAAATGAGTATCCGGGATCCCTTGGATTTTGGTCATCCAGTTCTTCATCCTATCGGGAAAAACGAAATAGGGAAATCCCTCCACGATGAGCAGCAGACCAATCAGGCAAAGCAAGAACTCCATTAAGCAGACAATCCTTCCTCAGGTATGAACACTCACACTTGCAGCTATCTGTAAATTTAGGCTGAAGAGTGTTCGAGTATTTGCTGGCATTTCATAATAGTTACAACCCCATATTGTGTCAACCAAAGTGTGTCTAACCCCATATAATGCTTGATATATGGAGTAATATCAGTTAGCTTTTACCCGCAAACGGATCTGGAGCAGCGCACCCTGATCGAGTCACCAGATATGTTATTCTTTGATCCTTCCGCTCCGGACACAACTTGAGCCAGGTCAAGAAGGCTCGTCGGGCATAAAACAGAACGGGGAGTCCGGGCGAAGTGAACAATCCTGAAAATATAAGGGAGTCCTCTTATTGTCATTCACTCTCCCCATTAAATCCCTTCGGATACGCGAAGCGTAATTTAATGGGGCAAGCCACTCAGCCCGTCCTCGATCCTGCCCCGGGGCTGTCTAGCCACCTCCGGACAAATGTTTTGAGCTTGAAAAGAGACCGCCGGCCCCTTAATTTGGCACCGTTCTTGAGAAAGAGTGATCATAGAAATACGTTGACACGGAATACATGGGATGAAGAACAAGATACATAGCATACTGACAACAACCCTTCAGCACTGTTTTGACAAGGGAAAGCTGAATCAGACTCCTCTACCCGATTATACCGTGGAGGTCCCAAACCATTCAGATCATGGCCATTTTGGCACCAACCTCCCTCTGACCCTTGCACCGTTCCAGAGGTGTCGACCCACTGAAATAGCCCAAATCCTTGTGGATCACCTCATGGATTCTGAGGATATTCTCCAGAAGGTGGAGATCGCCGGCCCCGGATTCATTAACTTCACTATTAGGACCGAGCAGTGGCACAAGTTTCTCGCTCAGATCATCGCACTTAAGGAAGATTACGGGCACAGCCTTCAAGGAAACGGTGAAAAAGTGCTTGTGGAATATGTGAGTGCCAATCCCACTGGTCCGCTTCACCTGGGACATGGTCGTGGAGCCGTGCTGGGTGATGCCCTTTGCAGAATCTTGGCCTACTGTGACTATCATGTAACCCGAGAGTTTTATATCAATGATGCGGGGCGGCAAATTCAGCTCCTAGGAGAATCTATCTACTCCCGTTGGAAACAGATGTCGGACCGGGACCACCCATTTCCTGAAAATGCATATCATGGCGATTATATTGTGGAATTAGCCAAAGAAATAGCCAGTCAAACCGATTTGGACGGAATGACACAGGATCAAGCTATCGCTCATTGCGCCAAACTTGGCAAGGAAAAGGTCCTTCAAGAGATCAAGAGGGATCTAGCCGATTTTGGTATGACCTTCGATGTGTGGTACAGCGAAACAGATCTATTTTCTTCAGGTCTTCTTGATAAGTCCCTTGAGACAATCAAAGGCACAGGATACCTCTATGAAAAAGATGGAGCCCTCTGGATAAAGACATCGGAACTTGGAGATGATAAAGACCGAGTGATCAGGAAAAGTGACGGTGAATTCACCTATTTTGCCTCGGATATCTCCTATCACCTGGAAAAATGGAAGAGAGGCTTTTCAAAGGCCATCAATATTTGGGGGGCAGATCATCATGGCTATGTTCAGCGAATGAAGGGGGCATTGAAAGCCAACGGTATTGATGAGGAGTGGCTTACTGTTTTGCTTATCCAGTTGGTCAAACTCTGGAAAGGGGGGCAGGAATTGAAGATGTCTAAACGGGCAGGACAATTCGTCACCCTCAGGGAGTTGATAGGTGAGGTAGGTGTGGATGCTGCGCGGTTTGTCTTTCTCAGCAAGAACCATGATTCTCCCCTTGATTTTGACATCGATCTCGCAAAGAAACATGACAGTGATAACCCGGTCTATTACGTCCAGTATGCGCATGCTAGAATTTGCAGCATCTTCAGGAAGGCGGAAGAAGAAGGTATCTCACTTACCCAAGATCCTGAGACGGTTCTTAAATGCCTGATCCTGGATGAAGAGATGGCTCTTATACGGTTTATGGCCGAATTCCCTTCTCTTCTGGAAAACATTTGCAAAGTCTTTGAACCCCATCGACTGACATATTACCTGACGGAGTTGGCCTCTCTGTTTCACAAGTATTTCAATTTAGGGATGAAGATCCCGGAAAATCGTATTATCTGCGGGGATTCGCCTCTGAGTCAGGCAAGGCTTTTCTTGGCTGATGCCATTCGAATTGTATTGTATAATGGCCTCACCCTACTAGGGATACACACTCCGGAGAGGATGTAGAACCGGGGAGAGAATGACTGGAAAAAAGAAACCGAAACAGAATAAGGAATCAAAAAAATATCGAATTGAGTTCACGCGCCTATCGTTAATCATCTGGGTAGTCGGGTTTTTGTTTGGATTATTTTGGATTTTCATTTTCGGAATCCTTGTGGGTCGTGGATTCCTGCCCGAAATGCTTACTGATGTGTCTGATATACGGAGCCAGCTAAGCACCATCCAGGACATGATGAACCATGAGAAATCAGACGAGATGGGTCTCTCCAACGAATCTGAAACGGATCTGGAAATGGGCTTTTACAAGAGTCTTTCCGATAACAAAGATGATGAAAATGAGGCATGGGTGCCAAAGAAGCGTGTCGCGATTCCAAAAAGAAAAGGACCTGAAACTCGGCCCCAGACTCAGTCTTCAAGCCTTGAAGAGAATACGGCACAGACTAGAATTACCGTTTTGCCAAAAAAGATACTCGACTCCAAGTTGCCCAAGATTGCTGAGGCTCAATACACCATTCAACTCGCTTCCTTGGGGGAGGAGGGCAAAGCTCATGAGATGGTCGAAGATCTGGAGAAGAGCGGTTTTCCATCATTTATTAATGAAAGAGAAGTAAAGGGCAGGACGTACTACAGGGTCAATTGCGGAGTATTCACCCAAAAAGGGGCGGCAGAGGATTATGCCCAAGAATTGTTTAAGAAAAAGGGAATTTCTGGCCTTGTGATGAGATTGAGTGTAAATGATGATTGAGGGACTTCTATAGAATTCATCAACGGGGCCAGCACTAGTGTCGTGTCCCAAAATAACTTGAATTAGATAGTTCCAAATGCAGGTCCAGGGGGCTATGGGGGTCATAAGATCTACTCAGAGTTATTTGAGCTATTTCTGGAACACGATACTAGTAAACTTCAGCCTTGAGCCAGGAGTGTAGTCAAAAGTCTCTTTAGACTTTTTACGAGGTATTAATGATCAGAAAAGCGGTCATAGGGGATGTGACATTCATTCATAGACTTCTAAGCGATTACGCAAACAAAGGTTTACTTCTCCCTAGACCCCTGAGTGAGTTATATGACCACTTGAGAGATCATTTTGTTGTGGAAGACGATAAAACCAGGCACTCTCTTATTGGTGTATCTGCTCTTGCGATCAGTTGGGAAGACCTCGCTGAAATACGCTCCTTGGCCGTCTCTGAGGACCATCAGGGCCAAGGATTAGGATCCCGACTGGTGGAGACGTGTCTTGAGGAGGCATGCGTTCTGGGGTTGAAGCGGGTCTTTGTCCTCTCTTATGTGCCCGATTTCTTTATAAAAATGGGTTTCAAGGAAGTAGATAAATCAGTGCTTCCCCATAAGATCTGGGCGGACTGCTTGCGGTGTCCGAAATTTCCCGATTGCGATGAGACGGCGTTGATGATCCAACTGTGAAATCGCTTTGAGATTTCAAATTTTTACACAACAATTTTTTCTAAGGAGGAAACCATGTTTGGCATCGGAATGCCAGAATTAATCGTAATCCTAGTGATCGCCTTGATCGTGATCGGCCCGAGCAAATTGCCGGATCTGGCCAGAGCCCTTGGAAAAGGAATGGCAGAGTTCAGGAAGGCCACCCAGGAGATAAAGGAGAGTCTGGATCTGGAGGAGGATTTTGAGCAAGTAAAAAAGGGACTGGCGGATACGGTGAGTAAACTGAATGAACCGTTAGATCTGGAGGAGCCGGAAAAGGAAGAACACGAGGAATTGCAAGATACGGACATCGAAAACATCCCAACGTCTGAAGAAGAGCCGAAAGAAGAACCGGAACTATCAAAAGAGACAACGCAGGAGACCTCTGATGAGACGAAGAATGGATGATCGAGATAAAATGCCCTTTCTGAGCCACCTGGAGGAACTGAGGAAAAGGCTTATTGCGTGTGCCATCGCTGTGGGTATCGGTTTTGCTATTTGCTATGCCTTTAGGGAAAGGCTCTTCCTCATACTTGTTTCACCCCTGAAAGATGTTCTGCAAAACGGGGACAAACTCATTTATACTCACCTGCTTGCCGCTTTCCTAACCTACCTTAAGACTGCCGCTGTCGCCGGGATATTGCTCACAGCCCCTTATCTTTTCTATCAAATCTGGATGTTCATTGCACCCGGCCTCTATCAGCATGAAAAAAAATATGTCATTCCTTTTGTCGTCTATTCGACTCTCCTCTTTGTGGGAGGGGCACTTTTCGGCTATTTTATCGTCTTTCCCTTAGGTTTCAAGTTCTTCTTGAGTTTTGAAAATGCCTATATCCAGCCACTACCCTCAATAAATGAATACTTTTCCCTTGCAATCAGGCTCCTCTTCTGCTTCGGGATAGCCTTCGAGCTCCCTGTTGTTATCTACTTCCTCGCCAAGATAGGAATTGTCACACCGGAATCGCTGAAGAAAAAACGGAAATATGCCGTGCTCCTCATGTTCGTTGTGGCCGCCATCTTCACGCCTCCTGATCCCGCTTCACAGGTCATGATGGCCTTGCCATTGATCATATTGTATGAAATTGGCATCATCGTTGCCAAAATTGGGACCAAGAAAAAGGCCAAAAAAGAAGAAATGGACATGGAAGAGGCTTAAAAACAGGAGATGAAAAAACGGAATTGAGGATTAAGGCGTCGTAGGGATCACACGAAAACGCCCGTCGGAAATGGTCAATAAGGTAGGGGATTTTTCCACCTCCCCTTGCTCGTCAAAAGATATCTTGCCCATAACCCCGTCGAAGCCATCATAGCGAACGAGCTTGCGCTGCAGACCTCGACGGGTATGAACGCCCTCCCCATCATTCATGATCGCCTTTAGGAGTCTGATGGTGTCATATCCATTGGCCGCCATATCCGTTGGCTCTGATTCGTAATTATTCCTGTAGAGTTCTACAAACTCTTCAAGTCCGTCGGATTGACCTTCTGTAAAAAAGGCCACAGGGAATATGGCCCCCTTCACATAATCCTTTGCCTGGTCTATGAGTTCGGTAGACTGCCAAAGCCTGGTCCCAAGAAGGCGAACACCAAAGATATTGTAGAATGGAAACTGCGGCGCAATCAGGGCCACACGTTGAGGGGCATCCGGGATAAAGATGGCGTCAAAATCCACAATAGGCGCCGGGTTTTCTTCTGAGGGATGTTTTTCTTGTATCTCATTTTCCCACCTCATCTGATTGTTTTGCCTCACCGTCAGTTCTATCAATCTAGGCCTCCAGTAGTGAAGGCCCACCATCTTTTTGATTTCAACAGCAAAATCGGTCTCGTCCGGGTCATAGGACTCCACAGATGTGATCGTCCCCCCCAGCTCATCCACTCTGTCCCAAAAAAGGTTCATAGAAGTCTGACCGTAACGATTATCAGGATAGAAGATGGCAAACCTCTTCAGACCGAGCCCATTGACCGCCTTCTCCACCAATGATTGTATCTCTCTGGAAGGGGTCAGGTAGTTACGAAACACCATTTCTCCCTCTGTTGTAATGTCTTCCTTCTGGGTCAATGTCACGATGGGAACGCCGCATTCCTGTGCCTTCCTCGCTGCCCCCAACATCGCTTTGCTGGCCAGCGGGCCGATAATGGCGATCACCCTCTCTTCTCTGACCAACTCTTCCACGCCAAGAATGGCATCCTCAGCCTCCCCTCTTGTGTCTTTGATGATGAGTTCAATGCCCTGCTCAGTCGCTGATGGGTTCCATAATCCCATCCCCAACTGGATTCCGTTCAAAACTTCCTGTCCGTAGATGGCATAGGGACCACTCAACGGCAACAGACACCCGATAGCATTCTTCCTTACAGACATCTCCTGTTCTATCCTCTCAAGAATAGCTCTTCCTCGGGAGACCCAGAGTTGCTCAGGGGTCGATCGAACCAAAGCCATGGCCATACTCTCGGCTTTTTCCAGTTGATTATCCATTAAATAGAGGGAGGCCATTTGATGTGTGACATAGGGGAGAAAAGGGCTTTCGGCAGCAGACTGTAGCATGTCTTCCAGATCTTCCAGAGAGCTCTCCTTTATCAGCTCTGTGATGTGCCCGGTAATCTCGTTTCTCAGGTCCGGAGATTCCTCAGACGCTTCCCCCGCCTCAATCCACAAAGAGAAAGCTCTGGGATAATCTCCTAGTGCTTTATAGTTCTTCCCGGCAAGATAGAGGACCTCCCCTCTCATAGAATGGTTAGAATAACTCTCAAGCCAATCCAGGGCGGCCTCCTTGGACCTCTCATAATCCCCGAGAAGATAATAGGTGTTCGCCACGTCATACGCTGCGACAGGCAGGTCCGAATGTCTCGGATACTCTCTGACTACCCTTTTGAAAAAAGCTAGGGCTTTGTCATAATGTTGTCTGTCATAATGGATCCTGGCTATGGCATACAGGGCATATCTCGATCCCTCCCCTGTCGGATGATCTTTCAAGTAAGACTCATATCGTTTGATTGCCCGTTCGTAGTCTCCTGCCAGAACATCCTGTTTGGCCAGTTCATATTCATGTGGGATCTCCAAAGTGGGTCGCGGATAGCAGCCCCACAAAGAAAAGGCTATCCCCACCGCGAGGCAGGAGATAGCCTTAATGACCTGATTCACTTTGATTTTCAGAAGCATTTTATGTAATTGAAGCGCACCTTTTTACTTTTCGGATATGAGCAGCCAAAGAAAGAGGCATTAGGCGTAAGGCACCCGACGCATGGAATGAGAAAAGGATCGTCTTACCTTAGGCCTTGAGCCTTAAGCCCTGCGCCTTTCCCTTCTACTTATTCACTTCCTCAAAATCCGCATCCACCACATCATCGTCTTTTGGTGGCTCCGTTGTATCTCCCCCCCCTGTAGTCCCTTTGGCCTCTGCCTCTGCTGAAGCTTGGGCATACATAGTCTCAGCCAATTTGTGGGAAGCCTGGGTCAACTCATCCGAAAGACGTTTGATCTCTTCCGTGTCCTCCCCTTCCATGGCATTTTTCAGCTTTTCAATAGCCTTTTCGATATCCCCCTTGGTGGACTCATCCAGTTTATCACCCACCTCTTTAATCGACTTTTCAGTGGAATATATCAAAGAATCAGCCATATTGCGGGCATCTACCAGTGCTCTCTTCTTTTTGTCCTCATCCGCGTGAAGCTCCGCGTCTTTGACAAGTTTATCGATCTCTTCCTCGCTAAGTCCGCTGGACGCGGTGATCTTGATCGACTGTTCCTTGCCCGTACCCATGTCTTTTGCGGAAACGTTGACAATGCCGTTGGCATCAATATCAAAAGTCACCTCGATCTGAGGGATCCCCCTGGGCGCTGGTGGAATACCCACAAGCTGAAACCGCCCGAGGGTCTTGTTATAGGTCGCCATTTCACGTTCCCCTTGAAGCACATGGATCTCAACAGCAGGCTGGTTGTCGGCCGCAGTTGAAAAGACTTGGCTCTTCTTTGTGGGGATGGTCGTATTTTTTTCAATCAGTTTAGTGAACACCCCTCCCAATGTCTCGATTCCAAGAGAGAGTGGCGTCACATCGAGCAAAAGGACATCCTTGACATCCCCTCTTAAAACGCCGCCTTGAATGGCTGCGCCTGCTGCCACCACCTCGTCCGGATTCACACCCTTGTTCGGTTCCTTGCCGAAAAGCTCTTTGACCTTAGCCTGGACTTTCGGCATTCGGGTCATTCCTCCCACCAGAATCACTTCATCAATATCACTGGCCTTAACACCGGCATCCCTAAGAGCGGTCTGGCAGGGCGGCCCCACTTTTTCAATCAGGTCATCGACCAAGGCCTCCAATTTCGCCCTCGTCATTTTGATATTGAGGTGTTTGGGTCCGCTGGCATCCGCCGTAACGAACGGCAGATTGATATCCGTCTCTTGTGAGCTGGATAACTCCATCTTGGCCTTTTCAGCGGCTTCTTTGAGTCTCTGAAGGGCCATTTTGTCCTTACGAAGATCGATTCCCTGGTCTTTGTGGAATTCATCCGCCAGATAGTCCACAACGCGAAGATCGAAGTCCTCTCCCCCTAAATGGGTATTTCCGTTGGTGGACTTGACCTCAAAGACCCCTTCACCGATCTCCAAAACGGATATATCAAAGGTTCCGCCCCCAAGATCAAAGACCGCGATCTTTCTGTCTCCCTTTTTATCCAATCCATAGGCAAGTGAGGCCGCTGTGGGCTCATTGATAATCCTTTCAACATTCAGGCCTGCGATACGTCCTGCATCTTTGGTCGCCTGCCTTTGGCTGTCATTGAAATAGGCCGGGACCGTGATCACGGCCTCGGTCACCTCCTCCCCCAGGTAGTCCTCAGCGGTTTTTTTCATTTTTTGCAGAATGATGGAGGATATCTCTGCAGGGCTGTATTCCTTATCTCTCACCTTTAGATGTGCATCTCCGTTCGAAGCCTTAATAATCTTATAGGGAAGGACTTTGACGTCGTTTTGCACTTCCGCAGAATCGAACTTTCGACCTATGAGCCTCTTGACCGCAAAAATCGTGTTATCAGGATTTGTGATCGCCTGTCTCTTGGCTATCTGCCCCACTAACCTTTCACCTTTTTCATTGAAAGCCACCATGGACGGGGTTGTTCTGGTCCCCTCCTGATTGGCGATCACGACAGGATCTCCCCCCTCCATCACCGCAACACAAGAATTGGTCGTTCCCAGATCAATCCCAATTATCTTGCCCATCTCTACCTCCTTAGTATTTCCACTATGCTCTTCTTTATCTTATGCTTATCCGGAAACCTTATCGCGGCAGGTTGGATCCTCAGGCCCCCCTTTACACACCACCACCATGGCAGGGCGGATCAAACGCTGTTTGAGGGTATATCCCCTTTGAAGTTCCTGAACGACAGTCCCGGGTTCCGTACTCTGGTCTTCCGTTTCTGATACTGCGTGATGATAGCAGGGGTCAAAGGGTTCTCCTTCTGCCTTGACCTCCTCCAATCCCGATTTCTCCAGGGTATCTTTAAGTCCCTTGAGAGTAAGCTCCACCCCCTCTTTGAGAGCCTGAAGAGTATCCTCGTTTTGCGTATGCGATATAGCCATTTCCAGATTATCAATGACCGGCAAAATATCCTTGATGAGGGTCTCATTTGCGTATCTGATCCAGTCTTCCTTTTCTTTCTTGTTTCTTTTTCTTATGTTCTCAATCTCCGCCTCAGAGCGCAGATAAAGGTCATAGTGTTTTTTTGACTCTTCCTGGAGTTCGTTAACCCTCTGGATCAGTTCCTTTTTTGTCATCTCCTCCGGTGCTTTTTCCTTGGCTTCATCACACTTTTCGACCACCTGTTCTTCTTGGAGAGCCTCTTCTGTTGGAATCTCTTTTTCAGTATCCGTCTTCACTTTCACCTTTACTTTCTGACTCATGTTAATAGCCCCAGTCTCTTTAGCCTCTTATGTCCAATGCAACAGTGATTGTGCCCATTCAAACAGGTTTCTTGAATGCCCTCTAAACACTCATGATGACTCAGCCCGCGAAACACAACTCGAAAAATGATGGCCGAAACATAAGGATTTCCCTATCAGTAAAGGCATCCATCGGATTTCTAAGAAGCCACAAACCGATGTGAAATACGTTAAGCATCGGGTAAGACTTTGTCAAGGCGAGTTCAGTTCAGTTTTTGCTCTCATTTTCAGACTTATTCAAAGGCGCTCAGAAGAGAAGACAAAACAGTGATTCAACCGATATATCAATATGATGCCATCAAAGAAGAGGGTCACCCACAAACCGTATCAAGGACACCCCTCTTCATTCACATATATTCGGGGGTATGGATATACAGGCGGATCTTCAACAGGTCAGGTGGAGTGGGTTTGAATGGTCAGCTTTTCACGGCTTCACCTGTCACTTTCTGGATCGGCTTGACAGTCTTGGGCAAAGAGACTCTAAAAACCATGTAATCTTTTTCTTGCGTGAATAAGAGAAGCCCCCCCATGTTTCGTAGCATGCGGTAGCAAAGTGGCAGTCCGATGCTTTCACCCCCTTCAGCAAAGGGCATGAAAAGGAGGTCAGGGTTTTTGACCGCCGAACTCTGGGCCGGGTTTCTGAACTCGATATGGAGATCATGATCATTCCCGAAGCTTTTTATATCCAGGATTCCGCCTTTGTCCATGGCTTCCGCACCATTGAGTAAAAGGTTGATAAAAATCTGCGCAAGTATCTGAGGGTCTGCGTAGATGATGGGAAGTGTTGGATCAAGATCCAGACGGCAGGTGATTTCTCTCTGGGTCATTTCCGGGGAAAGGAGAGCCACACAGTCGTTTATGATATCATTGACGAGACATTCCCGATAGTGCGGCTCAACCGGTCTAAGATAATTCTTAATTCTCGATACTATTTCTTCCAATCGCTTGCACTCCTGTAAGATGATCTTACATTCCGGCACGTCAGGATGTTTCTTCAGTAAACGCCTGGCAAAACCACCCAAAGAAACCAGCGGATTTCGGATTTCATGCGCAACTTCGGCGGCAATAGCTCCCAGGGTGTTGAGCTTTTCTCTTTGCATGACCGCTTTTTCCAGGTGTTTTCGTTCGGTGATATCAAAGCAAACACCGCTTACGTAATTTATCTTCCCCTGCTTGTCACATACGATACGGCCTCTTTCTTGTATCCAGAGGATCTCTCCAGCCCTGTTTCTAATCCTGTATTCCCTCACATAGGATTTGTTTGTCTTCAAAGCCTCTTTGAAAATAATCCCCGCACTTTCAATATCCTCCTGAATCATGATGTCGGACCATTTTTTTATCCGGGAATTGAATTCGTCCGCAGGATAGCCTATGATCAGTTCGACCTTCCTATCCATAAAATCAACGGACCAGTCAGCGTATCCTCTATAGACGATACTTGGCAGGTTATCTATGAGCACGCGGTACTTTGCCTCACTTTCCCGTAGAGCACTTTCCGCCTGTTTGCGCTCGGTCACTTCCTGCTGCAACTGCTCGTTTTGTGCTTCAAGCTCCTTTCTCATATTGCCTAGGGACAAGTGAGTCCTAACTCGAGCCAATACCTCTTCAACTCCGAAAGGTTTGGTAATATAGTCCACTCCGCCTACTCTGAATCCTTCTACTATTTCAGTGGTCTCGCCAAGGCCGCTGATAAAGATCACCGGTATCTTTCGGCCTCGCTCGTCAGATTTCAGCCGGCGACAGACCTCATAGCCATCGATATCCGGCATTTTTACGTCCAGGAGAATCATGTCCGGCATTCTTTCTGCCACGGATTTCAGAGCGAGGAGGCCGCTTGAGCATGGGCGTACCCGGTATCCATTATAGCCAAGAATCTCTGACAGTAGATTCAAGCTTATCGGATTATCGTCAACAACCATGATTTCTGGTTGAACTGCTCCTTGATCTTCAGAATTCGTCATGATGTCTTTTCCGATTGGGGCGATCAGTAATCAGGTTATCGGCCTAAAAGGATCCTCAAAATACATTGTTTCAATGGACATCGAGGTTGTGGAGGGCAGGCAGACCGTATCGTTGCCGAATTTCCTGGTTGATGCCGGCCAATTCTTCAGGATCCACATAGATTGTTCTGGGAGGATCTTCAAACTCGATCTTATGGAACCCGTCGATTGGAGATTTCAAGGTCTCGGGGACGTCACCAAGCCTCTTGATGGGTTGATTGTTTATCTGGGTAATGACAAGGTCTCTGAGGCTCTCGTAACCTATGCTGCGTGAAGTCTGAAGGACTCCTGATAACAGCACGATTTTCTCCCTCCCTCCAAGGTCCAAGGTATACTGGTTTCTCTGGTAGTGGACCAGAGAAATGGGCGCTTTGACAGACCAGTCTGAACCGTATTCCCTTAAATAGGGTAAAGAGAGTTCCTGAAGAACCAGGCCGCCCAGGATGAAATAATGGGGAGGAGAGTCGGCCAGAAATGGCGGAACAGGATCGTCCTCTGGAGGGACATACTCGGGGACAATCTCCATTTCCAATATTTTCCCTTCTCTGAAGATCTTTAGCTGGACACGATCTCCTGCATAGAACTCACATCGAGTCAGGTATGAGACGGACACCTTTCCATAGACGGGATGTTCGTAATCTCCATGGCGATCCGGAGTAAAACCGGCTATTTCAATGATAATATCGCCCTCTCTGAGACCTGCCTTGTCTGCACCCAGCCCCCTCTGAATCTCTTGGACATAGAGACCTTCGAGATCTTCTGGAATTCTTACATATCGCCTAAGCTGGGGATCATCCATAGAAACGACCTTTAGACCAAGGTTTGGGAAGCCTTGATAATCGCCATCGGATGCTTCTTTGAGAAAGTGCTCAATAATCGGGGCTGCGACAATGTCGACGCTCTGACCCTTTGAGTCGTATCCCATCAGAAGACCGGCCAATCTCCCGTTTTTAAGGACGGGGAGGGTAAAGTTATTCAGGCGAAACTGAAGGGAGCTGTTTAGGCGGTAAGCCAGAAATGCACTGCCCGAGGGATAACGCAGGAGCTCGATGGCGGTGATAGGGCCCTCACTGGGCACAATATTTCCGTTTCGTTTGACTTGAAGAACGGTCAATAGATCTCCCTCAACAGCGTCGAGGCTGAAGTCCAACGGGCGCATGTCCTTCAGAAAATCGGGATCCAGAGGTTTGACTAGGGCCAGATTGGCCTCATAATCGACGACCTCCACCTCAGCCCTCCCTTTCTCGCCAGTGACCAGTTTTTCCAACTCCACGTATCGGTGGTTTGCCATCGTCTGTGAGGTCAGAAGAATATGCGGCCCTTCCATGACGACCCCTATTCCCGTGTGGCTGGAGGGAGAATCCTGCTGCCATGGCTGGTGAAAGTTATAATTCTGCCGAGTCACGTTGACCCTGATCAGTGATTGAATCAAAGGATCCTGGGTTGCGCTATTCGGCTTCGGAATCGACGGGGTGGCGCAACCCCCAAGAAGAAAAAGGGAAAGCCACAGACACAATAGGATTGTTCTCCGTTTAGGCATATTCTTTAGTTCTTTCCTTTCGGCTGTACCCGGAACATGACTGACTTCTGAGTTTCGATCATGGGGTTCTACTCACTCTGTTTCTTCTCGTCCCAATCCTCCGGCACAAAAGAATCCCCCAAATATTGCTCCTGAAGGACCCCGTACCTTTGGAGAATCCGTTCACGCGCTTCTTGGACGGCTTCTCTCTCCAGCACTAGCGGTCGCCCGTTTCCTTTAAGTCGAATCACATAATACTCGGGTGACTCACCAAAGGCATCGGCCACGTCCTCCAGAGTTCCAATATGACGACCGTTGATTGTATCCACAATACCATTTACAAAAGGTGTGAGATAGACATTGATGGGGTCCGGTAATACCTGACTCAGCACAATGATCTCTGGCGTATCAAGATAGAGTTCATGGTCCAAATAATAGGAGAAATAATAACGAATACTCTCATTCCTGATATCCGCCTCCATGATGAATCTTCTCGACAGAGGTTGAAAGACGAGCCCGCCAAAAAGGACAAAGCGGGGCCGGACATCATGCTGCAAGGCCTGTAGTTGAAAAGGCCACGGTGCGCTTAAGGAAACAATGACCTCCTTATGTTGATCCTCCCGGAGAATATCGAGACGGACTTTATCCCCCTTCAACTTTCTCTCTACAACCTCTGCCATGTGCAGTTTTTCTCCTTCCATGTCCACGTAACCGTCACTGGAAATAGTGAGGCCATCAATGGCGAGGAGGATATCGCCTACCTGGAGGAGATTCGCACAAGGCGCCTCTTTATATACGTGTGAGACCACCACCCCATAATCCCCGGAGTCGAGCCCAAGTGCACGGCGGTGTGCACCGTTCAGCAAGGGGAATAACTGGATACCCAAGTCTACATACCGGTCGTATTGCCCGTCAGAGATATCGTTCAGAAAACGCTCAATCACCGGCACGGGGATCATATATCCGACGTTCTGGGCCACGTCACCGCGATAGCCTTGAAAGGCGACACCCACGACTCTCTCCCCCTGAAGGACCGGGCCTCCGCTGTTTCCCGGATTGATGGCCGCATCGATCTGGATGGCCAGGTGCTGATCCAGCATAGAGTGAGAATAGATCTGATAATCGATGCGTGAGACCACCCCTCGAGTAATGGACAAACGCATCCCGCCAATGGGATACCCTACCACATTGACAATCGAGTTCAAGGTAGGGATGCCGCCAATGGAAAGGGGAACTGTTCCCTCGAAGAAGGTGCTGTCCAGGACTTCCAGCATGGCCAGATCGCAATCATGGGCGATAAAACGGACTCTTGCCTCATGCTTTCTGGAATCTCCTTCTTTTTCGACCGCCAAAAAACGCGCATTACTGGCAAGATGGGCGTTGGTGAGAATGCGGTTTCCTTCAATGATGAAACCTGTACCCATCTTCTGACTCATTCGGCCCGGGTTCCATGGCACCGTGTAATCCGGAGTCTGCTCCATGACGGTGATCTTAATCACCCCCTTGCGGATCTGGGAGATATCCCCTTCCTCAGCCCCTGCCTGAAAAGATGTAGAGACAAAACACAGAAAAAACAAGAGGATGCCGACCCGAAGGAAAAGATCAGATATCCATAAAAACTTTGAACAATCCGTATATTTCATGATAGATCTCACAATTCAATAACGTCTATGGGACCCCACGGGCGAGCCCGTGGTCTTCTGCGAAGGCGGATAAATGTCGACAGCTCATGATTCTCATTCCAACTCAATATCGTTTCATTCCTCTTCAGGGATCTTGTATTTTCTTCCCTTTACTCTGATAAAAAATTGCCCCGCTTCATCTTCCATATAGTCCGTGATGCGAAGAAGGGCTTCTTCTGTAAATTTGGCCATCTCCTCGCCTAACATCATGTAAAGGCTCTCACCTTTGATAAAGAGTCTCCTTGGCTTCAGCTTGACCTTTTTCCCCGTATTCAACACCAGGACAATATCATCATCTTTCAGAATATGTACAACAAACAAGGCCGTATCCTCATAAAGGAAATAGACCTTCTCCCTATATTCAGGATGCTCTTGTTCAAGGTAATAACCCTCAGTATCCTTTCTAATACAGGAATGAAAATGACTGATAATTTTCCGGTTTTGAAACTTTCCCTTTGCAGTATGCCAGAAGCCGCGGTCGTCGAGCCAAAAAATGGCCTTTTCTTTCGGAATCACGTGCTCTGGAAGCTCTTTTCTACTCATTACATTTCGATACTCTCGTTAACATATCGTATCATATTTCATAGCCCAAATACCAAATGCGGCATGGAGTGATCCCAAAAGACGATATCTCAGAAAGAAATTCCACTGAACTCCCTGCGATCTGACCTTTGAGGGAGCACGCCCCGGGGTGCACCCGGGGGGTACGCCTATGGGCCTATGACAGAATGATTTGTTCGCTTGTAAGAAACGGCCCCTAAAACGCTCAAAGGGCTGATCGCCATCGCTGGACTCAATGATACAAGACACCAGCTATTCTTACAACCCATGTCCAGTGAGTCTCTTGAGGGCCTCTAAATACTTCTCCCTGGTCTTCTCTATGATGTTTTGAGGAAGTTTGGGAGGTGGCGGCTCCTTTGGCCAATCCAGACTGCTCAAGTAGTCCCTCAGAAACTGCTTATCAAAGCTCTTCTGAGGGCCGCCGGCAACGTATGTATCCATAGGCCAAAATCTGGAGGAATCAGGGGTCAAAACCTCATCGATAAGGATAAGAAGGTCACCCTCAAACCCGAACTCAAATTTAGTGTCTGCGATGATGATGCCTTTTTGAGAGGCAAGGTCTCTTCCAAACTCATATATCCTCAGGCTAAGATCTTTGATCTTGTCTGCCGTTTCTTTGCCCAGAATCTCGATTGCGCGCTCAAAAGATATGTTCTCATCATGAAGACCTTGCTCGGCCTTGGTCGACGGTGTAAAAATGGGTTCCGGCAGTTTCTCCGATTCCACCAAACCCTGAGGCAAAGGAATGCCGCATATTTTCCCCTCTGATTGATATTCCATCCAGCCAGAACCGGACAGATACCCTCTGATAATACATTCCACCGGAAGTGGCTTTGCCTTTTTGACAAGCATGCTTCGCCCCTTCAATTGCTCCTGATATGGCTGGCATACCTGTGGATATTCGATCGGCTCCGTGGAGATGATGTGATTTTCAACCACTGACTCCAGCTGGTTAAACCAGAAAACAGAAATGCCGGTCAATATTTTGCCCTTATCGGGTATAGGATCATCCATCACCACATCGAACGCGGACATCCGGTCAGTGGCCACGATAAGCAGCTTATCTTCCACTTCATATACATCTCTGACTTTCCCTCTTTTGACGAGCTTCAATCCTTCGAGGTCAGACTTTGACAGAATATCTCCAGACATCTTCTTCTCCTTTAGTCCATTTCAGCTTGTTGATTATTTGTGTATGAGTCCGGTCAAAACAAATCCGTCACTGGCTTCTTATATCGATAATCTGCTATTCCTTTGTGCCTGCGGCTGAAAGAGCCGAAAAACAGGTTTGACAGAAAAACCCTTGTCCTGATAGGATGGAGCCCCATTGGAAAAGCCGTGGTTCTCTGCGAAGGCGGAAAAAACCTCTTACTTTAGGATATTATACGCGCTCGTCCACGAGTGCAACCCTTACTTTGATCCTTTGGGAATTTCTTTTCTATGATTCCGCCTTTATCAGATGCCGCTTCTCCCAAACGTCCCGGGCGACAGGATATCCAAAGACCGCGATAAACTCCTGTCAGAGGTTAGATGAACATGCCTCTCTCCGAAGAAAAGCAAAAAATCCTGGATACCATCGTCGATTTTGACAACCAGATCGACCAGATGCATGTGCAATTCCACAAATACCATTCCCAGGAAATAAAGATACGACCCGACTGGGCACGTCTTGAAAGTAAGCTTCGTGGCTTCTCCAGAAAGAAGATCTTTGATATTCAGATCTCCGGCCAGCTAGACAGGGTCCTTTATAAGTTCCAAAATCGGAAGAAGATCTGGCTCAGTTGGACCGAATGATCCGAGACCTTTAAAAAATGCTCAATTTTATTCAAGGTCAAGGAAGGCAAGAATTCTAACCCTCCCGATTTTCATCGGGACAGCCAGGAATACCTTAAGTATTTCGAGGATTAGAATTTGAGCCTGACACCGCTTGTCCCGCCATAGTCTTTGACGACGGCGGAAGATTGGGCAAAAGGGAGTGTTTTTCAAAGGTCTCGATCCGTCGGGCCTCTTCTCCTTTGCTTAGGTAATCCCGTTAATACTGCAAAACGCGATTTTAAAAGAAGACTGTTTCTTATTCAATGATTACTTCAGTTTAAAAAAAAGAAATCAAGACGGATGCCTTCCCCCATTTTACCTCTGAAACCGGCCCAATTATTGCTGGATCATTGGGGTCTCTTGGCAAAAGAACAACCTGACGGCCCTGTCTTGGATCTTGCCTGTGGTGATGGGCGTAATGGGGTCTTTCTTGCAGGCAAAGGCTTCTCCGTCTGTTGTTGGGATGTCTCCTCTGATGCTCTGTCCCGCGCGAGGAAATCGGCAGCCGACCATGGAGTAGAAATCACCTTTCGGCAGGTGAACCTGGAAGAAGAGGAAAACAACCCTCTCCCGGAAGATGCTTTTAAAGGAATTGTGGTGTTTCGCTATCTTCATCGGCCCTTGATCGATTGCATCAAAAAGGCTCTTAAAAAAGGGGGCATCGTCATCTATGAGACTTTTACCGTGGACCAACCGAAATTCGGAAAACCCTGTAATCCGGATTTCCTGTTGAAACGAGGAGAGTTGTCCGAGTGGTTCGCAGATTGGGACATCCTCCATTATTTCGAAGGAATCATGTCGACTCCCGAAAGAGCGGTTGCACAAATCGTCTGTCGAAAGCCTTAATGTCAATAGTCCGTCCCCAATATCTGCGTGTAACAGTCAATACGTTTTCACACCGCTTTCTCACTCTGCAATAGCCTCCCCGTGAGAGTGTGAAGGGATTAAAAAGGTATAGAAAGCGCTGATCATTCATTAGGATTACCGTATTAAAAATCATAGAGAAGTGGAACCCATCTTGTCTTGACACAGGGCATGAGTAGGCTTAGTTTTTGATAAATGTCTGATGACGAAGTGGGACTGGAAGTAAAAGACATGAAAAGCCACGAATTTCCCCAACAAAACACGTGGTTCTTTTCACAATACAAGAGGAAGCCAAAAGATGCGACTTGATAAATTGACATTGAAGGCCCAGGAGACCCTCCAGCACTCACAGCAATTGGCCGAAAGAATGAACCATCAACAAATCGAGCCTGAGCATATGATGCGTAACATTTTGGATCAGACAGAGGGTGTAGTCCCCTCGATTCTTGGGAAAATAGGGGCCAATCAGCAACAACTCGCCCAAAAATTTGACGCGGCACTGGATAAGATCCCCAGAGTCTCGGGGACGGGATACGGACAGGTCTACATCTCCCCCAGATTAAGGACCGTTCTGGACAAGGCCTTTGAAGAGGCCGAACCCATGAAAGATGAATATATCAGCCTGGAGCATATCCTTCTAGCCACCACGGATGAGAGAGAAGGGGATGCGGCCAAGATCCTTTCAGCATCGGGAGTGACCAGGGATGCCATCCTCAAAGTTCTGGTAGATATACGCGGGGGACAGAGGATTACGGATCAAAATCCAGAGGACAAATATCAAGCCCTCGAAAAATTTAGCAGGGATCTCACAGCCAGTGCCTCCAGAGGAGCCTTAGATCCGGTCATCGGACGCGATGATGAAATCCGAAGAATCATCCAGGTCCTATCCCGCCGGACAAAGAATAACCCGGTCCTCATGGGAGAGCCGGGGGTCGGAAAGACCGCTATTGTGGAGGGACTTGCCCAACGTATTGTTCAGGGAGACGTCCCGGAAACCCTGAAAGGCAAGAGGGTTGTGGCCTTGGATATGGGTGCGTTAATCGCCGGCGCCAAATATAGAGGAGAATTTGAGGATAGACTCAAGGCGCTTTTAAAAGAAGTCACAGATGCCCAGGGAGAGATTATCCTCTTCATCGATGAAATGCATACGCTGGTAGGCGCCGGGGCTGCCGAGGGGGCGGTAGATGCCTCCAATATGCTGAAGCCCGCCCTCGCCCGGGGTGAGTTAAGATGTGTCGGGGCCACCACGATCAAGGAATACAGAAAATACATTGAAAAAGACGCCGCACTGGAAAGACGTTTTCAACCCGTCATGGTGGAGGAACCCACTGTAGAGGATACCATATCGATTCTTCGAGGTTTGAAGGAAAAATATGAGGTGCACCACGGTGTCCGTATCAAGGATTCGGCCATCGTGGCCGCGGCTACCCTGTCTCATCGGTATATCACCGACCGGTTCCTGCCGGACAAGGCCATTGATTTGATTGATGAAGCGACTTCGAGACTCAGAATCGAAATCGACAGTATGCCGGCTGAGATCGACGATATTCAGAGAAAGATGACGCAGCTTGAGATCGAGAAAGAGGCCCTGAAAAAGGAAAAAGACCAAGGCTCTAAGGACAGGCTCAAGAAAATCGAGAGAGAATTGTCGGGTTTTGAGGGCGATATGGAGGAGATGAGCGCTCAATGGAAAAAAGAAAAGGAGGCCATCTCCAAGATTCGGGAAATCAAGGAAAGGCTGGAATCCACCAAATCCGATGCCCAAAACGCGGAACGCCAGGGAGATCTATCAAGGGCTGCTGAGTTGAAATACGGAACCCTCATTGAGTTGGAAAAGAGCCTGGAACAGGAGAACAAACACCTCACGGAACTCCAAACCGGGAAAAAGATGCTTAAGGAAGAGGTGGACAGCGAGGATATCGCAGAGGTCGTGGCCAAGTGGACAGGCATTCCAATGTCAAAACTATTGGAGGGAGACAAGGAAAAACTCCTGCGCATGGAGGATAGGCTTGAGAGACGGGTAGTGGGTCAGAAAAGCGCCATAATCGCCGTGGCAAACGCTGTTCGACGCGCCCGCTCCGGACTTCAAGACCCGAATCGCCCCATAGGCTCCTTTATATTCATGGGTCCCACAGGAGTCGGGAAGACGGAGTTGGCCCGGGCTTTGGCCGAGTTTCTCTTTGACGATGAACAGTATATGGTTCGCATCGATATGTCTGAATACATGGAAAGACATTCTGTAGCCAGACTCATAGGGGCACCGCCTGGGTATGTGGGATATGATGAAGGGGGTTATCTTACAGAGGCCATCAGAAGACATCCTTACTCCGTGGTCCTTTTCGACGAGATTGAAAAAGCCCATCCGGACGTCTTTAACGCCCTCCTTCAGATTCTGGATGATGGTCGAATGACGGATGGAAAGGGGCGGACGGTCGATTTTAAAAACACCGTCCTCATCATGACCTCCAACGTCGGGTCCCAGTGGATCCAGGAATTATCGGGGAATGACAATACCGAGATGGAGAAGAAGGTCATGGAGACATTGAGGAGTACCTTCAGACCGGAATTTCTAAACCGCATCGATGAAACAATCATCTTCAATTCACTGGGTCCTGAAGAAATCAAACGGATTGTAGGCATTCAGGCAGATCTCATTGGCAAACGTCTCGAAGAGAGAAAGATCATCCTGGAATTGACGGATAGTGCCAAGGAACTCCTGGCCCAGACAGGGTTCGATCCTGTTTACGGAGCCAGGCCACTCAAGAGGACGATTCAACACCTGGTCCAGGATCCTCTTGCCATGAAGATACTCGATGGAAGTGTAAAGGAGGGGGATCGAATCACGGTAGATGCAAAGGGTGGTGAATTGGTCTTTCAATAAAAGGGACTAAGATTTTTCTTTTTTCTTCGCGTTGATTCGCTCTCTCAGTTTAGAAGCATATTGGAAAGAGACAATCCTTCGGGATTTCAGTATAATCGACTTCCCTGTTTGGGGGTTCCTTCCCTTTCTCGCCCATTTGAATCTAGTCTGAAACCGTCCAAAACCTAAAATGCGGACGCCCTCTCCTTTTTCAAGTTCCTGCTTTATGATTTCGAACAGGGACTCAACAATTTTTGCCGCACGCTTTTTCCGCAAACCCGTGTAGTCAAGCTCCGGAAAGAGGAACTGTTGTCTCCCCTTCCTGGGGTTTTTAAAACGAATCCTATCCATCAGGGTTCTGGTGATATCTGCCTTGTTCAACGCCATGATATCCCTAGCTCGGAAAAAAGGAGATAATGAATCCGTAACGTACGAAGATCTTGAAGAAACAAGGACCGGGCTCAAGTAAAAAACGAGGCATGGGCTGTTCCTTCAAGACGATATCTCAGAAAGAAATTCTAACGAATCCCGCAGTGATCTGAACTTTGAGGGTTTGCGCCTCAGAACCTATGGCAGAATGTATAGCTTGCATAGAAGAAACAGCCTTTTAAACCCTCAAAGTTCAGATCACGGTCGCTGGCCCCTATAGATATCGTCTTGAGGGAATAGCCCGTGTCTCATTACATGTCAAAATAATCGAGAATTCTATCAAGAAACCGTGGATATTAGTCACAGAAATAATGATACAAAGTACGAGTTATTGGCAAATCATGACCCATTTGGTAAAGTTTGTCAATCGCAACATCACTTATCCTTTTTTGCACCTGAAACGGACGCCCCATGAGACCCTCTTTTCACCCAAGGCTGACCAATGATCCCTTTTCCGACCCAGGACTCTTCATTCCTTTTCTCTTCGAAAAGAGGGCCCTGTTGTTTGATTTAGGCGAACTTCGCGGCCTTTCACCAAGGGATCTACTCAAGGTCACACACGTCTTTGTGACCCATACCCATATGGACCACTTCATAGGCTTTGACACACTTCTACGTCTTTTTCTCGGACGGGACAAAGTACTCCATCTCTTTGGACCGGAAGGTTTTTTCGGGCACGTGGAGGGGAAACTGGCTGGATATACATGGAACTTGGTCCACGAATATCAGACCGACCTCACATTGAAGGTGACTGAAATTCATCCGGATAGGACCTTGACACGGACCTATATCTGTAAGGACCGTTTTAGTTCACGAGAAAATCAGGTCGAGGAGATATTCACCGGCACTCTCCTGAGAGAGCCTTCGTTTCTTGTAGAAGCGGAATGGCTTGATCATCGCATTCCTTGTCTTGGTCTCTCCATAACAGAAGACTTTTATATCAATATCAACAAACGAGAATTAGAAGAACTTGGCCTTCCCGTGGGCCCATGGCTGACTCAATTCAAGAAGGCCCTCTATGAAAAAAGGGATCCGAAGAGTGATTTCCTCGTCATCTACAAAGAGCAAGGACTCGTGACCAAGGAAAGAAAATTCATCCTGGGAGAGCTTGCCCAAAAGATTGCCACCGTATCCCCAGGCCAAAAGATAACCTACGTTACGGATATGGCGGGAAGCCAGGAGAACTTCGAAAAGGCCATAAAGCTGGCATATAATTCTGACCACCTGTTTATCGAGGCCGCATTCCTGGACCGAGACAGGGATGCCGCCCGGAAGAAATTCCATCTCACGGCCAAAGAGGCTGGGAGCCTCGCCCGATTGGCTGGAGTGAAACACTACACCTTGTTTCACTTCTCCCCCCGTTACAATCACATGGTCCAGGACATAGAAAAAGAGGCCATGGAAGCGTTTCAAAATCGACCTGTCGGGCAAACCCTGAGTTAGAGTGCGGTAATCCTGATATTGGGATAAAGATTTAGTGGTGTGTAGACTTTTTACTACGTATCGAAGTTCTCAATTTGGGGTGGTGCTGAAAACGATAGATTACTTGATGTAATCTTGAACAGCACAAATCAAGCGGCGCGGTCAGCTGTCGGCTGAATTTGCAGGTTAGTTTCATTTTTCCATAGTTTCTGTTTCCAAGCTTTTACTTACATAATGATGAGCAAATATTCCGCGAGTGGATTGAACGAACATAAAAATTATGCATAGCCATGCCATAAGACCACCATTATAATCCCCAATTACTAAGGAATTAATAAATCCGACAATTGATAAAAACAAACCTGCAACCGTCGCGATTTTGTTTTTTTTATAAATTCCCCAGCCGATTGATGATGCAATAATAAAATGAATAATTGCTTGAAATGACTTGTGAAGTGTTTCCACATTTTGAGTCTCGAAGAAGTAAATAATGGGCCCCCCAATTGCCATAAGACCCCACATTACAGCATAGAAGAATGAAGCAAAGCAACCCATCCAAATTGCACTTTTTCTGTATTTCGGATCGATTACCGGAGGCCAAAAAAAAGCTTGCCATGCTTTAGGTTGCATTCATTGTTCTCTTTTGAGGTTTAACGAAAAGCTTTCCGGTTGGCAGTTTTGCAGCCAATCCGGTAAAGCGACAAGTTTGCGGATGTGCCATATTAATTTGGTATTATATTCATTATGATTCTTTTATACCTTGATAACTGGGGCTTTCCTTTATCAGTAACTTTCAGTATAAAATGAGCCGTTTCTTCTTTATCAACCTTGGGAGCGACCACATAAGCCCTACGCGAATTTTCCGCTCCCTCAATCGCTATTAATTTTTTGTATGAACCCGCCTCCGGATAGTTAAACCACAGGAAGCTGAGACTATCACCGTCGGGATCATAGGAATCAAAAGCATCTAAGCCAAAGCCTTCACCTGACTTTATGTTTATTTGTTCAGGATGCCCTAATACCGGAACCGGCGGATGGTTGGCTTTCTGATATGACATGGTGCACCAGTTCATTCGGGCGGCAAAATCATTTTGAAAGTCATCACGCCAGCGCCACAGAGTCTCCTTATACCCGGTAAAGGTAACAGTATCTTTTCCAACTTCCCGTCCGTATTCTTTATGAATATATGGAGTATAATTATCAATGGCATTGGTCCATATTTCCCGTGTCTCTGGAGCGAGTGTAACAATTGATCCGCCTTTTTTTGTTAGGGCAAAATCCGGTTTATATAATTCATATCGGCCACCCCATCCGCCCCATTCGGGATGCTCAGGTTCATTTAGTCCATTGGGTATTAACGATAAAAAGGATGGCGTATCCCCTTCGACCCCCCAGGATACATCTGGATATGCGGCGCCAAGTGTTCCGTGGCCTTGCTGTATGTTTTGTGCCTGCCAGGTATTAATTATTTTTTCATTATTTATTCCATCAACGAATGTATTAATACCAGTCCATGTTGCGCTGCCATAATGATCTCCCGGAGTAACAATGTAAAACAAATCGGGAAAATTATTCCTGATCCATATGCCACTGTCATCCTGGTCGGAAATCGTATAAACTCTAAGTTTTGAGATTAACTTTTTGGCTTCTGCTTTATTTTTTGTTTTATCAATTTTATACAATGCCTGGGCAAGCGTATTAACGCCTCCCCAGACAGATATCCACAAAGGACGTTCGTCCTTTTCTTCAAGAATCTTTATAATCCAGGTCGAACCTTTTGAATCTTTTCCTTCACCGACTCCCAGCATGCCATATTCTGGTAAACCACTTTTTACAAGTTTTAATAATGCATCCGCACTTTGGAATCCGGTTTCATGCTTGAGAAGATTTATACGCGCTTTACCATAGGTATGAATTACTTTCTCAATTGATTCTGGATTGACTATATTTCTGTGCCAACAAGACGTTGTTGCAATTAATCCTTTTATATCAATTTGATTCGAATAAAGAAGTAACCGAACCAAGGATTGTGTATCATCAGGGTCTGCTTCAATATCTGTCAAGATTACTACTCTATTTTTTTGATTTGGTTGGGCCAAAACAGATTGGGAACAGAGCATCAAAGCAAATACAATTAAAGAAAAAATAGTTTTCATGATTCTATCCTTTTAAAATTTAGAATTCTTCATCTTAATTAATACCTGAATCCGTGAACAAAAAGAGTACGCAACAAGACGAAAGCCCTTGTTTCATGGGGTTGTAACCGATAGAATGGGAAAGCTTCGACTCACCCTGGAG
>CAZFMX010000027.1:0-36257 GCA_964520425.1 uncultured Desulfobacteraceae bacterium
TGGTGCCGTTCCACGACCTCTGGATAGATGGTGGTGAAACTGAAAAGAGACCCCCATGCCCCCAACGTGTCATAGAACCTGCTAAAAAATAAGAAAGCTATTTCTGAGACACGACACTCGGGATCGATTGAAAAAAGTTGACTAGCGGTGTCAGTCCTAAGATTCAACGGAAGGTGATTCTTCATAAGACCTGACGACCTGGCCCTCCCTCAACAGACTTATAAGATCTATATCTGGAAAGTTGAAACTCAGCTTTGGCAATGGAGGGGCTTTCCATCTCGGCTTGATTTCATCCATGGATTGTCTTTGAGGCTTAGCCGGTTCTCTTCCAACGGGTACAGGGCAGGTGCTAGAGATAAAGCCAACCCTCTCTCCATCATGATTGTAAAGTATCCCCTCTATCCACCATCCAAGGTGTTGCCCGTTGATCCCGTACACATGGCCCTGGTTGTAGAGATAAGCGACAGGAGATCCATCGGTAAGGTAAATGATTTCCCTGTAATCATCCCATATGTAGGCAATCGGGTCTCCCTTTTTATTGAAAAGAGTCTTCATCCTCAGAGACTCCCTTACAGGTCATTGACCATCTATCATTGGTCATTGGTTAATGATAAACACCCTATTTGGCATAATCCACTGCCCTCGTTTCTCGTATGACTGTGACTTTTATTTGCCCAGGATAAGTCAGTTCCTTCTCTATCTTCCTGGCAATGTCTTTTGCGAGTGTAAAGGCCTGATTGTCACCTACAGATTCCCCTTCGACCATAATCCTGATCTCACGACCCGCTTGAATGGCATAGGACTTATTCACACCGTTGAAAGACATGGCAATCCTCTCCAAGTCCTCCAGTCTCTTCACATAAGACTCCAGCATCTCCTGACGCGCTCCCGGCCTGGCGCCCGATAGGGTATCGGCTGCCTGAACCAGAATGGCTAGAGTGGATCCTGGGGGGACTTCCTCATGATGGGCAGCGATAGAATGAACCACTTCATTGGACTCCCCGTATTTCTTGGCCAGATCCGATCCGATCAAAGCATGGGGACCTTCTACTTCGTGATCCACGGCCTTCCCGATATCGTGGAGGAGACCTGCCCTTTTGGCCCTTTTCACGTTCAATCCAAGCTCTGATGCCATCACACCGCAGAGAAAGCTGACCTCCCTGGAATGTTGAAGCACATTTTGCGCGTAACTGGAGCGATATTTCAGTCGCCCAATCAGTTTGACGAGTTCCGGATGAATTCCATGTACACCCACATCGAAAGTAGCCTGTTCTCCAGCCTCTTTGATGCTCGCCTCAATTTCTTTAGTAACCTTGTCCACAATCTCTTCAATTCGAGCCGGATGAATTCTTCCGTCTTCCATGAGTCTCTCCAAGGAGACCCTGGCTATCTCACGGCGGACTGGATTGAAAGCCGATAATACAACGGCTTCAGGTGTATCATCAATGATGAGATCCACACCAGTCGCAGCTTCAATGGCCCTGATATTGCGTCCTTCCCGTCCAATGATTCGCCCCTTCATTTCATCATTGGGCAAATTGACAACACTTACAGTCTTCTCAGCTACGTATTCCCCGGCATATCTCTTGATGGCTAGTCCGAGAGTCTCCTGCGCCTTTCGTTTAGCCGTCTCTCTTGCCTCGCTGTCGATGCGCCGAATGAGTTTTGTCGCCTCATGCCTTGCATCAGACTCCATGCTTTTCATGAGCAGCTCTTTTGCTTCTCGACTCGATATGCCTGCTAATCTCTCCAATTCACGTTGTTGTTCGGTGAGAAGTCCGTCAAGATCCTCTTTTCTCTTGAGTAAACCTTCTTCGATTATTGCTACATTCTTCTCTTTCGCCACAAGAGCACTTTCTTTCTTTTCATATTGTTCACTCTTCTTGTCTAGAATCTCCTCCTTATGATACAGACGTTTTTCAAGAGCCAGTAGCTGCTCCTTTTTCTCTTTGGTGTCCTCTTCAAACTCCACTTTCATCTGATACAAGTTATCTTTCGCCCGGACCAAAGCCTCCTTCTTTATGGTCTTCGCCTGTCTGTGGGCCTCATTGATAGTTTTTTCCTTATAATTCCGTGCAGACTCAATTTCGCCTCTTCCGACCCTTTTAACGACCAAAAACCCAATGATAGCGCCCAGGATACCCGCACACGCCAAGGCGCCAATCATTTGAATCAAAAGCATGTTTATTGTCATGTTAAGTCACCTTTCTTACTTCATCACGGCTGAACGTTCGTTTGAATGATTGGCCAATGATCTTATTCGTTATACAAGTTTAGAATGGAGTTTTACGAGTTAACCCGTTTTCTCATTAAGTTGCCCGTCTTCGCCTTCGGCTTCGACGCGCTTATCCGCGTCAGTTTAGGCACGACATCACGCCGTAGCATAGCCTATGCCCTCGACTCCCATTGGGGAATCGTTTGCGCATTCATCCACGGGCAAGCCCGTGGTCTTCTGCGAAGGCGTATGAAAAGACGCAGGATTCATATTATATGACTGATGAATGGTTTACTCTGATTTCCGCCGTGTCCGAAATCCAATCGTAGAGCCCTATGCTATCATGACATAGGTTCACCGGAAGATTTGCATTGGGGAAAGAGAAGTGGAATGAGTTGGGGAACTAACGCTGCCCAAGCGTGGGAAAAATTAAGACAGGAGGCCGATATTTGTCAGATTGGCCTGGAGATGGTTCCCGAGTCTTAAATATATAATCAACGCGCTCTGGCATAGAATATTTAATTAAATCCCACCTATTTTAACAAAATAGGTTTGTCCACCTATTATAATAAAACAGGTCATATAATATATCATTTATTCTGGTGCGATTAGTTCTCAATTTCTCTCAAATAGTTCTTGCGTTCCAAGCTCAACCAAATGAGATTTCCATTCTCTTTTCGTCACACCCAAGAAACCACCCATGTCCTTTGAAAGGAATGGCCGAAACCTTCACCCTTCAATCCACAACGGAATCAATTCTCCGAATCAATTCTATTGTTCGTTCCCTCAAGTGGGCAACGAGATCATCCCGCTCTTTTTGCAGTTGAAAATAATCACTGGCAATATCAAGAGCGGCTAATATAGTCCTCTTACTCTCAGAGAGCCCTCTTGTGTTCGTCATGGCCTCCAACAACTTGTTATTGACATATTCGGCTATTCTACGGACCTGCTCCTCACTCTCCTCACTCTTAATGAGATATTCGTGATCAAGGATTCTGACCTTTAAAGGCTCCACCAAATCTCTCTCTCCTTGACACTCTACAAGCCTAACTACCCACGATAAAATATTAAGAAATTCGATATATTACATCGATATTAAAACCCTAATGTTTACATTCTATCTTTTAGCCCTGGAAAAAGCAACAAAAAAGGCAAGCCGTTGGCTTGCCTTATCTTCATATTGAGACCTTTGAAAAATGTTCAATATTGTTCAAGGTCAAGGAACGCGAAAATCTTAACCACAGGAATACCTTGTAGTATTTCGAGGATTAATATTTGAGCGTGACGCCGAGATTGGGCAAAAGGGGGCGTTTTTCAAAGGTCTCATATGAACGAACAGATTTATGACGGATTATATGGTTTTATTAACAGCTTTCACTCGGGCTATAGCTCTTTCTAAAGCAAGCTGCGCCCTAACGAAATCGACATCTTCACTCCCTCGTTCCTTCGCCAATCGTTTCCTGGCTCTTTCCATAGCCTGTTGTGCTCGTTCTCCATCGATTTCACCGGTCTTTTCGGCTGCATCCACCAGTACAGAGACTTTGTCGTCTGAGACCTCCGCAAAACCGGTTGTCACGACCATGGAGCCCTTAACAGATCCCGATATGTATCGAAGCTCTCCCGGGACTATGCCTGACAGAAAGAGTACATGATCCGGCAATACGCCGAATTCTCCTTCAGTCCCCGGCGCAACCACCGAATCCACCTCCTGACTCACCAGGACTCCTTGGGGTGTCACCACTTCCAAGAATATTCTTCCCATAGGTTAAAAACCTCTATTTGCTTTCCACAGCTATCTTCTCTGCCCTTTCCTGTGCCTCCTCTATGGTCCCCACCATATAGAAGGCCGCCTCAGGCAGATCGTCATGCTTACCCTCAACAATTTCCTTGAAACCCTTTACAGTCTCTGTCACTGGCACATACTTCCCCTTTGTTCCGGTAAAGACCTCGGCCACATGGAAAGGTTGGGACAGGAATCTCCGGATTCTTCGGGCTCGAGCCACTGTTAGTTTGTCTTCGTCAGAGAGTTCATCCATACCCAGAATGGCAATGATGTCCTGAAGGTCCTTGTATTTCTGGAGAATCTGCTGAACCTGTCTTGAAACTTCATAGTGTTCCTCTCCCACGTAATTGGCGTCCAAGATTCGGGACGTTGAGTCCAAGGGGTCCACAGCAGGATAGATCCCCTGTTCGGTGAGGGCGCGTGAGAGGACCACAGTTCCATCCAGATGAGCAAAGGTGGTGGCTGGCGCCGGGTCCGTCAAGTCATCAGCAGGCACATAGACACACTGGACTGATGTAATAGATCCTTTGGTCGTGGAAGTAATCCGCTCCTGAAGCTCACCTAGGTCTGTCCCCAGGGTCGGCTGATAACCCACCGCAGAGGGGATCCGTCCTAAAAGGGCGGAGACTTCAGATCCCGCTTGTGTAAATCGAAATATATTGTCTATAAAGAGGAGCACGTCCTGTCCTTTATCATCCCGGTAATACTCGGCCGCCGTCAGGGCCGACAGGGCCACTCTTGCCCTGGCTCCGGGGGGTTCCGTCATCTGGCCATAGATCAGTGCGGCCTTAGGAAGGACACCAGACTCCTTCATCTCCAGATAAAGGTCGTTCCCTTCTCTTGTCCTCTCTCCGACACCGGCAAAAACAGAGATACCGCCGTGCTCCATGGCGATGTTATGGATCATCTCCATCATGACCACGGTCTTGCCCACACCGGCACCGCCGAACATCCCCATTTTCCCGCCACGGGGGAATGGAACCAGGAGATCGATGACCTTAACCCCTGTCTCTAGGACATTCACCGAAGTGTCCTGTTCCGTAAATTCCGGGGCATGGCGGTGAATGGGACGAAACTCCGTCGCTTCTATGGGACCAAGTCCGTCCACCGGTCTCCCCACCACGTTCATCACACGCCCGAGAGTGGGATCTCCGGCAGGCATGAGAATGGGATTCCCCGTATTCTTTGCCATCATTCCCCGCACAAGACCATCCGTCACATCCATGGCAATACACCGGACCACATTGTCTCCCAAGTGCTGGGCGACTTCCACCACCAGATTGTCCTCGGTATCATCGATGGTCGGGTTTGTAATATGTAGCGCCGTAAAAATCGCTGGAAGTTCTCCTTCAGAAAACTCAACGTCCACTACAGGACCCATAACCTGAACTACTTTGCCCTCATTCATAATACAGTCAAGACCTCCTTAGTTGAGGATTTCGCCTCTTATTCTCTATGCTTCCTTTATGGCCTCGGCACCACCAACGATATCCATCAATTCCGCTGTAATGGCCGCCTGTCGAGCCTTATTATAGACCAGAGTGAGATTCTCAACGAGATCACCGCAATTCTTTGTCGCATTGTCCATGGCCATCATCCTGGCCGCGTGCTCGCTGACCTCATTCTGGAGAAAGGCATTAAATATTTGGACACTCACATGCTTGGGCAGTAACTCCAGCATGAGCTCCTCCGCTCCCGGTTCACAAAGATATTCCGATACACCCTCCTGTGTTTCCTCCTCAGTCTGCGGGGGTTCTATAGGAAGTAATTTGACTAGGGACGGCTCCTGTTTCGCCACGCCCAGAAAACGTGTATAGATCATATAGATCTCGTCGACTTCATCACTGAGATATCTTTCGATGAATTCCCTGGTCATCTGATTAACAAAGGAGATATCCACAGTTCCATAGATGTTCGTGTGGGATGCCGTGATGGAATAGCCCCTCTTCTTGAAATAGTCACGTCCCTTTTTTCCCACTAGGGTCAAGCCGCAATCTCTTTTCTGCGCTTGTTGTTCCTTGACCCATTTCTCTGCCACATTAATTGTATTGACATTAAAAGATCCACACAGTCCCCTGTCCGCCGTGAAATGGAGGAGCTCAACCCTTGAGATCTGTTCTTTTTTAACCAGCAATGGATGGATATCCGGATCAATACGGCTGGCAAGACTCCCGAGCACCTTGGCAAACTTCCCGGCATAGGGTTTGAAGTTCTCCATTTTCCCTTGGGTATTCCGCAGTTTCGAAGCAGCCACCATATTCATAGCCCTGGTAATCTGCTTAGTCTTTTTAACAGCCCCGATTTTTTGAAGTATGTCTCTCAGACTCGCCATTTATTCCTCTTCTCCACGACCACCCGCTCGACTTAAATCGGCCCCCTCCCATGTTCTCCTGAACCTAGGGGCATGTCTGAAAGGGTGTGCTGATATTGCTATGGTAAAAAGTTAAGTAGCTGATGGTTGAAAAACACCCTTAAACTCATCCAGCGCCTTTTTCATTTTCTCTTCCAACTCATCGCTGATGGCGCCTTTTTCTTTGATCTCACTCAAAATATCGGCATGCTTGCTCTCCATGAATTCGAGCATCTGGGTCTCATATTCACTGACCGAGTCCACCGTGTACGCATCCAGATAACCGTGGGCTCCGGCAAAAAGGATCACGATCTCTTTTTCAACCGACATGGGTTTGAATTGGGGTTGTTTGAGCACTTCCACCAATCGCCGACCGCGCTCCAGTTGGCGCTGAGTGGCTTTATCCAGATCACTGCCGAATTGAGCAAAGGCCTCCAGTTCCCTGAACTGTGCCATATCCAGTTTAAGGGTCCCAGCCACCTTCCTCATGGCCTTTGTCTGCGCGGCGCCACCGACCCTGGAGACCGACAATCCCACATTGATGGCAGGTCTAACCCCTGAAAAGAAGAGACCCGGTTCAAGATAGACCTGACCGTCGGTAATGGAGATCACGTTGGTGGGAATATACGCGGAGACGTCTCCCGCCTGGGTCTCAATAATGGGTAGCGCCGTCAGGGATCCGGCCCCTAATTCGTCGTTGACTTTGGCTGCCCGTTCTAGAAGCCTGGAGTGGTTGTAAAAGATGTCGCCCGGGAAAGCCTCTCGTCCCGGCGGCCGTCTGAGTAGCAAAGAGACCTGCCTGTACGCGGCGGCCTGTTTGGAGAGATCGTCATAGATAATCAGGGCGTGCTTGCCATTGTCACGATAATATTCACCAATGGAACAACCGGAATATGGGGCGAGAAATTGTTGTGTTGCCGGGTCGCTGGCGCAGGCAGAAACCACGGTGGTGTATTCCATGGCGCCGTTTCTCTCAAGAATATCGACCACCTGTGCCACAGTGGATTTCTTTTGCCCTATGGCCACGTAAATACAATAGATATCCGTATTTTTCTGATTGAGAATAGCGTCCACACACACGGCGGTTTTACCGATCTGGCGGTCACCAATGATCAACTCCCGCTGCCCTCTTCCTATAGGAGTCATGGAATCGATGGCCTTGCTTCCCGTGTACATGGGCTCAGACACAGGCTGACGATGGATAACGCCAGGGGCCACCATCTCTATCCTGCGGAATTCGGTGGCATTGAGAGGGCCTTTACCATCAAGGGGATTGCCCACCGCATCGATCACGCGCCCGAGGACCGTCTCACCCACGGGGATTTCCGCGATACGCCCGGTTCTCTTTACAGTGTCTCCTTCCTTGATCTTGGTATCGTCACCCATAATCGCGACACCGACATTATCCTCCTCCAGATTGAGGCAGAGACCATAGATTCCGCCGGGGAACTCCAGCATCTCCATGGCCATTGCCTTTTGAACACCATAGACGCGAGCGACCCCGTCACCAACGGAAAGCACGGTTCCGGTCTCACTCACTTCAACCCTTTTCTCATAATCTTTGATTTGGCCTCTGATAACCTGACTTATTTCTTCTGCTCTAATCTCCATCGGTTCTATTTACCCCTTATTAAAAAGATTCTTTAAGCCCTTCAAGTTGCGCCCGGACACTCCCGTCTAGAACCAGATCCCCGATCCTGACGACGATCCCTCCGATAAGGTCTTTGTCTTCCCTGATCTCTATTTTGATCTTCTTAGAGGTCAACCTCTCAAGCGATCCCTCAATCCCTTCCAGAGACTCATTTTTGAGAGGCATCGCCGTGATGATCTCTGCCCTTGCGATACCGGATACCGCGTCCGTTAGGCCGGAATAGTGATCCGCGATGGTCTCTATGGCCTCCATGCGGCTCTTATCCAGCAGGAGGTGAAGGAAATTTTTCATTAAGCCTGAGAAGTTGCTCTTGTCTAAAACGATTTCCAGAATTTTCTTTCTGTCCTCCAAGGCAAAGATGGGATTAGACATAACCTTCCGAAAGTCCTCATTATCTCTAAAGAACTTTACAAACTCCAACAATTCCCGACCAATTTGTTCAAAGTTGCCGTCTTCTTGCCCCAGGCTGAAAAGGGCCTTGGCATAACGTTTGGAAACCTTTGATCCGATCAATGTAAGTCCCCCACCTTTTTTATGAATTCATTAACCAGTCGATCCTGGTCTTTTTCCGTCATCTCTCTAGCCATGATCTCACCGGCCCTTTGGGCTGCAAGCTCGACCACGCCTTCCCGCAGTCTCTTCTTAGCCGATTGCATTTCTTGTTGGATCGTCAACTCGGCCTGCTTCAGAATCTGCGTTGATCTCTTTTGGGCTTCGGCGATAATCTTGTCCCTTTCCGCTTCACCCTCTTTCCGGTACTGCTCGATAATATCCTGTTTCTCACCTTCAAAGTCTCTGAGCTTCCTTTCGGCTTCCTGATATTTACTTTCTGTTTCTTCCTTTTCCTTCTTCAGATCATCCAGTTTCTGCCTGATCTCATCAATCCGGGCCGTCAGCATATCTTTGACTCTGAATTTTTTTACAACCACGACAAGGACAATCACCAATACCGTGAAATTCAAAAAACGACCCAACAGGTCCATAAGATCAGCAGTGCGATCTGCGTCATGTCCTTCCCCACTGGCGCCTTCCTCAACCGCTTCAGGACTGTTGGCATGATCATCTTCAGTCGCTAATGCCATCCCGCTAAAGAGAAGAAAGAACAAGGTAAAAAGGAGGATGGCGATGGTCCATCTCGAACCTTTCATCTTCGTTCGACCCATCAGACACCCCTCCCAAG
Source organism: uncultured Desulfobacteraceae bacterium (assembly GCA_964520425.1). Classification (GTDB taxonomy): domain Bacteria; phylum Desulfobacterota; class DSM-4660; order Desulfatiglandales; family HGW-15; genus JAFGFY01. The sequence continues at coordinate 9,180 of CAZFMX010000027.1, forward strand.
TATCTTCTCTGCAAGTTCCTTTGAGAACATATTCAACTCATCTTCCAGCGATTGACGGACACCCGTTATACTGCGATCGATTTCATCCCTGGCCTTACCGATCTTCGCCTCTGCTGAAGAGATCGCCTCCTGCAGGATCTCTTTTTCCACTTCCGTTCCCGCCTTCTTCAGCTTATCCTTTTCCTTGAAGCCGTCGTCCCTCACTCCATTGTAGCTTTCTTCAAGGCCTTTGATGTATTGATCTGATTTCTCGCGAAAATCCTCGATGCTCTCATACAGGCCTCTCACTTCCTCTGATCTCCGGCCTAATATTCTACGAATTGGCTTGTAAAAAACAATATTGAGAATAAGGAGAAGAAAAAGAAAATTGACGATCTGAATGAATACAGTAATGTTAGGATATATATCCATGGCTTACTAAGGTCCCTTTTTACCGGGGATTCTCAATCAACGAGATCGGTATTCTTGAAATGCAGAAAAGTGATCCATCACCAAGTCTTATAGAAGGGGCTCTCTTGTAAAAGCTTCTCCGGGTTGGAACCTCCTATGATTCCTTTACAACGTCTTTGATCGAAGCCACCTTTTTCTCTCCTGGCTCCTTTACTTTTTGCATGCTACAATTCCCTTCAAAGACAACACCCTCCGCTATCAACAACGTGGGGGTCTCAATATTGCCAAAGACCTTTCCCGGGGCATTTATCTCAATCCGATCAGAGGCTATGATATTCCCTCGAATCTCTCCACTGATAATGATATGAGAGACTTGTATATTGCTCTCCAGAGAAGCCGTCTCACCCACGATTAAAGTTCCGTCGGTGAAAATCTCGCCCTTGAAACGGCCATCTATGCGAACCGAACCTTTGAAAGACAGCTTTCCTTCAAAGTCGGTATCGGCACTCAAAAATGCATCGATCTGGTTTCGTTGCTTCATGTCAAATCCTGTTTTCAAAAGGCGCCAAATCAATATCACACGGGTTTTTTCATTTCAAGAAAAAAAATTCACAAAGTACCCTTAAACCCCCTTTTAAAGAGGGGGCTTCTAAGGAAATCTGATAAGAAGCAAAGACTCCAAACCCATGAAAGATCTCGTCATGATGAGATGGGCTACATACCAAACTTTACCCCATATCAAACATTTCATCTCACTTTAACTCAATTTTTAAACTAAAAATAAACGTCCGTATTCTCTGCTTGGAAATGACCCTATCTTTCCTCCTTAATATCGAGAAGACGTAGTCCACGCAAGAGCCCCTATAACCCACCATCAAATCTCCATCTATGTACTGAAGATAGTGTATTTTGTGAGAACCCTGGGCGCCGCAAGTTGTCAGATGCAAGGCGCCGAGAAGCGCCGACTGAGGCGTATGATCAATACGCCGCAAGGAGAAGTGACCGAAGGCAACACAGAAGATGACATCTTGATGGTGGATCAGGGAGGCCTGTCTCTTCTTGACACTCGGCAATAATTTACCTATGCTCTCTTGTTTGATAGATTTTCAAAGAATCAGGAAGACGATATTAAAAGATTCACCATAACCAATAAACAGAGGTTCAAGACAGGCAGGAGGATCGTTATGCCAATCCTTTCGAGCAATATTCGTCCCAATCTTGCGGGCGATCACCCCGTGGTCCATCCATCTTCACTCATCGATCCGTCGGCCCAGATTATCGGCAACGTCCAAATCGCAGCCGATGTATTTATAGGCCCTTTGACGGTGATTCGCGCGGATGAGCTGGGGCCGGAGGGGCGTGTTGAACGTATCGTCATCGAGGAAGAGGTCAATATCCAGGACGGGGTCATCATCCACAGCCACGGGGGCAAATCGGTTACCCTTGGCCGCAGGACCACTGTTGCACACGGCGTGGCCATCCACGGCCCTTGTATTATTGGCGCGGATTGTTTTCTATCCATGAGGTCTATGGTTTACAGCGCGACGATTGAGGACTCCGTATGGATCGGTATGGGAGCAATCATTATGCAAGCGACTCTTCAAAGTCACATCAAGGTTCCGGAGGGGGCAGTCATCCGGGGGCGTCTTGACCTAATGGGATTACGCCATGTTTCACACAAAGAACAAGCCTATATGGAAAAGATGCATCGAGCCAATTCTCGCCTTCGCAAGGATTATCTGGAACTGCGGAGCAAAGCTCAATCGCTGATGGATGAAGCTCGAGCCCGTCAGGAGGAAAAAGAACAATAGACTACTGAAACATAAAGCGCCGCATGCTGATATTCATCAGCAGTCCCATCCCCGCCATGGTGACCACAATGGACGATCCCCCATAACTTAGCAGGACAAGAGGGATGCCTACCACAGGCAACAATCCTGTGATCATACCCACGTTGATAAACAACTGCCAAAAGACAAGGGTGATTATACCTAAAGCGACAATGGAGCCAAACCGATCCATGGAATTCTTGGCAATATTGATCCCCCAGAGGATCAACAGGAGATAAAGTAAAAGCAGAATCACTCCCCCCACAAAACCCCATTCTTCAGCCAGCACGGAAAAGATATAATCCGTATGTTGCTCCGGCAGAAAGTGCAACCGGGTCTGCGTGCCATCTAAAAAGCCCTTGCCAATGAACTGACCGGATCCGATGGCAATCTTCGATTGATTGACTTGCCAGCTCGCCCCAAGAGGGTCTGCGTTCGGACTGAGAAAACTCAAAATGCGCTGCTGCTGATATTCCTCAAACATAAAGAACCACATTAAAGGGGCCGTGGTAAGAAAGGCAGCGAAAAGAATCAACAGGGAGTTCTTGTGGACCTTTGTGAACAGGATAATGCTGAAAGAGACAATGGCTAGAAGCAGGGCAGTCCCCAAATCGGGTTCTATACCGACCAAGACACATGGAAAAGCAATGAGAAGAAAAGGTTGCCACAAATCCCTCAGCCGAGATGCCCTATCCATACCCTGCTCCCCAAAGTACTTGGCGAGTGTCAGAACGAGGACAATCTTGGCCAGCTCGGAGACCTGGAAACGAATCCCCCCGAACTCCAACCACCTTTGAGAACCCGAATGGACCTCCCCTTTGAGAAACACCAGTACCAATAAACAAAGGGTGAGAAGATAGGCTGGGAAGGCTAGTCTCTCAAGAAGGTGATAATCAAAGGTAGTCATCAATAAAAGGACTGAAAATCCGATGAGGTACCAGTAGATCTGCTTCATAAAGATTTGGGATCCTCCCGTATCTCTAATGGCGGCCGTGGCGCTGTAAAGATTCGCTATGCTGATGCCTGCGATCAGGATCAACAAAAGGAGCAGGATCCAGTCAAAGTTCTGAAGCAGTCTTCTGTCAAACATCTTGTTCTCTTCCTAAATAGGCTTCAAACAACTCCTTGGCAATGGGGGCTGCAGCCTCACTTCCCCCTTTTCCGGCATGTTCAACGAGGATCGCCAATGCTAAAACGGGATCCTCTGCGGGTGCAATGGCCACAAACCAGGCATGATCTCTGAATTTAACCGGAATCTCACCCTCTTCTTCAAGGGCCTCAGTCTTCTTAAGACCCACGACCTGGACTGTACCCGTCTTTCCGGCAACCGAGATTCCCTTGACTTTGGCCCTCCTTCCGGTGTTATCCTGGGTCTCGTGGACCACACCTACTAGGGCCTTCTTGATCAGTTCCATGTTTTCCGGGCTAACCTTGACTTGTCCCCTCAAAGTGGGAGCAAACTTATAAACGCTTGTCTCATCCTTCCCTACCCGTTTGACGGCCTTTGGCTGGTAAAGATAGCCCCCATTAAACATGGCGGAAATCATTTCCGCTGCCTGCAGCGGTGTCACTTGCAGAAAGCTCTGTCCAATAGCCAGAGAAATGGTCTCCCCTCTCTGCCAAGGCTCATGCCGGGTCTTGAGCTTCCACTCACTCGTGGGAACAAGTCCCGGCTTTTCAGAACCGATTTCAAAGCCTGTCTTCTCGCCAAGGCCAAAGGCCTTTGAATAGCGGGCGATGGTGTCCACATCAAGGAGCTCTCCCAATCTATAAAAATAGACATCGCAAGACCCCACAATGGCTTCATAAAGAGAAACCTTGCCGTGCCCCACCACTTTCCAGCAGCTGCGGACGTCATTTTTTCCCACACGATAAGTCCCCGTACAAAGGACTTCCTCTTCCGGATCAATGACACCCTCCTCTAGAGCCGCCATGGCCATGACCATCTTGAATATCGAGCCGGGAGGATATTGACCGGAAATGGCTCTATTCAGGAGCGGTGTATTTTCAGTAGAATTAATCCTTTCCCACTCCGTTTTATCCAACCCATCGATGAAGGCATTAGGATCAAAGGCGGGACTGCTGGCAAGGGCAAGGATCTCTCCGTTGTTGGGATCTAAGGCCACAATTGCTCCCCTCTTCCCGGCAAGAGCTGCCTCAGCAATCATCTGGAGGTTCATGTCGATGGTCAACCAGACATTTAGACCGGGGGTGGCCGGTCTGCTGGATATGACTCTAAGGTATCTCCCTGCAGCATCCCTCTCCACCTGTGCCCCTCCTCTGATTCCGAACAAATCCTTCTGCCATTTCCTTTCCACACCGTCCTTGCCTATAAGATCTCCTGCCCTATTGCCTTTGTATTCGCCGCTATTCAACTGCTCTTCACTGATTTCCCCCAAATACCCGATCAAGTGAGATGCGAAGCTCTTATGAATATAGTATCGTTGTGGGTGTGGTTGGATGTCAACACCCGGCAAATCAAAGAGCTGCGTCTCAATTACGGCCAGCTCTTTACGAGACATACCTCTCTTGACAAGAATGGGTTTGAATGGATACAGACGAGATGTCTTGTCAAATTTCTTCTCCACCTCTCGCGGATCAAGACCTATCAGCCTTCTGAGGCGCTCAAGAAGCTGATCCCTATGTTGGATTTCTTCGGGGATGATGTAGAGATTGTAGGAAGGCCGGTTATCGACAAGCAGATCTCCGTTACGATCAAAGATCTTTCCCCGGGCAGGGGGGATATCCTGGAGACGGATGCGATTATGGTCGGACTGGTCCCTGTAGTTCGGACCTTTGAGTATCTGAAGAAACCACAGTCTTGACACCAAAACAACAAAAGCAGCAATCACACAGAGTGTGACTATCTTGAGACGTCTGTTTAGAATCTCTATGGAGACTGCATCAAAACCCGAGCTTCTCATATAAGCGATTCCTTTAACTTCATATCCATATGCCGTTCTCCGAATCACCCTCTCTCGGACCCTCTATCAGCATCCCCACCCAATGAAAAACGCGGAGAATCAACGGCCCAATAAGGCCCGAACAGACTCCTGAACCGGCAAACGCCCAGAGAATAGGATATGAAACATGAATCTCGAAGGAAAAGATGTGCAAGAAGGAAATCAACAAGCCCCCTTTTAATAGGACGGCGATCAGGATAATGATCGCCTGGCCCTTTGCTGAGCGGATGTCCAAGAGGCCAGACCCGATATGAATACTCAAAAAAAGCATCAAATAGAGGAGTGTAAAAAGCCCCAGTGGGCCTCCCGAATAGATGTCTATCAGAAGTCCCTGGCTCAGCGCGAAGACGCCTGCGCCCGTCTCTTCATCCATGAGCAAAAAGTATGTGGTGATGATAATCACGAGATCGATATCGAAGAAATGAATCCCGAAAAAGTTAATGATGCCCCCTTTCATGAGTACAAATAAGAGAGAGACCATCCAGAGAAAGATGTATGAAATCAGTCTTCTTCTTCCCATTGGTTCCCTAACGGAGCCTCCTCTAGAATGACCAGCAATTCTTCCAACTTCGAAAAATCGACCATAGGTCTGACTTTAACATCTCTAAACAACTCACCCGGGGTGTTGACAACTGTCAATACTTCGCCCACATCCAAGCCTTTCGGGTAGACACCTCCCAGGCCGGAAGTAACCACCTTGTCTCCGACCTCCACGTCACTTGTTTCGAGCACATAATCAAGCCTGCAAACATTTGAAGAGAGTCCCTTTACAATCCCCCCATCTCTTGAGCGCTGGATAATACAGTCTACAGAACTATTCTGATCTATGATAAGTAGGACCTTGGCATAATCCGCTGACACTGAAACCAAGCGGCCGACAACACCCCGGGCATTGACCACCGGCATATTGACTTTCAACCCGGAATCTTCACCCTTATCGATGATCACCGATTCAAACCATCCGCTTGGATCGCGGAGGATGACCTGAGCCGCTAACACAGGCCAGTCATAGGTTTCTTTGAACTGCAGGAGTTCCTGAAGGCGTTCGTGGGTGGTGAGTCTTTCCTGATATCGGGAGTTCTCCATTCGAAGAAGGTCTATTTCCCGCTTCAGAAGGGTGTTTTCATTGTGGGCCTGGATCAAGGCGAAATATTTGAACCAGATAGCTTTCGTCGTATCAATAGTGCTTCTGATGAATCTCTGAAATGGTGCGGTGATTTCAACAATGATCTTTTCAGCCGGATTCCATCTCCCCTTCCCCCCTAACTTCGAAGAAACCAAGACGAGGATGACGAAGACAAGTATAAGCCATATCCAGACTGTTCTGAACTTCCTTAGATCAAACAATGACTCTCTTTGATAACCTCATGAATAGCAGTTTTGGGAATTGAAATTCACCTTCTGATGTTTCGGCCTTGTGGCTCGATGATTGAAGGTCTTTCACAAACACAAATACAAAAGAAAGAGGCCCTTTCGGACTCCTTTGACTATTTGATCATGACTTCTCTTAATACGGAAATATTATCCAATGTCTTGCCGCAGCCTAGGACGACCGTGGACAAGGGATCCTCTGTAATCGTGATGGGCAATTTGGTCTCCTCTCTCAGGAGTATATCCAGGTTCTTAAGCAGCGAACCCCCACCCGTCAAAACAATCCCTCTGTCTACAATATCTGCAGCCAGTTCCGGCGGAGTCTGCTCCAGTGCAATACGCACCGTCTCCACAATGGCTTCCACCTGTTCTGAAATCGACTTCCTCACCTCATCCGAATCGATGGTCAAAATCTTTGGAATACCGGTTACGAGATCGCGTCCTTTGACTTCAATGGTTTCCAATTGGTCATGAGGATAGGCGTTTCCGATGGTGGTTTTGATGACTTCAGCGGTGGAGACACCGATAAGAAGATTATATTTTCTCTTGATGTGCTGCAGTATCCCTTCGTCCATCTTATCGCCACCCACGCGGACAGATTTGCTATAGACAATACCCGCCAAAGAGATCACAGCCACTTCCGTCGTGCCACCACCAATATCTACGACCATGTTGCTCGTGGGCTCGGTAATAGGTAATCCGGCGCCAATCGCCGCCGCCATGGGCTCCTCAATAAGAAAGACCTCTCTGGCCCCTGCCGATTCCGCCGATTCCCGAACTGCCCTCTTTTCTACCTGAGTAATCCCGGAAGGAACACAGATAATAATTCGTGGCCTCACGAGTGTTCTTCGATTGTGGACCTTTCTGATAAAGTGACGAAGCATGGCCTCCGTGATTTCAAAATCGGCTATGACCCCATCCTTCATGGGGCGAATGGCCACGATGTTTCCGGGAGTACGCCCCAGCATCATCTTTGCCTCTTTGCCGACAGCTAAAACCTTTGAATCTCCCCTCTCTCCTTTTCTGACCGCCACAACGGAGGGTTCACTGAGAACGATTCCCTTGCCCTTGACATAGACCAGTGTGTTTGCTGTCCCCAGATCAATTGCCAGATCATTAGAGAATAGGCCCAATATGGGATCCAATAACATTACTATCTCCTTTAAGAATATTCTACGTTTTCAATAAGTTACAGAATACTGTTCACAAGGAATACGAGAATTGGAATCAAGAACCGAGATTAATCCCCTTGACAAATCCTTAACCATGTATTTTACTTACAAATTTACAAGGAAATCAATCTTAAAATTAAGTAATAAGAGCCATGAAAAGAACATATCAACCAAGTAACTTAAAGAGAGTCCGCAAACACGGCTTCAGGGCCAGAATGAGCACCAAAGGGGGTTTGAAGGTCTTGAGCCGTAGAAGAGCTAAGGGAAGGAAGCGAATAACGGTTTAAACCGGGAATGTTTGGAAGAAACGTTGACTCTGGATGACATCATTTGCATTTTCAAAATCCGAGAGGTTATTGAATCGAAAGGATTTTGTCAATCTGAATAGGCTGGGCAAAAGACGCCATACACCTCATTTTACGGTGATATTCAAAGAGAGCGGGCTGGGCACTACGAGACTGGGGATAACCGTAACCAAAGAGATAGGAAACTCCGCGCAGAGGAACAGAATCAAGCGGCTCGTTAGAGAATTCTATCGATTGCACAAAGCCCATTTTCCCCAAGGTTACGATATCGTCATCACAGCAAAGAAAGGGGCCCATGGTCTCAATCTTTGGGAGACAAAAGAGGAACTAGGTGAGATTATCCTGGATAAAGAGTTACATATATAAGGTGAAATTAGTCCCCATTTACCTCATTGCAGCATATCAAAGAATAGTCTCTCCATTCATACCTCCAGCCTGTCGTTTCTATCCCTCGTGTTCGACGTATGCCCGCCTAGCCATTGAGAAATACGGAGTTTGGAGGGGAGGCGCCATGTCGCTGATCAGACTCTGCAAATGCCACCCCTTCCATCCAGGAGGGTATGATCCTCTGGCCTGATTCCGCTGGGAAAGCAGACAGCCGTATTTCTTTTGCTGGTCGTAGAAGAAGAGCATGGAATTCAATGAAGGGGAAAAGGATTTTTAGCTCCTGATTCCCGATTTTGGTTTTATAAATATGGAAAAACGAGTGATCTTCGCGTTTGTTTTGTCTTTTTTGGTCATGATCAGTTGGTCATATCTGTTCGGACCTAAAAAACAGCAAGCCCCCACAGAAGACATCAGCCCGCTTGAAAAGGAAACACCCCTTTCCCGCCCCCCTGTCACGCCTGTTCCTGAGGTTGTTATGCCCTCAAGGATTGAAGAGGTTGCGGTCCCTCTAATCGAGGACAAAAAGATTGAGGACAAAGAAATTAAGGTCGAAACACCTTTTTATAAGGCCATCTTTTCCACCGCAGGAGCCACCATTAGGAGCTTCAAACTAAAAAACTATCATGAAACGCTGAAGGAAGATTCCCCTTTGATTGAGTTGGCCACATCAGAGGGAAGTGGCGAAGATCTCTTGGAAACCAGTTTCAAAACCCAATCGACCCTAGAGAAAAACAGAATCTTTTACGATGTGGATAAAGGCGACCTATCCCTCGGTCCCGAGTCTTCACCCCAAGATCTGACATTTCATGCCATGCGTCCTGACGGGATTTCCGTAGAGAAGACCTTCCGTTTCTATCCGGACACCTATAAGGTTGACTTGATCATCACCCTATTGAACTTATCCGGACATCAAGTTGAAGGGAACTTGAATGCCTCTGTCAACAACATTCCTCCGGAAAAAAAGAGAGGGTATTATTCCTTCATGGGGGTGGCCCTTTTCCTGGACAGGGGACTCGAAGAAATCAAGCCCAAAAAGATGGAAGAGCAGAAACTCCTCTCCGGCCGTATTGAATGGATGGCCTATGAGGATGCCTATTTCTTGACCGCCGTTATTCCGGATGACCCGGAGAATGGAAGTTTCAGGGGAGAACTCCTCCCCTCAGGTGTTCTCAGGGCTACCTACATCCATCCTCCCCTCTCGCTTGCGCCGCAGGAACAAGCCTCGTCCCAACTCACCCTCTACTTGGGGCCTCGGAATCTCAATGTCTTAAAGAAAATCGGCAAAAACCTCGATCAGGCTGTTGATTTTGGCTGGACCGACATTATCGCCAAACCCCTGCTCTATATTTTACTCTTTTTTAACAAGTATGTGAAGAACTACGGGGTTGCCATCATTTTGCTGACGATCCTTGTCAAGCTCCTGTTCTGGCCTCTTACCTACAAGAGTCAAAAGTCCATGAGGGAGATGCAAAAGCTGCAGCCTCACATGGCCAAGATCAGGGAAAAGTATAAAGACGACAAACAAAAGATGAACCAGGAATTGATGGGACTCTATAAGACCTACAAAGTGAATCCCATGGGAGGATGCCTGCCGCTACTCATTCAGTTCCCTGTGTTCTTGGCCTTGTTCAGAGTTCTGGGAAGATGTATTGAGCTGAGGCACGCTCCTTTCGTACTCTGGATCACCGATCTGTCTGCGCCTGACCGTCTGTTCAACTTTTCTTTTCGAATCCCACTCATGCAGCCCCCTTACGGAATCCCCGTGCTGACGTTACTCATGGGGGCTTCCATGTTCATCCAACAGAAGATGACTCCGACTGTGGGAGATCCTGCGCAGGCGAAGATGATGATGTTTTTACCTCTTATCTTCACGTTTATGTTTATCAACTTTCCCTCTGGCCTTGTGCTCTACTGGTTTGTAAGCAATATTCTCACCATAGTTCAACAATATGGTATGAAGCGAAGTAGAACTTGATTTATCGGAGGACTGGCATGCAAACATTTGAATTCGAAGGAAGGACAACTGAAGAAGCCATTGAACAGGCTTCACGTGAATTGAATATCCCTGCAGAAGAACTGGAAATTGACATTCTGGAACCGGGCTCTGCAGGTATCTTCGGGTTGGTTGGCGGTAAAAAAGCCAAGATCAAAGTAACCACGGAAACACAAACTACCCATCATGAAGAGACCAAAACTATAGAGGCAAATCATGCGGAACCCGAAACAGCCGAAAGAGACTCTCAGGACGAAAGCGAACTCGCTTCTGCTAAAGAGATCCTTGAGAATATCCTTTCCCGGATTCCGGTTGAGACAACCGTTCATTCTCAGCGAGTGAACGGCAATATCGCCCTCCATATAAAGGGTGATAAATCAGGGCTCTTGATTGGCCGAAAAGGAAAAACCCTGGATGCACTGCAGTTCATCGTCAACAAGATTGCGAATAAGACCTCCGACAAAAAGGTGAGGGTGGTTGTTGACTCGGAGGACTATCGCAAAAGGCAGGAAGAATCTCTAGTCGAGATGGCTCGCGACATGGGTGAAAAGGCAAAAAAGACCAAAAAAACGGTAGCAACTAACCTCCTAAATCCTCATGAAAGACGCATCATTCACCTGACACTCAAACCTGATGAGGCTCTGAATACAAAGAGTAAAGGTGACGGTCTTCTTAAAAAAGTTTTAATTATCCCCAAAAAGTGAGTGAAAGGGGGAAGGCATAGGGGTTCAGTGTTCTGGGTTCAGGGTCCAACACCCAGTATCCAGCATTCAGTAACCAGACCCGGCCTGCGCCTTCGAATCATGTCTGACAATCATCTGGATAGAGACACCATCGCTGCAGTGGCCACACCAGTCGGCCCGGCAGGAATTGGGATCGTCCGAATAAGCGGTCCCATTGCCCACCAAATCGTTAAAAGAGTATTCAAACCCCAAAAACCTGTCGAGGAGTTCCAAAGCCATAGATTATATCTCGGGCATCTTGTTGATCCCTCCTCCGAACAAATGGTCGATGAAGTCCTGCTCTCCTTCATGAAGGCCCCCCATTCCTATACTACGGAAGATGTGGTTGAAATAAACTCCCATAGTGGATATCTCCTTCTTTCCGTGATCCTAAGGATTGTCCTCAGAGAGGGCGCACGGCTGGCCAACCCCGGCGAGTTCACTTTCAGGGCCTTTGTCAACGGAAGGATAGACCTGACCCAGGCTGAAGCCATTATGGATCTTATCAATTCGAAATCAAGAATAGGGCTGCGCCTCGCCTCTCAGCAGATCAAGGGAAATTTCAGGACAGAAATTGAAGGCCTGCGGGAAAAAATCGTGGAGATTCTGGCTCATATTGAAGTCGCCATTGATTTTCCGGAGGAAGAATATGCCGACATCTCCAGCAAAGAGATGGCCCAGCGCATACTGAAAGATGTTCTCGAACCCATTGAAGAAGCCATGGCGGGCCACGAAAAGAGAAGAATCTGGATGGATGGAATCAAGACCGTCATCGTAGGGTGCGTGAATGTGGGAAAATCAAGTCTCCTAAATCGCCTCCTAAACGAGGAGCGCGCCATTGTCACACCTATTCCTGGAACCACTAGGGATGTTATAGAATCCTCTATTCATATTGAAGGCATCCCTATAGTTCTCATGGACACAGCCGGTTTTCGGGAAGTCCAGGGAGAAGCGGAAAGAATCGGGATAAGGTTGGCCAAAGAACGGATGGCTGAGGCCGATCTTTCATTGATCGTCCTGGACCAAAGCCGCCCTTTGACGCAGGATGACCTTTATATCCTCACTAAGGCCGACAAAAGCAAGAGTCTCATCCTGCTTAACAAGATTGATCTCACACCAAGTGTGAGTCAAGAGGATCTGGACAGGGTCTTGGCCGATATGCCCCTGATCAGAATATCGGCCCTCACAGGAGAAGGCATGGATGATCTGCATAGGGCTATACGGGATCATGTGTTGGCTGATCATGTGGACTCCATGTCTTCCGGTCTAGCTCCGAACTTGAGACATCGACAAGCCCTGACGGACGCATCCAAATATTTCGGAGACGCCTTTCACAACATCAACCAAGGGCTACCCCTGGAGGTCATCGCGCTGGATCTCAATAGCGGTCTGGAAGCCCTGGGTGATATCATCGGCGAGACCACCAATGAGAACGTCATCGAAAAGATATTCCGTGATTTCTGTGTGGGGAAGTGAGAGGTTGACCCTCGCAGCGATGTCCCATAGTGCGACCATGCTTGGCTTCGCTGAGTTATGGGCTCAACACAGAGAGGTCCAAGGTGTACGGTGTAAGGTATAAGGTATAGGGTTTAAGGTGTGAAGTGCCGTAGACCGTACACCGTAGACCGTATACCACTTGGCTCATGGTAATAGTACGGAGCGTAAGAACAGCTTAACTGTTTCTGTTTATTTCTGTCTCTAGGAAGTTGTCCGAGAATAGGAGTTTTTCCCAAAATCAAGGCATCGGAAAAAAATATCCGCAGGCATATAGTTGATATTCCGAGGATGATTTTTTGAGGATAACGAAGAGTTTGGGAAAAAGGGCATTCTCGGAAAGTCACCTAGTTATTGAAATAGTCTCTGACCTGCTTAATAGCACAATACTTGCCGCACATGGTGCAGGCATCCTCTTCCATGGGGGGATTCTCTTCACGAAGTTTCTTTGCCTTTTTTGGATCAATGGCTAGGCCTATCTGTGTCTCCCAATCCAGGTTTTTTCTCGCCTCAGCCATCTTCCTGTCCCGTTCTATGGCAAGCTTATGCCCCCTCGCAATATCCGCCGCATGAGCAGCGATCTTAGTGACCACCACCCCTTCTCTGACATCTTCCACACCCGGCAGACAAAGATGCTCGGTCGGGGTCACATAGCATAGAAAATCGGCCCCAGCCTCTCCGGCCACAGCACCCCCTATGGCGCAGGCCACATGATCATGGCCGGCAGCCACATCGGTGACCAGAGGGCCCAGCACATAGAACGGGGCATGATGGCACAATTGTTTCTCAAGTATCACATTGGCCTTGATCTGGTTCAGAGGGACATGACCCGGCCCCTCAATCATCACCTGCACATCCTCCTCCCATGCCAGTTTGGTCAACTCCCCAAGGATCATCAATTCATGAATCTGCGCCCGGTCCGTGGCATCGGCCAAACAGCCCGGTCTCAATCCATCCCCTAGACTGAGAGTTACGTCATATTTCTTCACAATGGATAAAAGTCTATCGTAATTTTCATAAAGGGGATTTTCTAGGCCGTGATGCAGCATCCACGCAGCCAAAAAGGACCCTCCCCGGCTGACGATATCAGTGACCCGGCCCTGCTTTTTCAACAGATCCAGGGCTGTTCTTGTCAGCCCACAGTGAACCGTAATAAAATCCGCGCCATCGGCGGCCTGTTTCTCAATGACCTCAAATATATCATCCACGGTGAGATGAATGAGCCCTCCCCGTTTTTCTGCCATCTCCACCACCGCCTGATAGATGGGGACAGTCCCGATAGGGATCTTTGACGCCTCAAGAATTTTTCTTCGGCACAGATCGATATCCCCTCCCGTGGAAAGATCCATAACCGCGTCCGCGCCTGCCTTCACGGCGACTTCTAACTTGGCCAGTTGCTCTTCGAGCGAGATTCTATCCGAAGAAGTCCCTATATTGGCATTTACTTTGATGAACAATCCTTCACCAACACCACACGGCACAAGTCCCTTATGCTTTATGTTGGCCAGGATAACCACCCGTCCTTCAGCTATTCTGTCTCGGAGTTCCAGGACATTCACTTTCTCTTCCTCAGCCACTATCTCCATCTCTGGAGTCGTAATGCCTGATCTCGCTTTTGCTAGTTGGGTCATATGAATAGGTGCCTCCAAAGGTATTGACTTAACAATTGGGTCTCATCGATTTTGACTCCTATCCCAATCAGTTAGGAAAGAGGGGGCCAGGATTCAAGGATCCAAGGAGTCAAGGGCTAATTTAATCGTTGTTTTGTTAATTCCTTTAATCGCCTTTAAATCGCGTGAATCTAATCTTATGTTCCCTCTGTGATGTAATGTTCTCTGGGATTCTGGTTCCGCCTGAGACTTGATGGGTGTTTAAAATGTAATTTTCGCTTGAGACTTCTATTGTTCTACTCGAACCCTGGAATCCTTGAATCCTCGAACCCTTGGCCTATGGGGAACCAAATGCTTCAGAGATGATCTAAGAAAATTCCTACAGGACTGTCGTCAATTATGGTCGAACAACCCCTGCCCCTTTCCCACAGGGATAGCCCCTCTCTATAGCCTGTCTGGCATAGTCATGGGCCAGTTCTGTCGCCTTTATCAGGTCTCCCTCCAAAGTAAGAAAGGTGGCCAGAGCAGAAGAAAACACACATCCGGTTCCGTGGACATACTCAGTATCTATTTTCGCTCCTGAGAAATGATAGAACGCCTTTCCGTCATAGAGGAGATCCACGCATTCCCCTTTCAGATGTCCACCCGTCACGACGACATCCGGCCCCAGACTCTTGATGTGTTTTGCAGCTTCTTCCATCTCTTTGAGATTCCGGACCCTTTTCCCTGTCAGCATTTCCGCCTCATCCAAATTCGGAGTCACCACATGACTCAGAGGCAACAGGATCTCTTTCAAAAGAGAAACCGCCTCAGGGTCAAGCAGGCTCTTTCCCGTAGAAGCCCTCAATACCGGATCAACAACTACACGGGGAAGATCAAACCTCTTGATCATTTTGGCCACTGCCCAGATCGTTTCGCCCGAAGACAGCATTCCGATCTTAGCCGCATCAGGAAAAACATCACCAACAGTCGTTTCAATCTGTTGAGAAATGAACGTCGCAGGAATCTCATGAACGGCATCTATCCCAAGAGAATTCTGAGCGGTGAGAGCTGTGATGACGGTCAGGGGATGGGCCCCAAGACCGCTGATGGTTTTTATATCTGCCTGAATCCCGGCCCCCCCGCATGAGTCGGACCCTGCTATCGTCAATACGTATTTCATAATCGAAACATGCAAAAGGGGGATTTCACACCTTTGGATCAATACATGAAGGGTAACAACCCGTCCTTGGACTGTCAACCGAAATATCCGCCTTGTCCCTTAGAAACCACCAGTTGGAGCAGGCTTTCATATGAAATCGCAAAGAGGTTTGAAAAGGGTTGAATTTAAAAACTCTTGCTACTATCCAGAAGCAGGGTCACAGGCCCGTCATTGACCAAATGGACATCCATCATTTCCTGAAATTCTCCGGTAGCAGTCCACACCCCTTTTCCTTTCAAGATCTTGATGAATTCCCCATACAACTCCCTGGCCTTTTCAGGTCTCGCCGCCCGAATAAACGATGGTCTCCGTCCCTTACGGCAATCCCCCCAAAGGGTGAATTGAGAAACAACCAGGGCCTCTCCCACTGTATCGAGTAAGGAACGGTTCATGGCGCCTTGATCATCTGAGAAGATTCTGAGATGAATGATCTTGTTAGCGAGATATTCACAATCCTTTTCAGAATCATCCTCTCCCACGCCAAGAAAGACCAACAATCCTCGGCCGATCTCTCCCACAATTCGTCCATCCACATCCACTCTGGCCTCTTTCACCCTCTGAACAACAGCCCGCATTTCTCCTCCTTAGGATCTCCATATTTTTTGACGGGATATACAGGATTGACACGATTATATACCTATCAGATCTACTCATGGATGTCTAAACGATCAGCCTATCCCTTTAATTCGCCTCCGGCGAATCAATCCAGTACATCCGGCTTATATTTCTCCCTTATTCGATGCCTAATTCCTCATTGAAATTCGCACATTGATAATGAATAATGTCAATCACTTCGGGTATGATATTAAAACAATGAGACCTGAGTTCATCCTAATAAATCCCTGGATCTACGACTTCGCGGCCTATGACCTGTGGTCCAAGCCCTTAGGGCTCCTTACCCTCGCGGGTTTTCTCAGAAGCCGAGGAGGGAAGATTCATCTGATTGACTGCCTGGACGTCCATCATCCCGCCCTGTTTCATAGTCCATCCCTGAAAAAACCGGTAAGACGGGCTTATGGAACCGGTAAGTTCTGGAAAAAGAAGGTCCCCAAGCCTCCTCCTTTGAAACATGTCACAAGATCTTATAGCCGATACGGAATCAGCAAACAAGCTTTTGTCAAGGATTTGGAAGCCGTCAAAAATCCTGCTGCGATCCTGGTGACCTCTCTCATGACTTACTGGTATCCAGGGGTTTACGAGGCCCTCTCTTTGGCTAAGAAGATCCATCCCAATGTCCCCTTGATCCTGGGCGGGATCTATGCCCGCCTTTGCCGAAACCATGCGCTTCGGTTTTCAGGGGCAGACCGTGTGGTCAATCAAGAAGATCCGATCCATCCTCAATTCGTCCTGAGCGTTTTGGAAGAATTCGACATCTCAGTTGGAGGAAAGTTACAGGAAAAGAATGAGCCCTATTATCCTGCCTTTGATCTCCTGCGAAAAATAGACTACGTCTGTCTTTCAACCTCAACCGGGTGTCCTTTTCGTTGCCAATATTGCGCCAGTCATTTCCTGAATCCCAAGTTCTCACAACGTAATCCGCACCATGTCTTTGAAGAAGTCCTGTATTGGCGCAAGAATTACGGCGTCAAAGATTTTGCCTTATATGATGACGCCCTCCTCCTTCATTCAGACACGCACATGAGTATTTTTCTGGAAGAATTGATAGGAATGAACCTGGGGCTGAGGTTCCATACTCCGAACGCGCTTCATGTCAGGGAGATTACGCCGGAGATTGCCGGACTGCTTCAACGAGCGGGATTCCGCACGATCCGTCTGGGACTGGAAACCTCGGATTTGAAAATGCATCAAGACCTGGATCAGAAAGTATCTGAAGGAGAATTCGAAAGGGCTGTTTTTCACCTGAAAAAAGCAGGTTTTTCAAACAAGCAGATCGGTGCCTACATCCTTATGGGACTCCCCGGGCAGTCGGTTGACTCGGTCATGAACACCATAGGATTCGTGGCAGGAATCGGGGCTATGCCTTATCTCGCCGAGTATTCTCCCCTTCCCCACACCTCCATGTGGAAAAAGGCCGTCGCCTCATCTGATTATGATCTTGCCTCTGAACCCCTGTTCCACAATAACACCCTCTTGCCTTGCTGGAGCGTGGATGAAAGGGCAAGAGTCCCTGAACTCAAAAAGCTGGTCAAAGAGACTAGGCAGGGTTAAAGGTCAGCGGCCCTTCAACTTTTGCTCCATTCGGCCCGAGCTTATGGCCGAGGGCATGACAGGTTGCCCGTCCTAAACACGACGGGTTTACCCGGTTAGACACTTCATGTCTAACGGGGTAAAAAGGTTGAAGAAATGATGCGAAAAAAGGTTTTTCGAAACCAAAAATCAGGGATTACCCGATAGACAGTCTAAGAATATTCATTTAAAATAATAGGTTCTGATTCTAGCCGTACTAAGGGCTCGAACCTGTTCACTGGTGCATTCGGAGAGTAATATGGTATTAAAACGAATTGAGAAACGCTTTGGTACTGTAGCTATCGAAAAAGGATATATCACGATAGAGCAGCTCATGGACGCTTTGTATATTCAAGTGCGAGAGGATCTGTCGGGGAAAAAGCATCGACTTATCGGCAAAATCCTATACGATCAGGGACACCTAACCATCGACCAAATCGAACGAGTAGTTGCCTCGATGGGTTCACACGACTTTTCCACGCGCAGTCAAATTGACGAATAAAGCGCCCTCCTGAATCTGAAGGGACATTAAAAAGAACGACTACTGACTACGTGGTCAAGAATGCCCTGCTCTTTTATTGCCCTCATACGCTCCCTTACTCAAAAAATCAGATTTTTCGCCTCGATAAATCAGGGTTTCCCCGATAGACAAACGATGTGCTGTAAGGTAAATCAGAATCCGCCATGGTTTCAGGGCGCCATGGTAGACCTCCGCCCCTGGCAAGCCACTCCATCCGCATTGTCAGGGGCTTTATTTCAGTCCAAGATAATGGTTGACAGAGGTCTTGATTTTAGGTAAATCTTACTCAGTTTAGAATATGGCAGTTAACCCTTTAACCGAGAGGGTAATATGAACCGATTAGCGGAACCCCATTTCTTTCAGAGAAAGATTTGGGGTTTTTTGTGAAACCGCTTAGAAGAAAAGCAGGCCCAAAGAGCAAAAACACAAAATGATGAAATACATTGACGCACATGAGGGTGCCGACGAGCAACGGTTATTTATCTTACAGGATTGAATGATGACATCGTTTGGAAGCAATAAGAACCCGTTCATTGATCGGTGTCGGTGTATCCAAGGGAGAGAGACAGGAATGAGAAAGTTGCTGATTCTAACCGGTAGTTTAATCCTTCTAAGTTCGGTCGGATGCGGCGGAGCATTTTTACAGTCCCGGGTTCTTGTGGATGAATCCTTTCGTGATTCGACGTTTCTTTTAGACGGGAAGAAGATAGGATTCATAACACCCAGTTCTGGAAACCTATTAGAAGACCACTGGGTATTGCTGGACCTGTTCGCAAAGACTCTACAGGAGGAACGAAAAGAGACTGAAGTTGTTCTTCCTGCTCAGTCACTGAGTTTTCTCAATCAAACGGGTTTGGCGAGGGAGTACAATGAGGCAATCAAGGATTTTCAAATCACCGGCGTTTTGGACCAAGGAATATTGACCAAGATACATGAAATCATGGGGGTTCAATATCTGGTTTATTTGAGCCTGAATAGTTTCAACCAGTATCCTTCAACCAGATTGAGCATATTGGGATTGCGATTAATCGACTCTCAGACAGCCACACTGCGACTTTTTATTCGGATTATCCAGGCTAGTCAGGGCAGAATTGTCTGGGAAGGTTCAGCAGAAGGCATCATCACGAGGGAGGATTTCAGGGCCAGACCTATTACTTTAAACGAACTTGGTCAGTTGGCTTGTTATGAGTTGGTCAAAGACCTGCCCTGATCGAGGTATTGAATGCCGGAGTAATTCACTCAAGTGAAGGATATCCTCCAAAACCATACCTAAAAATATAGTTCTTCAAAGCCAAAAATCAGGGTTTTCCCGATAGACAAGCTGTGTGCAGTAAGGTAAATGAGAATCTGCCATGGCTTCAGGGGACCGTGGTGAACCTCCGCCTCTGGCAAGCCACTCCAGCCGCATTGTTATGGAGTTTCTTTCATTCCAAGATAATGGTTGATAGAGACATTGATTTTAGATAAATCTTACTCAGTTTATAATATGGCAGTTAACCCTTTAACCGAGAGGGTAATATGGACTGACGACCAGAGCCCCATTTCTCAAATAGAGAGATGGGGCTTTGTTTTCTGCAAGTCAGAGCAAAAACACGCTGACGGGAGCGAAACCGGGGCTACCTTTTTCCATTACTAAAAAGATATGATCAAAGAATATTACGCCCACAGCAAACCAGGAAAACCACCATCGGAATGGCAACCGCTTGAGGAGCATTTGCGGAATGTTGCCCAAAAAGCCGAAAAATGTGCTGCAAAGTTTCAATCTGCCGATTGGGCATGGAATGCGGCTTGGCTTCATGATCTGGGTAAAGCGGCGGATGAATTTCAGGCATATCTTCTCAGGGAAAATAGTCTGGATGATTCCGAATACGACGGGACAGGTCATGGCAGAGTGAATCACTCAAGTGCAGGAGCAGCCTTCGCGGAAGAAATACTTGGTCCCATTATCGGAGTAATAAACGCTTATCTTGCGGCTGGGCACCATGCCGGACTGCCTGATTTTTATTCTTCTGATACTGGCCGTGCTGCATTGCAGGTTCGGCTTGAGGAAGGGAAAGAAAACCTTAGCCGCATTCGCTCTGCTACTGAAGAGATTGGAAAGCAACTCCATCTGAACATCAAGCTCCCAGCCTTTGTAAAACCATACAATTTCCACTTTTGGGTGCGGATGCTTTTTTCCTGCCTGGTAGACGCCGATTTCCTCGATACGGAAGAGGTTATGAACCCGGAGGAGGCCAAAGTAAGAGGGAGATATCCCCCTCTGACCGAATTAAAGGATCTTTTCGATATCCACATGCATAAAATGGTGAGTGAATCTCCAAACACTCCGGTAAACGCAGCACGGCAAGAAGTTTTGGACGCTTGCAAAGACGCAGCGAAGCAGGAACCCGGTCTTTTTTCCCTTACTGTGCCAACCGGTGGCGGCAAGACATTGTCAGGGATGGCCTTTGCGCTTGATCACGCCGTGCGATACGGCAAGAGCCGGATCATCTATGTTATTCCATACACCAGCATCATCGAACAAACCGCAAAAATATTATCTGATATTTTTGGGATCGAAAATGTCGTTGAGCACCACAGTAACCTTGATCCGGACAAAGAAACCCAACGATCCAGACTCGCCGCCGAAAACTGGGATGCACCCGTTATAGTCACCACAAACGTTCAATTTTTCGAATCACTGTATGCCGCCAAATCGAACCGCTGCCGTAAGCTGCACAACATCATCAACAGCGTCGTCATTCTTGATGAAGCTCAACTCCTGCCCCCGGAATTGCTTGATCCGTGTGTAGAGGTGATGAACCAGCTTGTACGATATTATGGTGTAACTATGGTTCTTGCCACAGCCACTCAACCAGCGTTATCCAAGTTGGACCTGCCACGGGAGATTATCCCCAATCCAGCCGCACTCTATGAACGGCTCAAAAGAACTGAGATCATACTGCCGTCGAATATTAACAATTTGACCCAATGGGGAGATGTGGCAGGTAGCCTTCAACAGCACAATCAGGTGCTTTGCGTTGTTAATACTCGTCGTGATTGTTATGATCTTTATAAACTCATGCCACATGGCACGATACATCTTTCAGCCCTCATGTGTGGAGAACACCGTTCTGAAGCGATACATGAGATCAAGCAAAGGCTCAGAGTCGGTCTTACTACTCGCGTTATCAGCACTCAACTGGTGGAAGCGGGCGTGGATATTGATTTCCCGGTCGTGTATCGAGCCCTTGCCGGTTTGGACTCCATCGCCCAGGCTGGCGGACGCTGCAATCGCGAGGGCAAGCTTAACGCGGAAGACAGGCTGGGAGAGGTTCACGTCTTTGTGCCGCCTAAACCCGCCCCACGCGGACTGCTTCTCAAAGGGGAAAACACGACCCGCGAATTGTTCAGTCTAGAGGATTTCAACCCGCAGAATCATGCTGAATTTACTCGTTATTTCAATTTATTTTATTCCAAAGTCAATGATACTGGCAGCAGATTCAAGGAATGGCTGCAAAAGGATATCCCAAGGGTTCATTTCCGCACAGCAGGCAATGAGTTTAAACTTATAGACGATCAGGCGCAGCAATCGGTATTCGTCAGATTTGGAGACAGTGGGAAATGGCTGGACGAATTGCGGCGAATCGGACCGAAACGTCAGAATATGCGAAAGCTGCAACGTTATACGGTCAACTTGTCCAGAAGAGACTTTGAAAAAGCGAAAATAGATGGATTACTGGAAGAGGTATGGTCCGGGTTTTGGCTCTGGATTGGAAAATATGATGCTTGCCATGGCGTTGATTTGTTCGGTAGCGGCTGGGCATCGGAAGATTTGATGATTTGAAACATGTCAAAGAGAGGTGAATCATGAAAGGATTTTGTCTCGAAGTAAGCGGGCCTTATGCCTGCTTCACACGTCCGGAGATGAAGGTTGAGCGCGTCAGTTACGATGTGATCACACCGTCGGCCGCCCGCGCGGTTTTTGATTCGATTTTATGGAAACCAGCCATTTTATGGCAGGTGACCCGCATCGAAGTGCTTGCGCCCATTCGTTGGATTTCAGTTAGGCGCAATGAAGTGGGAGCGGTAGCCTCAATAAGAAAAAAACATATTTTTATCGAGGATGATCGCCAGCAAAAAGCCGGATTATTTTTACGCGATGTAAAATATCGGCTTTTTGCCGGGTTCGAGTTTATCCCGCCGGAAAAGCGTGGCAATGTGTATAATCCGATTCCGGATTACCTGCAAGATAAGGAAGAACTTGCAGTTATCCGACAGGATGAAAAACCAGCAAAATATGCCGCCATGTTCGAGCGCCGAGCGAAAAAAGGACAGTGTTTCAATCAGCCCTATCTGGGCTGCCGCGAATTCTCGGCACAATTTCGACTAGTCGATCCGGTCGCCGAACCCACCACAGCCATTTCCGAAACACGAGATCTCGGCTGGATGCTTTATGATATGGATTACTCCGACCCCAACAACATAAAGCCCCAATTCTTCCGGGCAGAACTCAACTGCGGAGTACTTGATCTCGACAACGTGGAGGTGCACTCATGATCTTGCAAGCGTTGAAGGAATATTATGACCGCAAGGCATCAGGCGTAGAAAGTGATATTGCGCCCGAGGGCTTTGAAAGAAAGCCCATTCCTTTTCTGATTGTCATTGATCGAAACGGCAAATTTATCAACTTGGAAGATACACGTGAAAAGATCGGAAAGAAGTCGATCTCTAAAACGTTCCTTGTTCCGAGGTCTAAGCCAAGGTCGGGAAGTTTAAGCTACAAAACAACTTTTCTCTTGTGGGATCATGCAGGGTATGTGCTTCAACACCCCGATGATGAAAAGGCGAAAAACCAACATAAGACATGGCTACGATCGTTGAAAGAATTGCCACCTGAGCTAAACAACTATGAAGGCGTTGCAGCAATTCTGAAGTTTTACGACTCTGGCGGTGTTGATGATGTAAAGTCACATCCGACATGGAATGAGTGCACTAAAGTTCTCTCATGCAATATGACGTTTAAGCTTGCGGGTGAAATATTGCCCATACCCTGTTGCCAGGCAGTTCAGGATTATATTAAACAGGGATCGAAATCTTCGAGCAATATCATCGATGAAAGCAAAAGCATCGAAGACAAAGTGATCGGTCGATGTTTGGTTACAGGGGAAATTGGCGAAATTGTTCGAGTACATAGTGACACACGAATTAGTAAGGATTCAAAAAAATTAGTAGGGTTTCAAAAAAATTCCGGGTTCGATTCATATGGGAAAGAGCAAGGGTATAACGCCCCCGTTGGCAAATCAGCAGAGTTCGCATATACGACCGCTTTGAACACCCTGCTCAAGTCAAGCCTTAGAATGTTGGTCGGTGATGCGGTTACCGTTTGTTGGTCAGAAAAAAGTTCCGATCTGGAAAATCAGATAGCAGACTTTTTCAGCGAACCTCCAAAAGATGATCCGGATCGTGGCGTCAGGGCCGTTGAAAGCCTTTTTGAGTCGATTAAAAGCGGCGCGTTTTTTGCCGACGAGAACGAAAAAAACAGATTTTATGTTCTTGGTCTTTCGCCAAATGCTGCCCGAATTGCCGTCCGCTTCTGGATTGTGGATACCGTAGCTGGCATGGCAGTCAAAATTAAACAGCATTTTAAGGACTTGCAAATCGTGCATGGGCCGAGGGACAAAGATGTTTTTTCGCTTTTTCGGCTACTGGTTTCAACCGCAGTCCAAGGCAAAGCTGACAATATTCCCCCTAATCTGGCCGGAGAAACGATGCGTTCAATCTTAGAAGGTCTTCCATATCCACAAACTCTGCTTCAAGCCACTATTCGCCGTATTCGCGTGGAACATGAAATCACTTATATCCGGGCAGCCTTGATTAAAGCCTGCATTAACCGATCAACTCGTTTTAAAAACACAAGCATAAAGGAGGAGATTAAAATGAGTCTGGATGAAAACAATACCAACATTGGTTACCGGTTGGGCCGGCTTTTCGCCACACTGGAAAAAATTCAAATCAGAAAATTTACACAAGATGGAGGAAAAGAACCCAATTCCACAATACGCGATAAGTATTATGGTTCTGCTTCTGGAACTCCCGCGACAGTCTTTGGCACCTTGATTCGATTGAGTAAGCACCATCTCGCAAGTCTCGACAATGTGGGTGAAAGAATAAATTTCGAAAAATTAATTGGTGAAATAATGAACGATATCTGTGATTTTCCACAACACTTAAAATTGGAGGATCAAGGGCGGTTCGCCATTGGCTACTACCACCAGATGCAGTCTTTTTATAAAAAGAAAGAAAAACAGGATTAACCAATAAGGAGGAGAAAACCATGAACAACCCAGTGAAAAATCGTTATGATTTCGTATTGATCTTTGACGTGAAGGACGGCAATCCCAATGGCGACCCGGACGCGGGCAACTTACCCCGCATAGATCCGGAAACCGGGCATGGATTGATTACCGACGTCTGTCTCAAACGGAAAGTACGTGACTATGTTATGCTTGCTAAAAAGTTGTCTGGAGAATTTGATATTTGGGTTAAATCCAAATCTTTGACTTTGAATGAGCAAATCGAACGTGCATATGATGAAGATGATGCTGTCAAAAAGGCTGTTGAGGCATGGAAGGCCTGGCAAAAAGATAAAAAGAAAAATCCAAAACCAGATCACCATTATGAAGATATTGCTCGAGATTGGATGTGTAAGAGCTTTTTTGATATCCGTACTTTTGGCGCTGTGATGTCAACGAGTGATAAACCAGAAAAAGATGGTGACGATGATATGAGTAAGATCAAAAAGACCGCTGGCCAAGTGCGTGGCCCCGTACAAATAACATTTTCTCGATCAGTTGACCAAATAGTGGCTCTTGAACATTCAATTACCATATGTGCCGCTCGAAAAGCAGATAAATCTATAGAAAGTCAAATCGGAATTCAAGGACGAAAAAACACTGTACCTTATGGCATCTACGTTGCCCAAGGATTTGTTTCCGCACCTCTGGCGGCGCAGACTGGGTTCGGCGAAGATGATCTCAACTTACTATGGGAAGCCCTGTGCAACATGTTTGAAAATGATCGATCTGCCGCGCGCGGACTCATGTCAACACAGCAATTGGTCATTTTTAAACATGACTCCGCGCTTGGCAATGCCCCAGCACACTCGCTATTCAAGCGTGTCAACTTAACCCGAAAAGACAACTCCAAACCAGCTCGTGATTTCAGTGATTATGAACTCAAAATCGATGAAAATAACTTGCCAGCAGGGGTCAGCATCATTAAGCGACCTTAACTGAATGACATAAAAACAGACGAAGTGGCCCAAAATGCCTGACCGACAAGAATCTTTACCAATCATCCCTCCTCATGGCGGCTATCGCGAGCTCCAATCCTATCAGATGTCGGAGATTGTGTATGACGCCTCGGTGGCTTTTTGTGATCGGTTTATTAGCAAACACTCCCGCACGCACGATCAGATGGTCCAGGCGGCGCGGAGCGGGAAGCAGAATATTGCCGAAGGCTGCATGGCCTCCGGCACCTCTAAAAAGACTGAACTCAAACTGGTCGGTGTGGCAAGGGCAAGCCTGGAAGAACTTCTCCTGGATTTTGAAGACTATTTGAGACAACACAGGTTGCCACTTTGGGGAAAAGACCACCCAAAGGCAAAGGAAGTTCGAGGGCTTTGTTATAGGAAGAATAGGTCATATAAGACTTATAAGACATATATTGAGCATAGCTCAAATGAAGTGGCAGCCAACACCATGATCTGTGTGATTCACCAGACCAACTATCTGCTTGATCAGCAATTAAGGACTTTGGAAAAGGACTTTTTGAAAGAAGGCGGCTTTACCGAAAGACTTTACCACGCGAGGTCGCAAGCACGTGATTGGAGAACAAGAAGATGATCTACGCCGAAGACGAACTCCTTCCTCTATCAGGCCTCCAGCACATGCTTTTCTGTGAACGGCAGTGCGCCCTGATTCATGTTGAGCAAGTGTGGGCGGAAAACCGTTTGACCGCGGAAGGCCGCATTATGCACGAACGGGTTCATAACGCGGATCGGGAATCCCGGGGAGATATTCGTGTGGAATACGGAATACCCTTAAGGTCCCTTCGGTTGGGATTGTCGGCAAAGGCGGACGTTGTTGAGTTTCATCGCGAGAGGAACCTTAGGAAGGAAGGGGATGAGATCTGGCTGCCTTTTCCTGTGGAATACAAACGGGGCAAGCCGAAGAAAGACGACTCGGACAAAGTACAGCTTTGTGGGCAGGCCATGTGTCTTGAAGAGATGCTGGATGTCCAGATCCCTGAAGGAGCGATCTTCTATGGAAAAACACGTCGCCGACAGGATGTCGCCTTTAATGAGAAGCTAAGAGTACTCACTGCGGAGACTGCAAGATGTTTTCATGAGCTTGTTGAATCGCGTCGAACGCCTAAGGTTCCATACAAGAAGAAATGTGACAATTGCTCCATGTATGAGATGTGCCTGCCTAAGACGGTCGAAAAGGCCAAGTCAATAGACAGCTACCTCTCGACATTGACGGGGGAATGATGAAGAAACACCTGAATACCCTCTTTGTGACAACCCAAGGGACGTATCTTGCCAAAGAAGGCGAAACGGTTCTTGTTCGTGTTGAAAAGGAAACCAAGTTGCGCGTTCCCATCCACACGATCGATGGGATTGTCTGTTTCGGAAACATCACATGCAGCCCGTTTTTGATGGGATTCTGCGCTGAAAATGATGTGGCAATAAGCTTTCTGACCGAAAACGGTCGATTCCTTGCCAGAGTTCAAGGACCGGTATCGGGCAATGTCCTATTGAGGCGTGAACAATACCGACGTGCGGATGATAAGGCTGTGTCGGCTCGCGTAGCGAAATCGATACTGACAGGAAAGCTGGCCAATTGTCGCTCCGTTCTCCAGCGGGCCTTGAGAGACCATTCAGAAAAACTG
>CAZFMX010000028.1:0-35633 GCA_964520425.1 uncultured Desulfobacteraceae bacterium
GCCTTATGATCAGTCTATGGGCCGCTTCCCGGCCTACTTTCAACAGGCGAACATGGAGAGCAATGGAAAGTCGGTCGCCAGGGACGGAGAGAGGGTCGAATATCAAACCGGACCGATTGTCTGGGGCGAGTCCGGAACCAATGGACAACACGCCTTTTATCAACTCATTCATCAAGGCACAAAGATGGTTCCGGCGGATTTTTTGGCTCCGGCAATCAGCCATAATCCCATGGGCGCCCATCATGATATCCTGCTGTCAAATTTTTTTGCCCAGACAGAAGCCTTACTATATGGAAAAAACAAGGAGGAAGTGATTGAAGAATTAAAAGAACAGGGAAAGAGTCATGATGATATTGAAAAACTCTATTCTTTTATGGTCTTTGAAGGGAATCGACCCACCAATTCCATTCTTTTCAAGAAACTGACTCCAAGGGTATTGGGCAGTCTCATTGCAATGTACGAACACAAAATATTTGTTCAGGGAGTCATCTGGAATATCTTCAGTTTTGACCAATGGGGAGTGGAACTCGGTAAACAGTTGGCAAGAAACATCTTGCCGGAGTTGGAAGGTAATGAAAAGGTTTCCACTCATGATTCATCCACGAATGGTCTTATCAATGCCTTTAAACAAATGAGAAAAGACGGAGGTTCTTATGAATAGTGGGAAAGGCCAGTCCGTTATAGAAAAAATGCGAGAACAGGCCCTTGCCATTTTTCATTCGGCCCTTGAAGCCGTGGACCCTATCGGGGCGATTCATCGTCATGTGAGTATGGATAACGGGTCTCTCGTGATCAATGGAACGAAGCTGGAATTAGATGATTATGATCGAATATGGGTTGTCGGTGCAGGGAAAGGGGCGGCCCCGATGGCGCAGGCCGTGGAAGAGCTTCTGGGGGAGAGGATCTTTGAGGGTGTTATTGTGGTAAAGGATGGACATGGACTCCCCCTCAAACGTGTCCGAATACATGAAGCGAGTCACCCCGTTCCCGACCAAAGGGGTGTTCAGGGAGGAGAAGATATCCTCTCCCTTGTAAAGAGGGCGAAAGAGCGGGACTTGGTGATCAGTCTGCTGTCCGGCGGCGGATCGGCGCTCCTGGTAGCCCCTGCTCAAGGTGTGACCCTCAAGGACAAACAAGAAGTCACAAGACTTCTCCTGGCCTGTGGCGCGACCATTCATGAGATCAACGCTGTTCGAAAACATCTCTCTCGAATCAAAGGAGGCGGACTGGCCCGTTCTGCCCACCCTGCCAGGATGATCAGTCTGATCCTCTCCGATGTCATAGGAGATGACCTTGATGTAATCGCCTCAGGGCCCGTGGTCCCCGACCCAAGCACCTTTCATGAGGCAGAGGCGGTATTGAAAAGACACGGTATATGGGAAGAGGTCCCAAAGTTCGTCAAGGAACGCATTGAAAAGGGTGTAAATGGTGATATAGAGGAGACGGCTAAGCCGGGGGATAAGTCTTTTCGCAATGATATCACAGTGCTCGTGGGGACTAATCTCCAGGCCCTTGAGGCAGCCAAGAAAAAGGCGGAGCTTCAGGATTACCGCCCATTGATTCTCTCTGCTATGGTCGAGGGGGAAACCCGTGAGGCGGCCAAAATGCACGCAGGAATCGCAAAAGAAATCATTGCATCGGGTCACCCCATTCCCCCTCCTGCTTGTGTACTCTTCGGTGGAGAGACCACGGTTACTCTTAAAGGCAAGGGGAAGGGTGGACGCAATATGGAGTTCGCCTTGGCATCAGCCCTGGCGCTGGAGGGAGAGAAGCATGTGGTTATCTTGAGTGGAGGAACAGATGGTACGGATGGACCCACTGATGCGGCCGGCGCGATTGTCGATGGAGAAACTGCTGCGAGAGCCCGTTCACAAGGGCTTGACCCTCTGGATCATCTTCGGAGAAATGATTCCTACCCCTTGTTTCAATCCCTTGGAGATCTGGTAATCACAGGGCCTACTCGAACCAATGTCATGGATGTCTGCATTATGTTGGTTAGAGATAAAACTGATTCAAACTAATGAACGTCGAACATCGAACGTCCAACACCGAATTTTGAATGGAAAAGATGAAGAAACAGTCATATGACCTGGAAGAAAGGCTTCTAGAGTATTCGGTGCGAATTATAAAGATCGTCGAACAGTTGCCAAATACCAAAGCAGGTAACCATGTTGCAGGACAACTATTAAGATCAGGAACCTCACCCTATCCAAACCATGGTGAAGCGCAGGCAGCAGAATCCCAAAAGGACTTCATCCATAAGCTTCGTATCGCATTAAAGGAACTTAGGGAGACCCAGAGATGGTTAAAACTTATTCAACGTGTACCACTAATTCAAAATCCTGAATTGCTAAACGATGTTTTGCTTGAAACAGAAGAGTTGATTAAGATTTTTGTCACGAGTATCAAAACGGCTACAAAGAAACCGAAATAGCTATTGGATGTTTGTTCATTATTCGATGTTGGACGTTCGATGTTCGGAGTTCATCCGTTACAATAAAAAAGGACTCTGCCCACTCTGTGGGCAGATGCTGGATTGCCGAGTAGCTGAGATCTCTTGTTAATCAAATAGGCTCTTTAGCTTGTCCTTGACTACATCTTTGAGTTCTTCTTCTTTCTCTTCTTTCAAGGCCTTTAGTTCTTTTCCCACGTCCTCCTTGAGTGTTCCGAGACTTAGGCCATACTCTTCAAGTTCTTTATTCAGAATATCGGATACGGCCGAAGAAGTGATCTGTTCGTAGAGAAGAGCAAGGACTCTCTCAAATACCTGCGCAGGAACGGCCCCTCCCTCTTCTTTGCCCAAATCCGTCATGTGAATGTCGGGTAAGGCTGCGCTAACCGATTTTTCCGCGCCGAGCATGGCAACAGAAAGATTCAGCCTGCCGTCTTTGATAATGAGGTCTCTAATCAGGAGCTTCTTTCCCTCGCTTCCTTTCTCAGGCTTTTCTGTCGTGGACTTGTCCTTCATCTTTTCATTCTTCTTGACGTTGTTCAGAATAGCCTTGAAGTTATCCGTGTTCCCGACTTTTTCATAGATAATCTCCGGCGCCAACACTTGAATGGTGTCAATGATGATCGTGTCTTTGATGAGCGTGCTCTCATCCACATTCACTCGGATAGCTCCGACGCTCATGGCCTTTGGAGACTCAAAGCCTTTTGGGTTTCCCAGGAAGAAGTCTCGAAGGTCGACCTCTGCGGAAAAGATGGAAATATCTGCGCCCCCAAGGCGAACCTCTGTTTTCGTGATTTCAGGGCCATAGGTATTGACGGCATTCGTGATGATGGGGCCAAGGTTAGAGAGTCCTAGAAACAGTATCAGCGCGATGACGATGACAATGAGACTCAAACAAATTAATATCCACTTTTTCATAATTTACCTCTATTTGTTAATAAAACACTTTATTATTCTTATAACAAAATATCGGCTGGTCAACAGTACTGGATCAGAGATTTGGATAAGAGTTAAGTCTGACTATCAATATTCATATCCCAGGGTAACAAGATACCTTTCATCTGTTTTCTTTTGCCCTGTGGCGGGCATCTTTTCCCAATTCCAATTATACTGGAGAGTCATGTTGAACCGCTTATAAAAAGGGAATCGAAACCCTGTTTGCGTACGGATGGTTATATCGTCTGCGTCTTCCAGATTGAACAGGGCTTCGTCATTATGGAAGAACATCACACGTTCATCTAAGAGAGGTTTTTCGATTATGAATGCGAGCCGCCCGGCGGGGTAGCTGTTGTCCTCGTCCAGATCATAGTCTTCATTGGCATAAGAAAAGCCGACTTCTCCCGAGAGTTTTGTCGCAGAAGTTTCAATGAATTGGTAGCCCGAACCCACACCGAGAACGCTCCTCAGGTTCAGATCCTTGAATTGATCGCTTTCAAAGCTTGCGTTCCCATATAGAAACCATTTGTCGCGAAGGAAATGGTCATAATTGATGGACCCGAGCCAATTGTCGGCAGTGTCCACACCGGAACTTTTCTCGTTGTCCGTGTTAAAGGCCGCTCTATAACGGTTCTTTTCCGTCCGGGCGACAAAACTCCCATCAAAATGGTAGGTTTCTGTATCGGTATTGCCCTTTTTAACGTCTATACCCACATTTGCGCGCGCGCTGATCTTTACTGCAGGTTCCGGGGGTTTTGGGTTGATGGATTTCACATCTGCGAGGCGAAAGGATACACCCCCTTCGATCTTCTCAGTCAAAAGATTCATCTCTTCTTCCTCACCTTGCTGGGAGATCCCCTCCACCACGCTCTCATCGGTCAGGACCACTCTGATGGGCTTGTCTGTTCTCACGGCCGTCACTTCCGACCACGCAATGGTGATCTCTCCCGCGTAGGAGGTCACAAGAACCAGTCTATCCTCCTCCAAGGACTTGACCTCACCGGTGAGACGGTCCCCATTCTTAAGTTGAACCTCATCGGCAACAGTTATTCCGGGCAGGAAAGCAATGAAAAACAGAAGACGAACAATAGATTTCATGCAGCGTTTCATGAATAGCCTCCCGATTGATATATTTGATATATCCTGTTGCCTCTCCCCCACTGAGGCGAAAGATCGCGCCTTCGATGGGAGTCCTTCGACTTTATCCCATTCTCTATCCTTCTTGAAAAATGTGTACATCGCGTTGAGGGAATGGGATACTGACACCCTCTACGTCAAAGCGTTTTTTCAGGTTTTCCGTGAGATCGAAATAGACGCCCCAGTAGTCATCGGCCTTAGTCCAGGGACGCACACCGAAATTCACGCTGCTATCGGCCAATTCAAGGACGACAATCGTTGGCGCAGGATCAGTGAGAATTCGGCTATCTTTTTTCAACTCATCTTCGATCAGGCCTCTGACTTTATCAATATTATCCGAGTAACTGACGCCGATGACCAGGTCGACGCGTCGAGTCCCTTTCTTTGTGTAATTGGTGATGTTGTTGGAGGTTAGTTGAGCATTGGGGATGATAACGGTTTTATTATCAGGTGTTTTAAGTTGGGTCGTGAAGATGTCCACCTTTTCCACAACACCAGTAACCCCAGCGGCCTCAACAAAATCATCCACCTTGATCGGGCGAAATACGATCAGAAGAATGCCTGCAGCAAAGTTTGCCAACGATCCTTGCAATGCCAGGCCCACCGCCAGACCTGCGGCACCAAGAACGGCGACCAAAGAAACGGTCTCTACTCCGATCTGGTGGACAGCCCCAATGATAACAAAGATCAATAAGATAACATAGACAATATTGCATATGAAGTTCACGACAGTAACATCTACTTCTTTGCGCGTCATGAGATTCTTGAGGATCTTTCGTATGAGTTTTGCAATCCATCGTCCGATGATGAAAATGAGAATAGCGGCAATAATGTTGATTCCGAATTGTGCGAAGATTTCCTGTGCTTTAATCATGAGATTCTCCATATCGGTCCTCCCTTTATATCTAGATTACGAAAAATAACACGGTCACAGACTGACTGATATCTCAAACAACCAAGGCCTTTAACTCTCATATCACGCGAATCTTGGAAATGCAAAATCTATCAGAAAAAGGCTACCTCATGAAAAGGTCTCGGCTAAGAATCCGAAGAGTGCCTAAAAACGGATAAAGCACTTCTCAACAATCTTCCGTGCCTTTTGACGCAACGCTAGCGCAAATTCGTCTTTTTGTTCCAATGCCTCTTCAATCGCTGAAAGGGTATCGTAATAGAGGTCCCAACCCAGACGTTCTTTTTTCAATACAGCTGTGAGAGCACTATGTTTTCCTTTAGTGAATTCAAGCGCCTCTGTGATGCATCTCGATCCTTGGCGAATGAACTCCGCTCCTTGCACCTCTTCACCTTCTGAAAAAAAGGAGACAGCTTTGAGAGCAAAGCGTAGAAGAGTTACAGTGACGGGAATCTTGGATATGAAGCATCCCGTAAAGGGATCAAGGGTTGCTTTGAGTTCAGCGGGATCGTCAACAAGGGCATTGGCATACGCAGAAAAAAAGAGGATACGGAGATAGTCTCCAATTATTTTTCCAAGACGCGCAGATTCTATCGCATCTTGAGCCAATGACGCCTTGTCGTGACGCATAATAAGTCCGTCCTTGTGCACGTAGGCAAGTCTTCTCCCTGGGCGTAATAGGACAGACATAATGTAGGCCTGATCTTCAGCACGTCCGATAAAAGAGGGGGTAAAGGGACGATATCGACGGAGGCTTTCAACTAGAATGCCGTTGGTGCCGCCGGTTACATGGATTCGTTGAAGACACGATCCTTTC
This sequence comes from uncultured Desulfobacteraceae bacterium, assembly GCA_964520425.1. Taxonomy (GTDB): domain Bacteria; phylum Desulfobacterota; class DSM-4660; order Desulfatiglandales; family HGW-15; genus JAFGFY01. The sequence goes on from CAZFMX010000028.1 coordinate 6,253, forward strand.
CCGTCGAGGTGATGTTCGCCATAACGTGTCATCATTTCCGCTTCCGTGGAGAGGGCTTGGGACAGGGTGCTGAAAAACACATACTCATCAGGAGAAATCGTCCGATCCGGAAAGGGGACATCCGGTGTGAACAGCGATATCCCGATATCCTGCTTGTTCACCAGGGTGCCAGCTATCATCCCTAGTTCCAAAGACCTACCGTCCGAATCAACACCTTGTCCTCCCCAAAGTGGAGTCTTGAAGTGTTCAAAGGCGGAGGCCTCAGTCTCCTCTACGAGTCTCTCTTGCGGAAAAACTTGATCCAAGTCGATCTTGAATGTTGCTTTAATGGCCGGTTGAATAAGGACAGCCCAAAAGGGAGCAATGGCCTTAAGAAAGCTGTAATGTCTGCCATATGCACCATCCACACCCAAGACGTTCAGTTCTTCTTCAGCATTATCATGTTTGAGGTAATACTTGGCCCCGGGAGCGAGGATCTCTTGAATTATTTGCCGAGTATCGGCTTCGGTAAAGGCGACAACATCCAGATGTTCCAGATGTTCAGACCCGGCGAATTCTTCTTCGAGCCAACTCTTTGCGATATTCTGGAGACCCTGATGTGTTGTGGCCACGGATAGGACGCAGACAGGCCTGACATCCCTTGACATATTGTCACGCTTACGTTCAAATCCAAACGCCTTATCCAGGCCGTGAAGTCCGTAAAAAACTTCATTCTTTTTGCGTTCCACCCCCATCTGGACAGGATGGTCATAGAAGAAAACCTGAGATTCACAGGCGATCTTGTTTAGCATTCCCTTGAGGTATGAGTTGTAAGGGAGGCTGTCAAGAGATCGCCCTGAAGGTGGGATAGTGAGAAGCACATTGGAAGTGAAGAGAATCTCTCGACCCGGGTCAATGATGGGCGAGGGATTGAGTTTTGTGATGTTGACGGTCCGTTTGGCGCGTAAAGCACGGATGCGTTCATTTTTGTCTTCCAAGATTCCACTTGCTTCCGGAAAGAAAAGACGCCATACCCTTTCTCTGGTCTCTTGAGGTTCCTCTAAGTGTGATATCTCGGATATCCACTTAAAGAGGCTGTCCAAGCTTTCCATAAGACTTGCATCGTGACACGCGACAGACACGATTTCATTGTTGACCAGAGATGCTGCTCTTTTATAGAAACGGGCCACATCAGTCCATTCGGATGAATTGGACATTCGGTTGAGATAGGTCTCGGCCTGAAAATATTTGAAGTGTCTGTTCCCTGACAGGAGAATGAGGAAGGCCGCGTTCAGTGATTGAGACACACGAGACGGATCGTCGGACTGATCATCAAAATGGTCTGAGGCATTGCATACAAAAAAGTTTCCTTGGACTTTCGGGGGTTGAATTAATGCCAAGACGACAGATCGAAATTTGTCAATTATTTCTGCTGTTCCTTCTTCACGATGCAATAGACACTTTCTCCAGACATAGTCACGACATAACACTACCGTCAAAGATGTGTTCGCCCTGTGAAGGTAATCCGAGCCCCAACGCTTGATCAGATTAAGCGTAGATATTGATCATCAAGCTATCGTCCTCTTCAAAAAGTTGAGTCAAAAACTCCTAAGGTGAGACAGATGGGTTTTTAATATGAACCTACCGTTTTTCATGTAAGTGGTAGGCCATCCTTGTGGTCATAAAAATATATGTGCTTATGTTAAAGACCAGATTTCGAAAGACTTCTGAAAGACGCTCATATTCCTCTTGCAATATCATGACATCCAACTCATCCATGGATATATCTTCCGAGGCCATGATCGAAGCAGAGCTGGGTTCGTGTCCCAGATCCAGAAAGGGAAGGTTTCCGAAGATATCCCCTTGTTGGAGCGACAACAAGGCCAGAGGGCCTTTTTTACTCTCTCCTAGCACACACAGTTCACCGGAGCTTATTTTATATGCTTTCTTCTCAGAGGCTCCTTTCTTCAGAATCACTTTCTTGTCTTTCATCAATTTCTCATTGAGAGGACTTTTTATGGATAATGCCACAACGAGATCTGTCACTTGTCTCAATCTGGCGTCAAGACTAAGAAGAAGCATCTTAAAATCGGGGGATAGCGATGAATATTCCCTTGAAAGATATTCCGTATCCAGCAATCCAAGTCGAACGTGACCCTCGGCGGTTGTTGCAGAGGCGCTTCTTGCATACTCACGGATGGACAACGCAGTGATTGTCCCAACAAAACAGCCTTCTCCAATCCTGGCTATAGTCAAAAGGCCTGTGGGGGTTTCCTTGCAGATATTCACAATCCCTTCTAGGATGACCCAGATCCACTTCCCATGACCTCCCTGTTTAACGATGCTCTCTCCGTCGGCATAGTCTTCTTCTTCGAGGATATGAGCATAATTGACGAATGGTCCCTTAATGACCTTGATCCCCTCGATTTCACCCACTTTGTCCGCACTAGTTCTAATAAGAGAGGGTTCTTCGAAGGACGGTGGTCCAAGTTTCTCAATTTCTCCATCATCAAGCATTCTTAAAGCATCGAGCACAATTTCCATTCTGCTCTTTTTGATTACATGGGCTACTTTTACCGGTTGATCCAGAAATTCAAAGGATCCTTCAGACCATCCGAACAGGGAGTAAATGGCTTCCATGCCCTGGATCGGACCATTAGAGGCGTTGACGGGATTACCTTTCTCAAAATATATGACGCCGGAGTTTGGAGCATAGGTGCTTCTGATGTTTAACACTCCCGTGCTGTTGTTTCCCCCGAGGAGTTGGAACAGATCTCCGAGGCTGAGGAACCTCAAACGACCTGACAGTAAGACTTCGGACATAGTAGATCCTACTCCGTCCATTTCAGTTCTTTTTGGAGATGTTGTAGGGTAAGAACCAGACATTTCTTCAACGTTTCGGCTACTCCGGTCCCCTTTATAGCACTCGCCTCGAAAACAGGGGCATTGAGCTTGCTGTTGATATCTCGCGTCATGAGGTCCACGGGCATGATGGGGATGTCCTTATCACCTAAGTCTCGCTTATTAAACTGCATGACAAGCGGGATCTTAAAAACATCCTCTCCCTGAGCTGCCAGGTTTTGCTGTAGGTCTTTGAGAGAAAGGACATTTGCTTTTCTGCGAATCTCCAGAGAGTCAGCGACAAAGACAATACCATCAACATATTTGAGAACGAGCTTTCTTGTTGAAGAATATTTCTGTTGTCCAGGTACGGTATAAAGCTGCACCTTGACATCACAACCTCTTATTTTGCCGAGGCCAATGGGAAGGAAATCAAAGAAAAGGGTTCGGTCCCCTTTGGTATTAATGGAGACCATATCGCTCATGGCATACTTCTTTCCTGCCTTGTATATATATTCCAGGTTGCTTGTCTTTCCTCCCCGTCCCGGGCCATAATAAACAAGCTTACACTCGATTACCCTGTCTTTCGCGTTGAAAATTGCCATAGGTATTAACGGTGATCCTTATCTTCCGCTTAGCAAGCAATTCCTGTCTGGTATCCTGATTGGTTAGCCTTTTTGATGCAGATAATCAGTCTCCGCTTATAGTGATATCCAAAGTATAATCTCCCTTCTTGGGCCCGGAAGTGATTTGCGATTTTCCTGAAACGACACCTGTTCCGTTGAATACGGCGATAAGGGAATAACACTGCATCTCTGGCAGCTTGATTCCGGGCTTGAACGCATCCAAAAGCTGCGTCTTGTCGGATGGGACAATAATGCTAATAGTATTACCTGACTGAAAACTGACTTCAAATTCCACCGTTTCCCCTTTTAGAGGACCCCAGTTCAATGGAACGCCCACAGAGGAGATATCCAGGACTTCTTCTTCTGCCTTTTTCCTTCTCTTGGCCTTACCGGCCCGTTCAACAATCTCAGGGATCTCCACCTTGACGCCTCTTTTATCCAGAAGGTTCTTAAGAAATTGACGTAAGTACTTAAGATCATCCGGTGGAAAATCGTTGCGCGAGACCCAGCTCTTGTACTGGGTAAGGGCGACCTCTGGCGGAGAAAGACTCAAGTGACATCTGAGTATGTTTTTGGCTGCTTCAAGGGGTAAGATTCCTTCATCCATGAGCCTCACAAACTCTGTTAAAGCCTTTTGATATTGCCCAAATTTGGCTAGTGCCACTGCACCTTCCATGGTAGCAGTATCTTTGTTCTTCGAAAAAGAAAACAGCTTTTGGATAAGATCTTGAGTCTCCCTAGAGAGTTGGGGTTTGGCTTCGGTTTTGGTGACCTCGGTCATCTCTTTTTGTATAGATCGGATCTTCCCTTCGACTGCGTTGATCAGTCTCTCGTTTTTGGAATACTTTTCATGTCCCTGAATAAGTTGGAGAAGTTCCATATATTTCTTTTTTGCTGCGACTAGAAAACCCTGGCTTCGATAGGTGTCAGCCTCTCTTACCAAGGATTCCACGCGCTGTCTGTCAGACATTTGAGCCTCTCATCTATCCTTTGTTTAGGTTTATTCTCCTCCAGCCAGAAAAATGGCAACGTATTGCTTCAAAAATTGAGTCTTCTCATCATTCAGGTCTATGAAGGCAACGCCTGACTCAAATTTGCCATCTTCGCGTTTCTTTATGTGCGCAATCTTTCCCTTGAACTGCATCAAGTCATCTTCCATGGCTATGTCCAGTAACACGACATACTCAGGATCAATGGCAATATGTGTTTCCAGGAGAATACCCCCTTCACTCACATTGAGGGTTCTTCCCATTCCTTGCCCAACCATGTTATTGTCTTTATCAAGACAAACATACGTCAGGAGGTTTGGCGATTCGACTCTTGGTGACTTTCTTTGTTCTACAGTCATACCCATCTCCATCTTGATGTCAAAATCGATTTCATAGAGAATCTGGGCTCAACAGTCAATTTTACACCTTTTTTACTACATAATTCAATTAAAAAAGACCAAAAAGATCTGAATACAGGCAAAAAGAGACTGTGTGCGATCATGAGTTGCTCTTCACAACGTTATTCCAACAAACCTGAAAACGTTATTGAGTTTTCCGGCCGGGTGGTGTAAGTAAATCAAAAGAAAAAGATGCGCCTGTAGCTCAGCTGGATAGAGCAGCGGACTTCTAATCCGCAGGTCGGGGGTCCGAGTCCTCCCAGGCGCGCCAGGAAACACAAGGACTTCGGAGAAAATCCCGAGTCTTTTTTTCTTCAAAAAGCCCATCAGATGTGCATCGGCCCCCTCATCTCGGGAGATATTCTATGTCAAGAGAAGGAGATATCGTACTTATCTATCACCAGGATCAACCAGTTCTTTACGCCCGCATCGAGGCTATAGAACCTGACATGAAGAAAGACTGGTATCGTCTCAAACTGTTGCTTCTCACCATTCCCGCACAAGCCGTGACATGGATATTGCGCGAGGAATACATCAATGGAGCCGAGTTCACCATGAACGGTCAGCCCATACGGTTGGAGAAGGTGGTGCGACCCGAACAGTCAGTAAATGGATCAGATGCCGAAAGTCCGCCTTCGGGAAAAAGGGGTAAAGCCACTGGTGCCAAGGTCATCCCAATCTCAAGGAAAGATGCCGGACAATAGACGTTGCCGTAATGAACATATTCTACATCCTTATCATACGTATAATCCTTTCTATGGCACTTGCATGGTTTATCTGCCGCCTCTTTTTCCCAGGGACTTCGATAATCAGAATCTTAGGGCTGGCAGTGATTATGCTCATCTTGTCCTATCTTTTTGAAAACATGAGAAAAAAGGAAAGGGAGGGATAATGGAGCCTTGCCACGAGAAGCTTCAGTGTCTCATGATCTATAATGGGACAACTCGTAAAGCCGTTGGCCCAGATGGGAGAGACGCGTAATGGCCTTGGTAGAGTTTTCCTCCATGTTTTCCGTGCTCTTCAGGATGTTTTCATTCATGTATGTCAACGCGTTCTTATAGTTGAGCCGGGAAAGAGCTCCAATATGATCTATTAGGCCTGATTTGTGAAAACGTCTTCCCATATAATCCATATTTTTCAGGATATCCCCTCGCTTCCCGTCTTTAACCTTATGCTGTCCCATGCATTTGGCCGCAATCCAGTAGGATTCAAGAAATGTCTTGGCCAAGGCTGCCCATATGGGGAGTTTGTCGAAGCCGAGCTTGGTGATCCGATATCCTACGTTCTCCTCAGAAAAATTTAAGAACTCTGAGGTTAGAAAATAGTCGATAATAGGAGCGACCTGTTCCTCTATTACCTCTTTCTCATCAAAGACAAATTCACCTCTAAAAAGGTCTTTCAGAAAGACATAGTCCGAAAGAATAGAAGGCAGGGTTTTCACTTCAGCAGACTCACTCAGAAGGGAAATCGCAACGAAGGCATGAGGGATAAAAAAGTGGATGATGCTGTTTTTATAATACTCAAGATCCAGCTTCTTCTCCTCTTCTGCATAGTAAAAAACCTCTTCTTCTTGATCAGTATCTTCAAGTAAATTCAAGACTTTCCACCTAGTGAGTAGGGATAAGGTCTCCTGAACGGCCCTCTGAGGATCAGCAAGTGTATCTGCCGTGGGGACATCATATTCCTTCAGAAAGTCCATCAATGTATCAATCGTATCCAGAAGTTCTGAGAGGAGAAATCCCTTTCGGTGATTGACCAGAATAGCCGTGGCCACGAGAGAGAGCGGTGTTACAAGGGAAACGGCGTTGATGGAGCGAACCAAGTGGTAAGCCAGTTTCACATCGTCTTTTTCTCTCGTCTCAGATCGAGACAAGTAGTCACGCAATGAAAAGGGATGATCAAATCGGATATAGACCTTGCCATATCTTTTTTTTAAAAAGTGTCTTGTTTTCATTAGCTGTCTGAAGTCTTCCTGCTTTTTCATCCCACCACCAATTTCTTTGCGATAGGATTCTTCCTCTATGATCCTGTCATAGATGATAGACACCGGGACAAAGATCAAGTCCTCACACACTCTCTCACGATAGGCCTCGAGGAGCATGTTGATGAAACCCGTTTTGGGAAGTACAAACTTTCCGTTGCGGCTCCTCCCTCCTTCAATGAAAACCCCGATAGGATACCCTTCTTGCAGGAGAATTTTGATATATTTTACAAAGACCGCTGCATAGAGCTTCGCTCCGGTAAAAGAACGGCGGATAAAGAAGGCGCCGCATTTTCTGAAAAGATATCCCATAGGCCAGAAAGCGAGGTTCTTTCCTGCGGCAAAACGAGGAATATGCATATGATTTTCGAAAAGGACTTTAGGAAGCATTAGATAGTCTATGTGGCTCTTATGGGAAGGGACATAAATCACCGGCCCTCTTCGAGCCCATTGCCTTACTCGTGCCAATTCGTTCGCATTGATATCTACTCCTTCAAACATCTTCTTGGAAATCCAAGTGACAATCCGATGGCCGGTCTGGAGGTAGGCGATGTTGAAATCAGTGGCGATTTCGTCAAAATAGGCGCCGGCTTCCTTTCTTAGTTGCTTTAGCCGCTTTGGATTTCCGGCTGCTTTTTTCTCGATCTTTTCTCTAACCACCGGATCCATGAGCACGATTTCCTTGATTTGCTGTCTGGATTTAACGATAGGCCCCAGGATCACCCTTTTTTGTTTGTCGATGCTTTCAACAAGCATTTGCTTGACCTCTAAGGCCATGTCATGTACAGGCCTATCGGGGGATTGTTGATTCAGATACCTTTTTAAGTCCAGGGGGCGGCCGAAATCAATGAAGGCGCGGCGGTTGTGTCGATAGAATAGGACGGCCTTTCTGATCACACCCGGATTGTCTCTGTAACCAAAAAAGATGTTGCTCCAACTGGACCGGTCCTTCTCAGGAGTCTTCTTATAGAGGATGAGTTGGGGAACAATAAAGATGGGACGATCCATCTCTTTTTGGGTTTCCAGAAGAAAAGAGATGTGATCGTGTTCGGCATGAACAAAACGTCTCAAAAAACCCTTTGGATCGACAAGAATAATAAGGGAAGTGGTACCCTTCATAATGGCTCTACGAAAGAATCCCGACTTATAGGGATTTGGAAAACGCCAATAACGAAAGAGATAAGAGAGTTGTGAGAGAACGAGTTTTATAAAATGTGTGAAGGGCAATAGTAGGGAAATATTAAGGTCAAAGGCGATTTTCGGGTAGGGGAGGCGTCTCCTTCTGAAGTTGTAGTGGCAAAGAAGGTAGTCCAGATGTCCTCTATACTTGATCGCGTAGACTACAGTGCCTTGCTTGTGCATCTGCTTCAGGTCTTGAGTCATATGCTCATCGATGCTGGCCCTCTTGAAAAGCCTGTAAAGAAACCAACCCAAAAAGAACCCAGGTTTATGGTCCAGTACATAAGGATAAAGTGGCTTTTTCGGCATATTCCCCATAGGTGTTTACCTGTTCAAGCTGTATGATAGCTGTCTGATAATACGGAGAAGAACTTCAATGATCTGCTCTAATGCCCCGGGTCCGAACCTGGCGGCAAAACAGGACCTGAGCCTAGCACACGTGGAGCGGGAGTGCAAATATCTATGCCGTTCTTACATAAATAGATGTTCTCTAACAAAAAAATAACGTATGTACAAGTGGTTATGACTCTTTTCTACCTCTTGTATCCAACTTATGGGACCATAGAATGGTCTTTATGGGAACCCGAAGTCCGCAAACAGACTGCCTCGGTTTTGGATCATACAAAAGGAATGTTGACAAAAAGGAATGTTTAGTTGACAATGGTTTAGTTAGTTTTCTTATGAAATAACTATGGAGGGATTCATGTTCAAGCCCATGCTTGTATCCGGTTTAACCCTTGACCCTTTGACAAACAGCCCTATCGTGATTTTGAAAGAGGTTGATGGCGACAGGACCCTGCCCATATGGATAGGCTTGCTCGAGGCCACTGCGATTGCCAGTGAATTAGAGGGAATCAAGTTTTCCAGGCCCATGACTCACGACCTCCTCAAGACCATCATAGATACTATAGATATTGAGATAAATAAGGTGGAGGTTTGTGATCTGAGGAACAACACGTATTATGCTTCAATTCACCTAACTCATAAAGGAAAAGATATATCCATCGACGCCAGACCCAGCGATGCTCTTGCCCTCTCCCTTAGGGTGGATGCTCCAATTTTTGTGGATGAAGAGGTCATCAAGAAGTCCAAACAAATTGATCTGACAACAGACCCTGAGGACAAGACGGAACAAGGGAAAAAGTGGCAGGACATCCTGGAAAGACTAGACCCAGAGGATTTCGGAAAATATAAGATGTAAGCACCTGAAGTGCACCAAACACATCACAGCTTCGTAAAGCATAATCCATCCTAAACACACCCGCCTTCAAAATCCACCATCAAAATTGTTTATAATTAATGATAATTAAGGATTTTGGGCTCTTCTGTACACCAGAAAATTTAAATGATGCTGTATGAATAAAGTAGTTTACCATGCGCCTTGGGCCGTGCGCCATGCACCTTTTTTATACGCCGCAAGGAGAAGCGACCGCCCGTCCTCCGCTGCAGGCTACTGCGAAGGATGGAAAGGCAATCCCGCCAAGGCGGGACAGATGACAACTTGATGGTGGATCAGGATACTTTCCCATCCCTTGAACTTTAAAAGAAAATAAGCGAAAATATAGTGTTTGAGTTCCAGACTCCACGATTTTAAGAGAAAACAGGATATGAGAACCTTCAAGAAACCCCGATTCTTTCTTAACCTATTCGGTATCGCTGTCGTGACATTATGGGTGTTTATGATCGGCTTGCTGACAATGAGCCTTTATATCGACCATCAAGATGACAGCATTGCATCCGCGCAAGTGACGGGCGAGATCGATTCGACGGAAAGAGAATGGAAAGAAATTTATCTCAACGGCAAGAAGGTAGGGTATTCCGTGAACCTAATCGCGCCTCTTGAGGAGGGATATTTTCTTCAGGAGGAGATATTCCTGAGGCTCAAGCTGATGGGATCGGCAAGTAGTGTCTATACGGCTACCCAGTGCAGGATAGATTCACAGTTTCTCTTGGAGAGTTTCGATTATAGTATGAAATCCGGCGTGGTCTTGTTTCACGTCTCCGGACAGGTGAAAGACAAGGAATTGACGATCAAGACAGGAAAAGGGAAAGAGAAGAGAACTCAAGTCATCCCGCTGGTTCAATCTCCTATGATAGGAGTAGGCGTCGACCAGTTTTTGAAGACCAAGAAGATCAAGGTAGGTGACTCATTCAAGGTCCCTCTTTTTGACCCAGCTACCATGGCACAAAAAGAGGCGGTTATCAGAGTTGTAGGAAGAGAGTCCTTGAGCATTGACAAGATATCTTATAGTGCTTTTCGATTGGAAGCGGAAATGTGGGGCCAGCTGCTAACCTTTTGGTTAGACGAGAATGGCACGACCCTGAAAGAAGAAGGTCTTATGGGATTGACCATTGTCAAGTCAAGTCCTGCTCGGGCACCTCGAGACTTGGAATACATAGGTGAGGATATTGATTTCTACGAATCTGCTTCGGTCAAGGTAGGCAGGACGTTGCCGGAGCCCAGTCGAGTGAAATACCTCAAACTCCGAGTGGACGGAATTGATGATGCTGATCTTGACCCAAAAGTATTGAATGCCGGGCGACAACGTTTCCATGAGGGAGTGTTAGAAATCTCCAGAGAAACTCCTCCTATCCAGAATCACCAGAAGCGGCCGTATGAAGAGTCTGATGAAGAGATGAAGATTTTTCTGGAGCCGGAGCTTAACATTGAAAGCGATGATCCGGCCATAGTGAAAAAAGCCAACGAGATTGTACGTGACGAAGACGACGCCTTGGTGGCGGCGAGAAGACTCTGCGTCTGGGTTTATCAGAAGCTGGAAAAAAAGCCTGTCCTGACCATACCTAGCGCAATAGAGGTCTTAAAGACAATGGTTGGGGACTGCAATGAGCATGCGACATTGTTGACCGCGCTACTCAGGGCGTCTGGGATTCCTGCCAAACTTTGCATCGGATTGACTTACTCGCGGGGGCAGTTCTTCTACCATGCTTGGACAGAAGCCTATGTCGGCGAATGGATTTCAATGGACGCTACCCTAAATGAATTACCCGTGGATGCCACTCACATCAAGCTAGTGGAAGGAAATCTGGACAAACAAGTGGCAATAGCGGGATTGATAGGCAAACTGGAATTAGAGGTGTTAGATTTCAAAGAAAGCTATAGGTGATTCGGACCGCTTGATTTTGAACCTCCCCTCTCGATTTCATAATAGGTGGCTCGTTTGGAGACAGTACTCATGATTGAATTGATAGACCTGACCAAATTGTATAAAGGCCTCAGGGCAGTGGATAGTCTTAATTTGAGAGTTGATAAGGGGACGGTTTTCGGATTCCTAGGCCCGAACGGGGCGGGTAAAACCACGACAATTAAGATGATGGCCGGTGTTTTAAAGCCCACCAAAGGGCGAATCACCATCAATGGAATCGATGTGCGAAAGGAGCCCTTCGCGGCAAAAAGGTGTATCGGCTATATTCCGGATCAGCCATTTCTCTACGAAAAATTGACTGCCATGGAGTTTCTCCGATTCATTGCGGGCATATACCATTTAAATCACTCTCAGTCTCTCAACAGTCGTATAACGGAACTCCTTAGTCTCTTTGAACTCAGCCATTGGCGTGAAGAGCTTATTGAGAGTTTCTCCCATGGTATGAAGCAGCGGTTGACCATGTGCGCGGCCCTGCTTCACGATCCGGAGGTCCTCATTGTAGATGAACCTATGGTCGGTCTAGATCCTAAGGCCGCAAAGCTTGTCAAAACAATCTTCAGGGAACAGGCCGCCAAAGGAAGAACCATTTTTATGTCCACTCATTCCCTTGAGGTCGCCCAGGAAGTTTGCGGAGAAATAGCGATCATCCAGGCTGGTAAGATTGTCGCAAAAGGCACGACTGAAGACCTTGGAAGACAAGCCGGTGTAAAAGGAAACCTGGAAAGCGTTTTTTTGAAACTCACGGAGAATGGAAAGGTTGCCCATGAACAATCTCTTTCTTCTTCTTAGCCCGAGAGTCCTCGGGTTTAGAAACAGCCTCATAAGATCTCAATCGACTGCCCGTAAAAAGGCACTTATCATGGCGATTGTCGGGCTTTTGTTCTGGACAGGAATATTTGTACTCTCCTCTCGAGTACTCACCCATTTCCAATCCGTAGAGATGATCGGGGACATATTGGCCCATCATCTCCTTTCCATGGTCCTTTTGACTTTTTTTTCCCTTCTGATCTTCAGCCACATTGTAACCGCTCTCTCTAATCTTTATCTGTCTGTTGATCTGGAATTGTGCCATTCTACACCTGTCCATCTGGAAGAGCTTTTCCTCAGTCGCTGGACAAATACATTTGTGGATAGCTCATGGATGGTCATGATCTTCGGACTTCCCGTTATGATGGCCTATGCCTACGTATATCATCCGGGTCCCGCCTACTATCTAACCTTGCTCCATATGGGGCTGGCCACGGCTATCATTGCGGCAGGGATCGGTATTCTTCTGACTATGGTCCTGGTACAGATTTTCCCTGCTCAGAGGACAAGAGATATTGTCATGCTCTTGTGTATACTCATCATCGTAGGAGTCTATTTGATGTTTCGATTTCTGAGACCGGAAAGGTTGGTGGATCCTGAGGCATTTTTCAGTATGATGCAGTACATGACTGCCTTGGAGGCCCCGAATTCACCCTACCTGCCCACCCATTGGCTGACAGAGATCCTTTGGGATCATCTGACCGGCTCTGCCAAACAGGGGCACTTTCTGGGAACCGTCTATGTCTGGTCTTTTGCGGCAGCCTTGATCATCATCAATATTTGGGTGGCTCAGTTTACATATTTCAACGGATTTTCCAAGTCACAAGAGGCCAAGAAAAGGAGAAGGGGAGGGCAGACACTGCTGGATATTTGTCTGAAATCTCTGACCAAGTTGGTACCGGATGATCTGGCCTCAGTTATGGACAAAGATCTAAGGACCTTTTTTCGGGATAATACACAATGGTCTCAACTGCTCCTTCTCGGGGCCCTTGTCGCGGTCTATCTCTACAACTTCACCGTGCTTCCTTTGGATCGAAATCCATTGCCTATGGATTTTCTTCAGAACCAAATCGCCTTCCTAAATATGGGACTGGCCGGGTTTGTCCTTTCAGCGATCGGTGTGCGTTTTATATTTCCATCCATCAGTGCCGAAGGCAGGGCTTTCTGGATCTTGCGCTCCTCGCCCCTTTCCATGAAGAGGTTTCTATGGGGAAAATATATATTCTATCTTTTTCCCATGCTCATTCTAGGAGAGATACTCGTTGTCTCCACCAATTATCTCCTTCATGTGTCCCGTTTCATGATGATACTTTCCTCTGTCACCATGTTTCTGGCTGTCTTTGGAATTGTAGCCCTGGGAATCGGCTTTGGGGCCCTTTACCCCAAGTTTAAATATGAAAATATCGCGCAAGTATCCACAGGTTTCGGGGGCGTGATGTACATGATCATCAGCGCCATCTTTATGGGTGCCATTATCATCTTAGAGGCAGGACCGGTTCACGTTATATTCGTTGCCGGTTTCAGACATCGCACTCTCACAGACCTTCAGTGGCTCTTTGTCATCCCTTCTTTTGTGACAGTTCTTCTGTTGGTCACCCTAGCGATATACAAACCGATGAAGATGGGCATAAAGTCCCTTACTCAATATGAGTAGCCCCATCTACGAGCCTCATTGTGCTTGACCTTGAGAACAAATTAGGATAATTAATCCTTGTGCCTGGGTGGCGGAATTGGTAGACGCAAGGGACTTAAAATCCCTCGGAGCTAAGTCTCTGTACGAGTTCGATTCTCGTCCCAGGCACCAGAAATGATTAGGTAAATTTCCTTTCAAATAATTCTTGACGTAATTCAAGGCTTCAAATTGTCCAACTTCTGTCCAACTTTTTTCCCTGAAGGTTATTCCGGGCAGGTGTTCAGGATCACCACTTTTCGCCTCCGGTTGCCTAGCCTAGGAATTGAACACCTTCTCAAGAAGTACGAGAAGAAATCTCAGAAATAACCTCCAATCTATATAGGAAGTGGTTCAATGCTTAACAAATACAAAAATGGTTTTATTGAGCTACTCCCCAGCCACGGATATGTTCCCGATGACTTTAACGTGAGAGATTTGGATGATGGGGCTATATTCAGGTTAGAGCTAGCAGGCACTCCTTTTTTGTTCGAAACTAAACAAGGAGAAGACTCCTATCACTCTTTTCAATTCCGACATACAAAGTTTGCACCTGGACTCCCACTCTCAGCATGGCTTCCTGTGGATGGGACAGTAAATATTCGCGGCATATATAGCAGTTTTGAGCATTGGCTGAAGGTTCATTTAAAATATTATTTCAAAGAACGAGAAATCCCAGATCTCTGGCAACAATTACAAAATAATGAAACCCTAGTGACAGGAAAAGAGATTGTCGACAATGATTTCCTATCATTCACTGTTGATGAAAAAACTCAACTTCGTCTTTCAATTGAGGAATTCAAAATCTTGATTGTTAAGCAGTTTGATCCATCTGAAGATGAAAAGCACATCATTGAAAATCGTCTAACATATTTATCTGAATCTCTCGATAGGCTTAATAAATTCGATTGGAAAGCAGTAGCTATTAACACTGTGATTAGTATCTCTATTGCACTAACACTTGATCCTGAAAAAGGAAAAATATTGTTTACTTTTTTTAAACAAGTGTTTTCAGGATTATTAAAATTAGCTCAATGAAATAGCCCCCTAACTAAAAGGGAGAACTATCATGACTGAAATAACAGAGCGAAAGCTAAATTGTTTTATCATTATGCCGATCACTACGCCTGAGATCTATTTTGAAGAATACAGAGACGGTTCGGATCACTTTGATCATGTCCTCAATTCTCTTTTCATCCCAGCCACAGAGAAAGCTGGTTTCAAAGCTATCCCACCTAAATCAAAAGGATCGAATGTCATCCACGCAGATATCATAGGGAATTTAGCAACATCCGATCTGGTACTTTGCGATATATCTGTTCTAAATCCCAATGTTTTTTTTGAACTTGGCATCAGAACCGCACTCAATAAAACAGTTGCTTTGGTGGTTGACGATAAAATTGAGGATCTACCGTTTGATACGAATATGATCCATACTCACAAATACAAGAGTTCCTTGGATGGATGGAATAAAGAATCTGAGATTGATCTATTATCTAAACACATAAGCGACGCCTACTCACAAAACGAATCTCAGAATCCCCTGTGGAAATACTTTGGTATCGCCCAGACTGGCAGATTCAGCCCAGAAGAAACCACCATTGATGATAAATTGGACCTCATTCTCAAGGAGATTATCTCCCAAGGTAGACATGCTGCTGATAAAGAATTGATTGATTCCTTAACCTCGAAAGTATTCATTGATTCCTTAGGCAAGATGCGCCGGACGAAGAGTAGAGGCATTCTAGGTGGACTATCTGACGAAGAGAGAAAGATCGATCCGCAGTTAGTGAACGCACTGTCTGAAGACGGCCTTTCATCAGGAACGATCAGAGAAATGAGACAGAGGTTTGAACGATCTAAGGATGCATTGTCTCCTAATGACCCTG
The DNA here is from genome assembly GCA_964520425.1 of uncultured Desulfobacteraceae bacterium. Lineage (GTDB taxonomy): Bacteria > Desulfobacterota > DSM-4660 > Desulfatiglandales > HGW-15 > JAFGFY01. The sequence continues at coordinate 21,775 of CAZFMX010000028.1, forward strand.
ATAAGAAGAAATAACGGCCAGATCATTCACACTGCCGTAATACGATATTCAGTTTTCAAAGAGCAGAAAGAAGATCAAGAATTAACCATTAACCGAGGTTGCCGAGGTTGCCATGCCTGACGAATCATACCTAGACAGCAAATATTTTATCAATAAGTCGACTTACAACTGCCCCTATTGCAATCGGCGGCATGTTGCTTGCTCAATCAATGATTATGCTTCATTTGATTGGTCAAATGAGAAAATGTGCAGTGCATGGTTCTTTAAATGTGATAGCTGCGGTAAGGTTTCAATGCACTTAACATTTGTAGACTTGCAGGACCCACTGTGGGATTCGCCAAAAATCATCGGGAATGTTGATTTAGATTCGATGTTCTTTTACTCCGTTCCGACTTCTTTTTTTGTGATGGACGCACGTATTCCAAGGATTATTCGTGAACTCATTACGGAGGCCGAAGGCTGTCTTAAAATGAACTTCCTGACTGGTGCATCTGCATGCTGTCGTAAGGCAATCTACGAGTTTACTATACGAGAAAAAGCAGAAGGCCCCGCCTATGAGGAAAGAATTAAATTCTTGAAAGATAAATTCTCGACAGTAGATCCTGAACTCTTTGATATACTCTGTCATATTAAGGATATGACGAGTGATAAAATCCATGAACAATCTTGGGATAAATGGGATTCAAAACACCTAAAGCTATTCTTGGAAACACTCAAGGCTATTCTTCATGAAATCTATGTTGTGCCTGATGAAAGAGGGAAGAGATCGTCAGAAGTAAGGAAACTACTTGCAACAGTTAAAGGGAATAAAACAGGTATTGAATCAGAAGGCCAAAAAGGCACTGAAGAATAACCCGCAAATACAATATTCAGTTTTCAAAGAGTGTAAAGAAGGCCAAGAAATAACCTCAAACCGAGGAAGCCATGGAATTATTAGCCGCTCTCATCGGTGCCTTAACTGCTACCATCATTTCCTTGACATGGGCTCATCTGTCCGAAAAAGCGAAGCGCCGCGCAGATATTTTATTGGAGGAAGTTGCATACTGTGACAAAGTGTACAAATTGCTCCAAGACATCCACGCTCATAAATACCTCGAATATACTGAAGGTAAAGTTCACTTGCCTAAAAGAGAATACGACGCAAAACGTCGAGAATTGACAACTCTCCTAGCTACACATAATGAAATCGTCGTTAAACTTGCCATTACCTATCATGATGACCTTATGATTAGAGCATTTGTCGTACTGAGAGACTCTTTCCTTGAAGTGTCAGATATATTGCAGGGATCTACCAGAGCCGCTTGGCCCGTAGAACACAGAGAGATCAAAAAACTCATGGAAAAGGAGATTGATCCCTTCAGAAATGAGTTAATAGTCGCACTAGTCGAAAGCACTCGCACTGTTACAATATTCAAGGAAGACCTCAAACGATGGGACAACGCGATTTATGGTTTTATTTCAAAGAGCATAAACAAGATACAGGGTATCGATTGGCGCAAAGAGAAAGCCAAGAAATGACCTATCGGAAAAGTGGATCGAAACGATCCAATCCCAAGCCGTTCATATTAAGGGAGCTATGGATAAAGAAATCGAAAGCATATTATTAGCCGGTAATCTTATTCATTTTGTATATCTTGATCCCAACGGCGATAAAACAAAAGACTTTGAGTTTAATGCACGTTGAAAAGGGGTCAGGTCTGCCGTTGACTGTTGCTTTTCTTTTTGTTAATGTAGAAGGGACGTTCGGGAATTTGTGATTTCAATCACTTTAATATCTTAAAGTTGTAATATCATGGACGTACCTGTTCATAATAGGGCTGATTTTCAAATAGACCTATAATGATTGACGATTTCTCTGGCAATTGAGGGTGCGTTTCCACCCGCGCGATTATTTACAATAATATTCATATTGACGCCTTGTTCTATTCCCTCCTTCATAAGGGCAACAGTTTCTGAAATCATTTCAGGCTGTAGCATTCCCTCGACCAAATGGTCAAATGGATGGGCCATTGCATAAGTCTGTTCATAGCGTACGCCGATGGGAGTAATAAGACGAACAACGCATTGTTTTGAGTTTATGAAACAATTGCCTGGTTTTGCAAACTGCTTTAAAAGTCGAGGAAGCCATGTCCAATGGGAAAGGACCTGGCCCACTTGATTTTTTTGCATGACTTCAAACATAGGCTTGCTCAAATAGGATTCAGTTCTCAGTTCCAGATGATAGCGGTCATCCCTGGGAATTGAAGAGAAGAAAGCGTCCAGGTCTGAAGCCATATCTTTGACTGGAAACCGGTTTTGTTTTTTTTGGTATTCCTGTTCAAAGATGAACCCGCCTAATTTCTCTCTCAAAATTTTGACTGCAGGTTCATAGAACTGTTTCGTGAATATGTCTGCGTTCAAATACGAATCGTTTTCTATGTACCTTCCTGATCGATATAAGCTTCTGGCAAAAATCAACTGAGGCACTTTAAGAAAAACACTATCTCCTATTCTCATATGCTTTTCGTAGCTCGCCAACACATGATAGCTCTGACTGGGCTTGAGTTTCAGGGATTTTTTATCCTTGTGTAATAAGAGACTATAGAAAGTGTAATCGATTTCGAGAACATCAAAATGTTCAAAATACTCCTGCACACTGTCAATGGGAAGCACTTCTTCTGTGAATGACTTTGCTCCTACCTTCTTGATTCTCTTCTTTATGCGATTTTCATAGCGCTCTTTTGCGTATATCTGACCCAGCCAGCCAGCATACCTGTCACTAGCTGTACCTATATGGATAAATGGGTGAATGTCTCTAAAGAAATAGGTTTCCTTCACTTTATGTTCTAGGTCTTTGGTCAGAGTGCTCTCAGTTTGAAACACACGAGTTATTTATCATCAAGTTTCTTGCCATTGGGCATACCACACAAATTTTGTTCTCATGGTAAAAAAGTTGCCTTATACGGAAAAAAGCCGGATGCAAACACCTCCAATGTGATCTCTCCAGTGTTTGGATCTAAGGGGACTTCCAAATCAAATATTCCGAAATTGTCAGGAGGACAACTGAACATGCTTTGACCATTTGCTAAGACCATCGCACAAACGTCTTGCCCGTTATGGGTCACCGTCCCCCAAATTCTAACCCAGTTTGGATTAGCAGTGCCTTGTTCTGTCTGAAAATTGACGATCATTATTAGTTCGCCAGCATACACCCTGGTCAAAACAATATCATTACACAAGGCTTGATATGGGGTGAGAACACCCTTAAAGGGCGAAAAAAAGGATGCAAAGACTTGTATAGTGATCTCACCGTTTCCATCCAATGGTACATCAATATCGTATGATCCCAGGTTATCACCACACGTGAACATGTATTGACCATTGGCAAGGGCCATGGCGCAAACTGAGGTGCCATTATATGTTATCGAGCCATAAGTTGACACCCAGTTGGGATTGTCGGGTCTTCCATCACACGCATCTCCACATCCGTCTCCATCACTGTCTTCTTGTTCCGGGTTATGGGTGCAAGGACAGTTATTTACATCGCCACAAATTCCATCACCGTCAGCATCATTGTCAGGATCATAGGGGCAGGTATCGTCAACTCCACAAATTCCATCACCGTCAATGTCAACGCAAATGTCGCACGCATCCCCAATCCCATCGTGATCCAGGTCATCCTGTTCAGGGTTGTAGGTTTCAGGGCAATTGTCTGTGTTATCTAACACATACCCTTCTGGCTGTGAATCCGCAAATAGACTGTCGTTTGGGTTCCCATATCCATCTCCGTCAGCGTCCCTGTAATAAATGTAATAAGGGGCTTTTTGGCAGTCTTCCCACCCTTGGTGAAGAGTGTCCAAAAAATCCCGAAGGTCAGGATCTGTCGCATATAAGTGATTGTCGCAGATGTCTAAATAAAGCAAACTGCTTAAGTTCATCAGTTCCGTCGGTATGTTGCCTGCCAGCTCGTTGGATTCGAGCATAAGCTGTATTAGATTGCCCAGGTTCCCCAACTCAGCTGGTATGCTCCCTGTCAGCTCGTTGAGCGAGAGTAAAAGCCATTGCAGCTTAGCCAGGTTGCCCAGCTCAGCTGGTATGCTGCCAGTCAGCTGATTACGATCGAGACCAAGATATATCAGGTTAACCAGGTTGCCCAACGCAGCGGGTATGCTGCCAGCCAGCTGGTTGTGAGAGAGGCCAAGAAGAACCAGATTGCCCAGGTTACCCAACTCCGACGGTATGCTGCCGGTTAACTGGTTGGAATAGAGGCTAAGCGCTAAAACTCCATCAGTAGACCACGTTACCCCATACCAGAGATACTCCGTTCCTGGCATGGCAAAGCCATCGGTATGCAGGTAACCATCTTTCCACCCGCTGTTGTTTGTCCAATTGTCTCCATCTGTGCTGTTGTATAGGGCGATTAACGCTGCTCTTTCAATAGCGGGTATCTGAGCATGTGCTGAATGAAAGTGCGAGAGAGTCGAAAGGAAAAAAAGGAGTGTGATTAATATCAACCTTAATAGTCGATTCATTCTTCCCTCCTTGGCGGATCTCTATTTGGTTACAGCTACGGAATTCCGCTTAGGAAACAGAACACGAGACCGCCTCAAATCTTATATCGTTGTTGATATAAGATGTCTATTTGATCTGAAAACACAAAACCCCACCTCTCTGTTATGGGAAAATGGGGTCTCGGTAATCAGTCATACACCCTCTCGATTGAAGGATTAACTGCTAATATAGTAGCTAAGCCATCTTCAGAGATTATTGAATCTCTTGAACTTGATCCAACATCTCTTGATAAACATGCGGTGCGAACTCATCGAACCTAGCTGAAGAATCGGTGCTCAGTTTTAAATTATTTGCTTGAATTAATTGTACTTCATTCATTTCTATCTCTTCAACTTCGATTTGAGATGTACTGAGCATCTCCTTAGAAGCAAAAGAACTCATATCTTTTAGATCTGTAAGTTTAAAACCTGTCATTGGATAACATGAACTCCCCTCACCAGTGTCTTTGTCTACTTCATAGTAGCAACCAATCACAATATCGTCTGAGTAGAAATAAAACATATAGAATAGATCTATTGTAGTGTCCATGTCGAGCAATCCATATAAATCGATAGATGGATAATAGGCAGCTAAAACAGGATCACCGTACTCATCAGTTCCCCAAGCACCGAATGGGAGCTCATCAGAACTGGATGATGGATTTTCTCGAATCGTGTCCAAAAGGTAGATGTTCTCAAAGTCTGAGATTATTGTGTAATTAAATGACCATTCCCCAAGAAGTCTCTGGTTCAATGGAATCAATACAGGATCAAGTAGAATGGGTGTTTCTAAGGTGTCAGGATCGAATACAACCTTGAATGGACTGAAGCCAGATATGAAACAGTAAATAGTGATGTCGCCATTTCCATCTAACGGTACATCAAGCTCAAACCAACCAGTACCGTCACAAGTAAACATGTTCTGCCCATTTGAGATGACTATTGAACAAACAGGTTCCCCATTGAATGAAATATATCCAGAGATAATTCTTCGGTTAGGATTTGTTGGAATAGTAATGTCAACAAGGTCTACAAGAGGCAACCTTGTTACAGTCGATCGTTCCATTTGAATATTTATAGTAATAGAACTACCGCTTGGTGTCAGGACTTCCTTATACGGAGCAAAACCGGAAACAAAACATTGGATTGTAATTCGACCGTCTTGATCCAATGGGACTTCAAGGTCATAGAGACCGAGGGGATTACCCGTGAACATGTATTGCCCATTAATAAGGATCAAGGCGCTAACTGGATCACCGCCGAAGGCTACTGTGCCGTGGATATTAACCCATTGAGTTTGTGCCAAAGAAAGGCTGGCATGATTGAACAAGAAGACAAAAAGAGCCAAAATCAGAGACATACGGGTTCTTTTCATATCTTCCTCCTGGAGAACAAGTTAGGCGTGAACAGAGGATTGCACCACATACTTCGAATCTATAGTGTATTTTTAAAAGGTCGGAAGCCTTTTAGGTTGTGATCAGCTGCCTCTTCAAGGCTTAGGCTGAATCAGTAAAATGCAAGGTGTGAAATCCTACCCACAACGGGGCAAATATCTGCTTCGGGTTATAAACAACCTTGGACTTAGGGAGTTTAATTCATTATTGAAAGTCGGATAAAAAGTCAAGAAAAAACGTTTCAATATGTTGATTTTAATGGCTTTTCTATATGTAGAAATACGGATAACAGAGTAGGTAGAAATACGGGTACTATGTGGTCTTGTTTGAAAAAATGAAGAATTCACAAATGACAGAACAATGTTTATGTACCGATTCTATGGTTGCCAGACCTTTAGCATCCAACCAAATCCCACATAATATCCACAGTTTTTCAAAATTCCCATAATCCAAAGAAGGGAAGGGGGGAAGTACGAGCTATTCCTCTACCCTTTTTGTTGCTTTCTTTTCTTTATAATATAATCTTCTAAAAGATCCTCAATCAGGGTCTGCATGCTCTTGCCTTCCAAAACGGCCTTTGACTTGGCAATTTGCCAGAGTTCAGGCTTCACTCTCACAGATTTTGAAATTCGATCATCATCTTTTTTCATGTCGCCACCTTAGATTTCTTTACTTTTAATGTTTGTAATGAAACCAAGACAATCCAATGATTTCATTCTTTGTAAGTGATGATATACATGCAATCGAAGAATGTCAAGATATCTTTGAAAATTCAGCGATCGAATGGTTGATGACTCCCTGACATAGTGCGCGGGACAGGTTGGGCGAGAGTGAGTTTATTGTATCTTTTCGCGATTTCATAGTTTCGTGCTTTCGTGATGAAGTTTTTTCTCTATTTCGTGTTTTCGTGATTCCTATTCTCCTTCAAATTCAGTCAAGGCATATACACTATATTTCATTGATATAAGCTTATCATATCCACCGATATCCGGCAGATTCACAACAAAAGCCATTTGCGCGATTTCCGCCCCCACAGTCTCTACAAGTTTTGCTGCCGCAATGGCCGTACCCCCAGTGGCGAGAAGGTCGTCAACAAGTAGCACCCTGGCCCCCTTGATGAGTGCATCAGTATGCATTTCTATGACATCTGTTCCATACTCAAGAGCATACTCATGCTTGACTGTCTCACCCGGAAGTTTCCCCTTTTTTCTAATGGGAACAAAACCCTTTCCGAGGGTATAGGCCAGTGCGCCTCCGATGATAAACCCTCTCGATTCTATGCCCACCACAACATCAAACTTGATATCACCCCTAACGTAATGCTGGGTAAGTTCGTCAATCATAAGCCTGAAACCCACCGCGTCTTTCAAGAGTGTAGTGATATCCCTGAACATAATGTTCTTTTTTGGATAATCCGGTATAGTCCTTATCATCGACTTAATTCCTGTCATTCTGCTCTTCTAACCTCCACAAGTGCATTCGGTGTATTTTATTTTTGGAATAGTCTCCAGGAGTAATCTTCTTACATTGTCGGCGTTTTTTGACATGACTTCCACAATCATGTCCCAGGTAACAGGATCCTCGCCTTCTCTCCAGCAGTCATAGTCTGTGGACATGGCAATAATCTGATAACAGATACCAAGCTCCCTCGCCAGAATGACCTCGGGAACCGTAGACATGTTGATTACATCGGCTCCAAGAAGCCTAAACATGTGTGATTCGGCCTTTGTTGAAAAACGTGGCCCTTCTATGGAAACCACCGTACCCTTGTCATGATATCTAAGATCCAGCTTCTTGGCTGACTCTACCAGAATTTCCCTGAGTTTCTCACAAAACGGTTCACTCATAGCCGTATGAACAACCCTATCCGTATGAAAAGTCAGAGCCCGATGTTTTGTAAAGTCTATAAACTGGTCAATAAAGACAAAATCCTTGGGCCGTATCTCTTCTTTCAATGATCCTACCGCCGTGGTGGCAAGGATGTGTGTACACCCCTCCTCTTTAAGTGCATGTATATTTGCTCTGTAATTCACTCCCGTCGGGTAGATGGAATGATCATGACCGTGTCTTGCAAGAATAACAATATCCACACCGCTAATCTTCCCTAATGTGAGATCGGAAGATGGCCTACCATATGGCGTATCCACGGATTTTGTTTGAATGTCTTTTAACAAGTCCGGATCATCCATTCCGGATCCACCTATAATCGCGACCTTTATGCCCATCCAAATCCTCCTGTTACGGTATCTTCATCACTGATTAGATCGCTGCTCCGGAAATAATTCTACCGTCCAAATTGCCCATCATCCACCTCAATCCTAGCATTAACTTCCGTACGGATAGAAAATGTAGAAAATCATTGAGACAACACAAAGGACCCAAGTCCCCTTATTCACTTCGCCGGCACGGCCTGAAAGGATCTTCAGAAAAGGATAAAGAACGAAACCGGCGGTAATCCCAATGCCAAGGTTATAAGAGAAGCTCATTAATACGATCGTTGCAAAAGCGGGAATAAGCTCCGTCATATCATGAAAATCGATTTTTTTGACAGAATCAATCATGAGTATCCCCACGATAATGAGGGCAGGACCGTACGCGCATTTGGGAATAGCCGTGAGGATCGGGGTAAAAAACAGGGCCATCGCGAAAAGGACGGCTGTTGTCAAGGTGGTGAGGCCGGTTCTTCCACCTTCTTCAATACCGGCGGCGGATTCTATGTAGCTCCCGGTCGTCGTGGTACCGGCACAGGCCCCGATCACTGTTGCCACGGCATCAGCCATCATCGGCTTTTCAATATCCTCCAGATTTCCTTCATCATCCAAGAGTCCGGCTCGTGCACTCACCCCGATAAGGGTCCCCATGGTATCAACGAAATCCATTAGAAAGACCGTAAGTAGAATCGGTAGAAAGTCCAAAGTCAAGACTTCAGCAAAACGGAATTGAAACATAATGGGGCCTATGGAAGGAGGCAAGGAGAAAAAACCATCAGGTGGATGCACATCGGCGAGATCCCAACCCAGGGCCTTTGCGACAAATGCCAGAAAAGTGGTGCCGAGGATCCCGATGATCAAAGCCCCTTTCACCTTCCGAATCATCAAGACACTCATTATAAGGAGGGCAACAACCGCCAAGATGACCTCGGGTGAAACAAGCTTTCCGACCATCACAGGTACATCAGCCGATGGAGACTTTACCACGATACCGGTATCCACCAGACCGATAAATGTGAGGAACAGTCCTATACCGACAACAAAGGCGTATTTCAAATTAGTCGGTACGGCCTTGGCAAGCCAGCTTCGGAGTTTAAAAGCGGTAATGGCAACAAACAGGAGACCGCCGATAAATACACACGTTATCCCCGCTTGCCATGATTTTTGCATCCCCAGAACTACTGTAAAAGCGATAAAGGCATTTTCACCCATATAAGGTGCCACGGCAATCGGCCGGTTTGCGTAAAAGGCCATAATCAGACAACCGGCGACCGATGCAATGATTGTGGCAACAGCTGAGGGCTCTTTTGGAATACCGGCACTGGAAAGAATACCGGGATTGACCACAATGATATAGGCCATGGTTAAAAAAGTAGTGATCCCGGCCAAGACCTCTGTTTTGATATCCGTGTTGTATCTTTTAAGTTTAAAAATATTTTCTATCATAGCGGTATATGATCCTTTTTGAGTTTTTGGTTGGCTTAAGTGGATGAACACCTCTATTTAATTCAATATAGGGAAATTTGCCTTGCGGGTCAATAACAAGGTTTTTCCTCTCACAACCGCCGTCGCCAGATGACTCCCCGATATAGTGCACGGGACAAGATGGCGTGACAAGCAGGTCACAGAGGTTTAACAAATTGAAAGCCTTTCTCTGTGTTCTCTGTGTGCTCGAACGATCCTGAGCGCAGTCGAAGGGGAGTGGGTGAGAGACCGTTTATTTTGTTTTTTCGTGTTTTCTTACTTTCGTGCTTTCGTGATCAAAGAGAGCGGTTTCTCAAACTCTAAATCCGCCTGAGGCTGGCAAGCCCTAAACCTTTGAACACATTAGGGGAGGGCATTGATGATCTTTTCCCACAGAAGAGAAAGCCTAGGACTCGCCTTCTCCGCAGCCGCAATGACCTCTTCAAGAGAGGTCTTCGCCATGGTATCGGGGATATTGACGTTTGTGATAGCAACAATCAACAGGATCTTCAGCCCGCTGTGAACGCCCACAATGACTTCGGAAACCGTAGACATACCCACCGCGTCGGCTCCGGCCATTCTGAGAAACCGTGTCTCAGCAGGGGTCTCAAGACTGGGACCTAATACGCCTACATAAACCCCTTGTTTGAGGGGGATATCGATATCTACAGCCTCTTTCTTCGCGATGCTGACGAGATCACGGTCATAAACTTCGGACATATCGGGAAACCGGGGACCTAGGGCGTCTAAGTTCGGACCGACTAAAGGATTGGTCCCTGTGAAGTTGATTTGATCAATAGCGACCATCAAGTCCCCCGGGGCAAACTCAGGGTCCAGCCCCCCCGCGGCGCTTGAGATAAAGAGATATTGGATACCCAGCTTTGACATCACTCTGACAGGAAAAGTAATCTGTTCAGGCGTATAGCCTTCGTATAAATGAAACCTTCCCTCCATGGCCACGACTCTTTTGTCGGCCAAAGTACCGAAAACAAACGTGCCCCGGTGTCCCTCGATGGTCGATACAGGGAAATGGGGGATCTCCTCATAGGGAACGCGAAGCTCCACCTCGACCTTCTCGGTAATGCCTCCCAAGCCGGTCCCTAGAATGATCCCGATTATAGGCGGAGACGTTATTTTCGAAGTGAGAAAATCAACTGCCTCCTGAATTTTATTCTCCATGATCTTGATGTCCTTCATAACCTCCTATTTCGATGAATACCGTAGATCAGCTATAATGAGTTTGTCAACTCTGAAGGCTGTTCTCCCCTCCAACTCAGCTTTCTTAGACTCCAATATACACCATTTTCATATGTAATGATTTTTTTCTTTCTCATCCCTCGTGAGTCTATCTCCACCAACCAAGTGGATCGATGGGCGAAAAGGTTGGGGAGGTCGAGATGGCGGGGAACAAAGCGTTGTATCGGCGTTTGAAATACCAATATGCCTATGATAAAATGGATAACATCACGGCCAAGCAGACCGAACGCTGCGATTATGACTATGGTAACGATGATCTGTATAGGTTAACGAATGCTGAGAGCCCATGAATGCTGAAAGCTTCTCATATGACTCCTTTGGAAACAGGCTCAAGGCTGTGGATACGACAGGGGATTGGACCTATAATCAAAACAACGAACTACTGACAACGCCACCGTCATCCTCCGGCTCGACCGGGGGATCCAGTTTTGAATATGATCCCAATGGGAACATGATTCAAAAAACAGTCGATGGCGTTGTCACCCATTATGTCTACAATGTGGAAGACCGATTCACAGAAGTATGGGATGGTGAAGTCGGAACAGGCTCTTTGATAGCGGAATACTATTACGATCCATTCGGGAGAAGGTTGTGGAAGGACGTTGGTGGAGTCAGGACGTATTTCCACTATGCGGATGAGGGATTAGTAGGGGAGTATGATGGGACCGGAGCCGAGATCAAGACATACGGCTACAAGCCCGGTTCAACCTGGACAACTGATCCTATCTTCATCAAACAAAATAATGCTTACTACTTCTACCACAATGACCACCTTGGTACTCCTCAAAAGATTACAGCAATGAACGGAGCAATCGTTTGGAGTGCGAAGTATAGCTCTTTTGGTGAGGCTACAGTTGAAATCGAGAACATCAACAATAATCTGAGGTTCCCAGGGCAGTACTATGACGAAGAGACCGGACTGCATTATAACTACCATAGATATTATAGTGTTAAAACAGGAAGGTATTTATCGGTGGATCCCTTGATGCAACGAGGAGGAATCAATCTTTATCTTTACAGTTTGAGTGCCCCAATCAATATCTATGATTGTGATGGTGCGTTATCGTTCCCTAAATGGCTCAGACCATCATACCCTAAAAATTGGAAGGAAGTTATTGACGTAACCTTGGATTATTTGAAACAGAAATACCCTGAGCTTTTTAATCGTAATCAGATGGAACTCGCCAAGAAGTATAAAGAAGAGGTTTTAATCAGAGCAAAGAATGCATTAATTGACTGCTATAACAAAAAACGTAAATGGTTAAATGATTGTAAGAAATTTTGTAAAGAAACATACCCTTGTATGAAGAAAAGAGAAGACTGCTATAATTACGAATGTAAAGATACTTTCTTGGAAATGTGGGAGGAATGTATGCCACTCGTTGATAAAATAGAAGAAATAGAAAACACACCTATTAATAAATATCTTCCATGGACACAAATATCACAATAAATTGGAGTTGTGATGAATTCATTTTTCCTTTTTCTTCTTAATCCTAATCAGTATTTTCTGAGACTAAATGATGGAAAATTGCGTAGATACCTCCTCAATCTGCTAGTTGTCTATGTCATTGTTTACACCCTATATATTCTGCAAATCGAATCACATGAAAATACCAATATCAACTTCATCTATAACAACTTTTTGATAGATCTAATATGCTATTTTCTTATAGATATTGTGTTGATACTCTTTGTTTCGGGCATAATCTTTATAATTGCAGGAATTTTACACACCAAAATTAGATTTTATCATATTGTCTTTAATATATTTAGCCTAACTGCATTAGAATTAATTTTTATGATAATCCGAATAATATTTCTTAATATCCTTGATGGTATTAATCTCCTGAAGGCAATTGATGGCCTATCCATAGTTTTTGCTCTATTTTATCTTTACTTCCCTATTAAATATATCTTCAAAGCTAGTTTTGCTAGGATTATAATTATACAATCAATAACTATTTTTGGATGTTTGGCATACTATTTTATTGTGTCTAGTTTTATATACTATGACAAACCTCTTCCTGATACTAGCGCGTTGGTTAAGCACCTTTCCAATAATAAAATTACTGAAGCAATAAATGAAAGCTCCAGGCTAATTAATAAGTATCCAGATAATGCTAACTTGATGTTTGATATAGGAGAGAATTTCACAATGTACCTCCTCATAAATCCTGAAACAGCATTAGTCGAAGATAAGACGAAGAATGTTCTTTACCAAAGTGTTTTTCATCAAGCAGAGAAATCATATGCTATCGCTTTAAAACTAGATCCAAGATATGCTGAGGCGAGGAGAGCTTTAGGGAATCTATATTATCTGAATGGTGACAACAATAAAGCTATTGAACAATATGCCTACGCAATAGAAGAAGGATTGTCCAGTCCTGATATTTACAGAAAGATGGCGAATGGATATTTTAGACTTGGCAATCGAGAGCAAGCCGAGCACTATTATAAACTCATCCAAGATAAGAACAAGATTAATCTTCCAGAAAATAGACTGTTTAAAATTGCTATCAAAGATATTATCGATCTAGATCTGGAAATTGATGCCGAAGCACAGTTGGAGTGGCATGTTATTGACGAAATGTTATACAATTTATCCTCTGGGGACGATGAAATGGCAAAGCTTTGGATTAAAGGTGCTCTATCAATGGCATTAAATAAAACCATGCTGAGGGATTACGAAAATGAAAGCAGATTTATTGATGCTGCTAATAGTTCAATGGATACTATTATTGCTGATGCTAACCAGTTTTTTAAGAAAAATGAATATGGAATAGAAATTAGTAACATTGAATTACATTAAAGGGAAAAAAAGGGTCTACCCGTTGACATGTGACAAGATAGATGAAGGCGGTTGAGATTTTTTTCTTCAACTGCCTTTTTCATTTTAAGGGGGCGCCCCTGGGGCAGACGGGTTTTGAAAGCGGGACGCCCTTGAATGTTGATTCCTGAGAAGTAATAGCCTTTTTATAAGAAAGATTTTTTTAAATCATTGG
>CAZFMX010000029.1:0-23016 GCA_964520425.1 uncultured Desulfobacteraceae bacterium
AGCCTATGAACTCTGACCTTGCCCAAAGGGCAAGGTTTTATCTGTTCGAATAAACACATCTGTCACACTGTCGGTGAGGTGTGTCCTCTCCGTATTGATTTCAATAAGTTTTGCACCATTCTGTTTGGCATTGATAGGGATGGTATTGGCCGGAGAAATCACCGCGGATGTCCCCACGACCATTAACGCCTGAGCAGAAGAGGCCATTTGGAAAGATCTATTGAGGGCTTCAATAGGAATCCCTTCTCCAAAAAGGACCACATCAGGCTTGAGGATTTCTCCACATCGGCACTTGGGCAAATACTCCTCCTTTTTCTCTTCGGCCGTGTATCTATTGCCGCACTGAAGACATGACAGACTCCTTGAATGCCCGTGGTATTCGATGACATTTTCAGCGCCGCCTGCCTGATGGAGACTATCTACATTCTGCGTAATGATATAGTGAAGGTATCCAAGTTTCTCCAACTCCCCCATTCCAAGATGAGCCTTGTTGGGTTTGGATGCAGACAACATCTCGTCCATTTCCCTAAACATCATCCATACCTTTTCCGGATCCTTTAAAAAAGCCGAGATGGTGGCATACTCCTCAGGATTATATCTCGACCACAACCCTCCGGCACTCCTGAAATCAGGAATCCCGGATTCCGTTGAAATCCCCGCACCCGTCAGTGCGAGAGTCATGTCGGAGCCGTATATAATCTCTGCAGCCTGAGCTATCAGATCCGTCATGCTCAATCTTTCTTTTAGACAAAAGGGTGAAGGCTCTTCACCCCAAAACTCCCAAACTCAAACAATTCCAGCAAGTTCAATCATTTTTGCTCATTCAGCATCTTCCAGAATAATCTTGTTGTCCGTATTATTGTAACTTCTGATCCTTGCCTTCAAGATTTTCTGCTCCCCGAATATGTTGATCATTTTGATCTCATCTCCTTCCACTTCTACCTGATCCACATTTTCCAGGAGTTTTAATTCTTTGCCATCCCTCAGAATGTATGCATGTGCCTCACACATTGTTCACTCTCCTGCCATGGTTAAGTCTTAAGGTATTTGAAACGGATTCCTCTCCCCTCAATCGAGGGCCTTTAGTGCCCTTTTCAGGCATTCCGAACTCTTTGAAGTCAATTCCGCCATTTCCCTCACCGCGTTGGCGCTTTCCATCTTTCCTGCCCCTTCCAGTTCATTCGCAAACGCCGCATACTCCTCTAGATGATGGTCGCTATGACTAATCCATCGTTCAAGTATGATCCTTGATTTCTCAACAAACTCCATATGATGATCCTCCTTGCTTTGATTCTATATCACATCATGCCATCATTAGTCAGGGTAAAATGGACTCTCTGTGTCGGAGTCCGGGTTTTCACA
The DNA here is from genome assembly GCA_964520425.1 of uncultured Desulfobacteraceae bacterium. Lineage (GTDB taxonomy): Bacteria > Desulfobacterota > DSM-4660 > Desulfatiglandales > HGW-15 > JAFGFY01. The sequence continues at coordinate 1,363 of CAZFMX010000029.1, forward strand.
GCACATAAAGAATATAAGGTCTTAAATGAAGAGCTCAAGAAAATCGAGCATTGGGTTGGATAAGAAACCCCTTTTCAATGAAAATCAGTCACCTCGCTCTGCCTGCGGAAAAGAAACGGTAAAGGTAGTCCCTCCAGAATCATAGCAGTCCTGTTTCTCTGTACAGTCAGGGCATACGCTGATTCTACCGGGGCAACGATCGTTTCCATCACATAGGTAATGACACCTAAAGGAATCCATATCGAGTTTGAAGTTGTACCGCTCTGAAAAAATCTTCATTCTAAGAAGATCCGCTCCTCTGCCACCCGCCTCGAAATCAAAGGGACGCCTAGAGGAATAGGCCATGATTTCCCGAGTGTCAAAAAAACCTTCAAATATACGTTTTTGCGGTTCTTCGCTGATCCCGACACCGAAATCCCTAATGATCAACTCCACGGCAGTTCCGTTTTTTTTCACACCTATATCTATGCGACCTTCATCCGGTGTATTTTCCACCGCGTTTTTCAAAAGCCCATCAAAGACTTTCTGAAGTACATCATTCGGGATGAGGATTGGTGGAACGGCTTCAAGATCGGCGCGAATGTCCAAAACGCGATGTGCGAATGAAGGTCTTAGCTCATCCAGCCTCTGCAGGACAAACTCATGGAGCTGAATCTTTTCAGAAACGGCCTCTTTGGGGCCAAAGATTTCCTCTATCTTCTCCCTCACACGTCCGATCACAGGACCTTCTCCAACCTCTTCTGCAATAAGGGTCTCCAGTTCATCACCGCATTGATCAAGGATTGTTGAAAGCAGGTCATAAGATTTGGTTTCCTTGTCGTGCATGATATCATTCACTTCATATTCGATTTCCATTATCCGATTCAGATTTCTGTCAATCCTTTCAAGGTTTGTTTTCCATTGCTCCTCAGGAAGTCCCTTCATTTGACCTCGAAGCAGTTTCAGTGATCCCTTAAGGACGGCCACAGGTGTTCTCAACTCATGCGAGAGATGATGGATTGCCTTGTCTTTGGCCTTGTTCAGGCTGATAACCTCATCATAGGCGGCTTTCAGTTTGTCTATAACACGAGCATTTGCTATGGACAGGGAAACTGTACCAGCAATCATGACCAATGTCTCCATATCCGCCTTTTCGAATCTCCCTTCCTTTTTATTCATGGCGCCTACAACCCCAAAGATGCGATTCTCGCCTCTAAGAGGAACTTCAAGTAGATTTCGAGTTGTGTATCCTAGTTTCTTATCTCGTTCTTTGTAGAGAGCGGGTTGATCGGATGGATCATGAACCACCACAGGCTTGCCTGTCTCCATTACACGGGTTGCCGCGACTTCATCCTTAGAGAATCGGATCTCACGCCTCCGCAAAGAGGTCTCCTGGTCGTCATAGGCAGAACTGAGGGTGTAAAAATCGTCCCTTTCAAAATCCTTCAACAGAACCACGGCCCCCTCAGTCCCGATAATCTCCTTGACTTCCTCATTGATATAATCCAAGCGCTCTCTCAGCGAGACATATTTGGGCAACGCCCTGCTAATGCGAAGCATGGCGTCTTTAATGCGGGCCGTCTTCTTTTCTTGGGTAATATCCCTGAGAATGGAGACAATATGGCCAGGCTCCTTGTCATGTCCCTCATAATAGGCAGAGCGAATAGCTACATCCAAAATACGACCATCCCTAGTCATCCTTTTGGCATCTTGAAGGTCTGATTTTCCCTTCTGAATCAGCAACTCGATCTTTTTTTTGGTCTTTTTTCGCAGTTCCGGAGGCGTGAAACGGATCTTTTTGCCAATGAGCTCGTCTCGCGTCCAGCCAAAAGTATCGGTGAAGCCCGCATTTAGATAAAGCGTGATGCTGTTTCGGTCCGTAACCAATAAAGGGTAAGGGACAATATCAAGAAGACGTATCAGTTTGCTTCTCGAATCCAAGAGGGCTTCTTCCTCCTCTTCATGTCTGGCGAATTCTCTTTCTAGTTCTTCGACACGCTGAAATAATTCTTCATAAGTGGGTTTTGTTGTCATCAATTATTTCCCTATTTCTTCCATAGCCCTTGAGATATTCCCAGTGCCAGCCCTCTGTTAATTGGGATTACTCCGGCGACTCGAAGCCAGCCAAAGGTAGAAGAGACACATGTTATTAAAATCTTTCATATCTTGTGATGGATGCAACAGATCTAATCTTCAGGTAATGGCACTTTGGCAATGAATTTCGTCCCCTTCCCTTCATCACTCTCAAGGAAAAGCTCTCCACCCATGTCTTCAATCAGAACCATCACTCCGGCCAATCCCAATCCATGGCTTCTGAAACCGTACTCATCTATGTTATCGACCTGAAAATAGCTTTCAAAGATCCTTTTGTGATGCATGATTCCTATCCCTTTACCATCATCCCTTACGGAGATGTGGAGGAAGCGGCCTTCATGGATGAATTCGATTTCGACAAGGTTTTTCCGGTATTTCATGGCATTATTTAATAGATTCCGGACGATCTGTTTTACTTTCAATTCATCAAGTCGGATCTGTTGAGACCAAAACCCTTCATCAACAAAGATTAGAATTCCTTTTTCCTTCAAGAGGTCTTTCAAAGAAAATAGGCCTTCACAATCATCGATCTTCTCGGCCGTATCAACATCTATCAGATCGAAAATCTCCCTCAATACCGATAAAATCAGCCCGGAAATCGTGCAGTTCACATATCTAAACACACCTTCTCTGGCCATACCCATTTCCATAATGCTTTCTACTAAATCTCGGGCCACTCTAGTGTTTCTCAGGGTTCTCATGAGAATCTTTTCCTGTTCTTCGGTCAGAGGGCCACACCTACTCCTGTTTCGAATGAGTAAAGAAATTCCCGTCTCAATGACAGCCAACGGAGACTTGATATCGTGGACCAGAAAATCAATCTTTATTCTTTTGTCTTGAAGAGAAGATCCTTTGTCTTTCGTTTTGTCCTTTGCCATGAACCTGATCCCTCAAATATCATTCATTGTTTATGTGTGAGTATTAAATATATTACTGTATCACAATTCGTCATCCGGGCCTAGCCCTGTTGGGAGGAGCGAGCCGGAATCTGTAGATTTCTGGAATACTCTCTATTTGGATTCTTAAAGGTCAAGGACAGAACCATGATCCTATCGAATGACAGACTGGTTCGCCGGTGTTTTGGCGGATAGCATATTTATGGTGGAGCAGAGAAAGCCCTTTCCATTGACTTGCAGATCAGAATCTCCTATGCTCTGAGTCAAAAAAAAAGCTTCTTATCATAGACATCAATCATGTCACTCCGGCATTTGCCGGGAAAAGATTATCGATCAAACCCAAAAACGGGAAAACATGTTAAAAAACATTAAAATAGCCTTTGTGATCGGTATATCATCCCTTCTTGTTTCTGTCGTTTCCCTAGCCGGTGAGAGTGCAAACAAGAGGGAGATCCCTTTTAAACCCGGAGAAAAACTACATTTTAAGGTTCGGTGGGGATTCATACGAGCAGGTGAAGTAACCCTACAGATCCTCCCTATCGAGGAGGTAAACGGTGAGAAGGTCCTTCATTTTTTAATGTCCGCAAGGACAACCTCTTTAGTTGACGTCTTCTACAAGGTTCGTGACACGTACGAGTCATTGACGGATATGGGCATGAACCATGCCATCCATTACACGAAGAAGAAAGAGGGGCAAAAGAAAAAAGAGGTGATCGTCAGGTTTGATTGGGAGAAAATGGAGACTCAATATATCTCGACCGGTGAAGATTGGAAGCCGGTTCCACTTATCTCTGGCTCTTTTGACCCACTGTCCGTCTTCTATGCCTTTCGAACGCATGATCTGGTAGTAGGCAAAGAACTATTGGTGCCGGTCTCGGATGGGAAGACATGCGTCATGGGTCTCGCCAAGGTGCTTAAAAGAGAAAGAATCAAGATCAAGATGGGAGAATACGACGCCTTTCTGATTGAGCCTGACATGAAGGACATTGGCGGGGTTTTTGAGAAGAGCGATGACGCCAAAATCAAGGTATGGGTGACTGCTGATGACAAAAAAATCCCCTTAAGGTTCAAGAGCAAAGTCATTGTTGGTAGCTTTGTTGCCGAACTAGCATCTATTGAGGGGCCTTGAGCAACTCGCAGAAGAACAAACAAGGACACACGAAATCCTATAAGACAGAACTGATGGAGGAGAAATGGCTGATATTCCGAGAATTCAGGATGCAGACCTGAAGGGGAAGGTCGTTTTAGTCCGTGTAGATCATAATGTGGCGAAAGAGTATGTCATCAAGGACCCTTTTCGAATTGATGTGACCTTTGGGACCCTATTCAATATCCTGTCTAAAGGAGGTCGACTCATCTTGATGAGCCACGTCGGTCGCCCTAGGGACAAGAAGACAGGCAAAATCAGTATGGACATGGAGTATGATGTGGGACCGATCGTCGATTACTTGAAAAAGAAGCTTTATACAAAATTCATAGTCCCTGAATTCAAGAAATCCCAAGACAACAGTGGATATATTGGCATCGATACTTCCGTAAACCTAGTAATAAGAAGACTACGAAAGGGTGAGATTGACGGTATCTATCTTCCCAATATTCGGTGGTTCAAAGGTGAGGAAGACGATGGTACTGAAGGTGAAAGGTTTGGGGAGCAATTGGCTGGGCTGGCTGACGTTTTTGTTAATGACGCATTTGGCTCTTGGCGGCCTCACACATCTACTTTTACTGTCGCAAAACATCTGCCTTCTTATGCCGGATATCTGATGCAACATGAAATAGACAACCTTGACCGAATCTACTCCCCTGAGAGACCCATGTTGTCCATCATCGGCGGAGCCAAATTTGATACGAAGATCGGTCCACTCCATTCGCTCCTTGAAAAAGTCGATCGACTGATGATGGGGGGTGTCATATATAATGCCTACCTTTGTGCAAAATATGGAATCGTTATCAAGGGGATAGATGAGGAAGAGCTGGAAATTGCCCATGAATTCCTGAAGATCGCCCGGGACTACAATCACAAATTGATCGAGCCGCCGTTGATTGTTGAATCCGATACCTTAGAAGGCAAGGTTGAGGGCAAGTACAGAATCCGGGACGTTCGGACGTTGAAGCCGGGAACGAAATTGAACTATGTGGTGGATGTTGCCGGAGAATCCTTTGCCGAGAAATCCTTCTCCGACGCCATATTGACCGCCAAGAGCATGTTCATAAATGCGGTGATGGGATTCACTCCACACTTCTCGGACGGCACAAAAAGAATGTACGCCATGATCGATCAAAACAAGGACGCCAGTAAAATGTTTGCAGGCGGTGACACACTCCAGGAATTTCGCTCAATGCTTCCAGGAACATATATTCAAGCCGTAGATGACCCCAAATACTATTTCTTCTCAGGCGGGGGGACTATTCTAAAAGCAATCCACGAAGGAAGAGCGGACGGATTGGAGCCGGTACAGGCACTCATACGTAATGGTGGGAATCGTTTTCAGGGCTCATCCAATCCGCAATTCTAGACAAGAACAGTAAGATCCGTGATATGTCCTAGGGGGGCCTCTCATGCTCCAAAGCAGAATTTGAAATTGCTGGTCTTATTTCAGTTTCCCAGGCCATAGACAATCTCCACAGATTAAGTTGAACCTAGTGTCGTGTCCCAGAAATACCTTCCATAATTTTAGCAGGTTCTATGACACGTTGGGGGTATGGGGGTCTCTTTTCAGTTTCATCACCATCTATCCAGAGGTCGTGGAACGGCACCATAATTTTGCATTTTATGAAGCAGCCCCACGAACAATGTACCCACAGCGACGGGAATTCCTTGTGCCTGTCCACGAACTCTGTCCTCTTTGGGAGTGGTAACAGGCTTGGGCGTCTTTTGGGTGGTGGAACTGAAAAGAGACCCCCATGCCCCCTTTGAATCTGTGTAGCAGGTACTTATTATTCAAATTAATTCTGAGACACGACACTAGTGCTCTATATCATATATTCATGGATCAAGTGAAAGATGAGGCATGGGTTGTTTCCTCAAGACGATTTCTTCTTGAAGGAATGATCCATGCCTTTTCTGAAAAGGCATTAGGTTGCATTGGAGTGTGACAAGCGCACCTATGGTTTTAGTCCGGCCTCCAGCCTCTTGACAAATTCCTCAGGCTTCTCGAAACCGGTGGATCGCAGGTCTGTCTTTTCCTTCCCTTCGGACGAGATGAACAGATATGTGGGCACGCCTTTGATTCGAAACTGTTGTTGAACATTTTTCTCAAATTCACCCTTTTCCCGACTCAGATCCACCTTGATCATAGTATATGATTTTGATCTATCGATCACATCTTCATGGGAGAAGGTGATTCGATCCATCTCTTTGCATGGGATGCACCAGTCGGCGTAGAAGTCAATCAAAGCAGGTTTTCCCCTTTGTATGGCGCTGTTCAATTCCTGGTCAGTATTTGGCTCGACCCAATCGATCCCATTTTCGGTTTTAGATCCAAAAGGGATAATCAGCCACAACGCAATAGCCATTAGGGCAACCGCGATGATTCGCTTGATCATGAGAAAGGCACGCGCGTCGTTTCCATTCTTGTCGATGATGAGGTAGACTCCGGCTCCGAAAAGGAACACCGCCATCAAAATGCCGCCCCAAGCGCCCAATAACGGCTGGAGAAAATAGATTGCCATGGCCATCAGAATGAGACCGAATATGACTCTCACTCCGACCATCCAGGCGCCTGAACGGGGTAAAGAGGATATGCGTGAAGAAAATATGGCCAGGAAAAGATAGGGGAGTCCGAGCCCTACGGAGAGTGTAAAGAACATGAAAAAGCCCAAAACAACACTCTGACGCATGGCCACATAGGTAAGCAGCCCGATGACAAGAGGACCCACGCAAGGAGCAGCGATGATTCCCATGGTCAAGCCCATGAAAAGCGAACCGACAATACCTGATTTTGTCTGACCCGCGGCATTCATCAGACCGCTGGGTAACCGAAACTCATACACGCCAAACATGCTCAAGGAAAGTCCCACAAGCACAATGGTAATCCCGATGATCACGGCGGGATGAGTTAGTAAGGCGCCAAATAATCCTCCTCCCATGGCCGCGATAACTCCTAGAATGGAATAGGTCACTGCAATCCCAAACACATAGGCCAAGGCCTTCCAGAAGGTCTTTCCACGATGATTCGTATCTTCTCTGCCGAAGAAACTGATGGTAATGGGGATCAAGGGATAAACACAAGGGGTAAGATTGAGCGCCAATCCGCCTAGAAAGATCAGAATAAAGGTGACCAGGAGGCCATAGTTTTCCATCAGGGAGGAGATTTCCCCATTCTTTTCGTTCGCGGTTCCCTTTGATCTGGCCTGTACAGCGCCAAGACTAGAGACATTGGCTTTATGAATTTGTTCAGAACGACCTTTTACTGGCAGGGTTGCTTCAGCCTTTTCCTCCGAAGGGAAAAGACAATGTCGGTCATCACATGCTTGAAAGTAGAGTGATCCCACTAGAGTAAAGCTATTATCCACCTCCTTTGGAACCGTGATTTCCGTCCTAAGAATGAATGTCCCCCCGTAAACAGCAGCGGGCTCATCTTCGCCTGCCATCCTGAGGAATTCCGGCTCAGGGTAGGCCCACTCAAGGTTTGATTCATCAGATCCCTCGAATTCGAGGCTTGGTTTGATGGAGATAATGTAGGCGTTCTCATCATCCGGCGCATAAACATGCCAGGGACCAGACATTTCCACAATCATGGCCACCTCAAGCCGACCTCCAGTGACAACATCGTCCTGTGAAAACTCAAGATGAAGGTTTAAGACATCTGAAGATTCCGACCGGGAAACGATGAAGACTAAGAACAATAGTATCCACGTGAAGATCCAGCCGTAGAGGCCTCTTATTCCCCGTCGTTTACTATGTCTTAACATCAAATGGAATCCCCGAAGCCGTATCTCGAAAGCTCCTTGACTCTTACAGAATCAAGAAAAGAGTAAAGGCGATGTCTAGTTAACACAGGTCCGTAGCGTGACCACTATCATGTATCAAGAAATGATCTCACTGTGCAAACTCATAGTAATGTCATAAAACGCGCCAAGCCTGCTTACATCAGACTTGGCGCACTCCAAAAAGCCCATTTCTTTGCAGTCAACCCATTTAGAGCAATCGGGCCTGCTGAAACAACCGGGGCACATCTAGTCTGTTGACCAGGTCCTCAAAGACCTCACCCATGACCTTGTCTGCGTCCCCTTTTCCCACTATCTTGGCCCGTTCTCCCTGACCACTGATCATTTGTTTGGCAAGGATTTCTCCGTTTTGGATGATCCGGGCCTCATAGCTCATGGTAACTGTCCATTTCTTCTTGACCAAGTCCTCCTTGACGAGATCCAAAAGAAGCTCTTTGAGAACAATCCTCAACTCAACATCACCATCTTCTTTGTCCGAGACAACCTCTGCACCCAGATTGATCAACCTTCTCTGAAAGACATCTTTAAAAAGGGAAGGCACTTTGTACGCTCCTCTTCTGAAACCAGGTTCATCCTCTCGCGCTAATGAATAGGTGATGTTCCCGGTGAAATTCCTATATTCTTTCTTGGCCTTGCTACCCATGAGGTCTTTGGATGCCCTCGCGTCCTCAAATCCGATAAACACCCTCTTGAACTGCAAAGCCGTTGATCTCGGAGGAAGCCGGTAATTAATTGTCAACTCTGGGACAGTGGCGCAGGAAACAGCTCCTACCAGAAGAAATAGAATCCCCACAAAACATCGACTTGTGTTGCCTTTCGTACGCATTCGTTTGTCCTCCCATAAACTAGTGTCTCGTATCATATATCCGCGGATCAAGTAAAAGATGAGGCATGGTCTGTTCCCTTAAGACGATATCTCAAAAAGAAATCCCACTGAATCCCACAGTGATCTGAACTTTGAGCGAGCACGCCCCGGGGTGCACCCCGGGGGGTACACCCCAGAACTTATGGCAGAATATATAGCTCGCTTGGAAGAAACGGTCTGTCCTTCCCTCGACCATGAGCTCGGGCTGAATGGAGCTCGTATAAGCGGCCTCTCAAACCCTCAAAGTTCAGATCACTGCCACTGGCCCTTATAGATATCGTCTTGAGGGAATAGTCCGTGCCTTATTGCACATCAGAAAAGCCGGGAATACTGTCAAGAATCATGAATATTCGTGTCAGGAATTATCATACGAGAAACAAGTAGATTCCTCAACCTCGCCGATTGTCTGGTTCCGATGTTGAGCCTGAGTCCTTTTTTGTCATTTCCTTGAGCAGTTTCTCGAGCCTATCCTCTGTATTCCACTCAGGATGGTCTATGACCATCTCAAGCAATTGACCTAAAATCTTACCCACTTCAGGTCCTTGTGGCAAGCCCAAAACGTCCATGATCCGGCGTCCATCGAGAGCCAGATCTCGCTCCTTCAAAGCAACAGGCCTGTTTCTTACGTCCTCTAACCTTTCTTTAAACACAGAAAAGGCAGCCATTATCCCATCATCCTGACCATAGGCCAAAATGTCCGCCCTACGAAGCATAAGAAAATGATCCATGTCTTCCAAACCCACACGGCAAATCAGTCGTCTCAAGGCATTATCGCGCCACCCTTCATGATAGCCTACCGCTGCCATGTGAAGGGTGACCAGCTTTGCTACTCTATCGATCATCTTCTTGCTGAATTTGAGGCGGACCATGATCTCTTTGCTCATATCGGCACTTACCTTCTCGTGCCCAAAAAACCGGAACACCCCCTTCATCTTTCTTCTCACACGGGGTTTTCCAATATCATGAAACAGGGCAGTCAGTCTCAAAACCGGATCCGGATCTATGTGATCCATGGTTTCCATGATATGTTTGTAGATGGTAAACCGGTGAGTAGCATCCTGTTTTTTCCGATACCCTTCAAGGAGTTCTGGGATTACATGTATTAGAAGGCCTGTCTTGCGCATGAGATTAAAGCCCCTGGATGGTTTGTCACTCACCAAGATCTTGAGCAACTCATCCCTTACCCTCTCTTCAGCCACAGAACTCAATCTTTCCGCCATGGCTGAAACAGTCTGCCTGGTTTTTGGTCCTATCTCATACTCAAACTCCGTGGCCAGTCTGATAGCCCTTAACAAACGCATCGGATCCTCCAGAAATCTCTCATAGGGATCTCCTACCGCCCTTATCAGCCTACGAGAGAGATCCTTCCGTCCCCCATAGGGGTCGATAATTGCTCCTCTGGCTACATCGTATGCCATGGCATTGATGGTGAAATCACGGTGCCCCAAATCCTCCTCGATCGTCTCTCCTGACCCTTTGCCCCCTTTGAAGACTGTAATTTCACAATGGAGGTCAGACGAAATGAGGGTCACGGTGTCATGTCTAAGGGAAAAATAACTGACATCAGCAAACAGGGACTTGATCTCCTTAGATCTCGCCGAGGTCGCCACATCCCAATCAATGAGCTTCCGCCCAGAGCAATAATCCCTGACTGCACCACCTACCACATAGCCTTGGTGACCGGATGTGTGCAACCTCTTGAGGACCATCATGATGAAACTTGGAATTTGCATGGCCTTACACCCAATTTCTCTTTCTTTTTCAATCTCTTACTAAGATTTTGCAGGAGAAGCAACTGTAAAATGACTTGCCGAATTGAGCGTAAGATGTTTAAATATAGAAGTATATGAAACTGATCGCTAATAGAAACGGAACGACTCCCATCATCTTTTTGGTGTTCTTTTTTGCCTTCTTTTTGCTTCCCCGGGATTTACGCGGCGAATTCTACGAATACGTGGACAAAGACGGAATACTTCATTTCGTAGACAGTATGGACAGGATTCCCTTCGAATACAGGGACCGTGTGGTTGTGTTTCAAGAGAAGTATGACAATCTCCCTGAAGAAGAAAAGATCAGAATGATAGAGAGGGATCGACTGGATAATAAAAGGAGACGTGAGGAAGAGGAGGAGAAGTACAGGGAATGGGAAAAGGCGCAGAAAGAATGGAAGCAGGAACTGGAGAGTCAGGAAATCCTCCGTGAATTAGAATGGGAGATTGAACAGGCCAAAAGGAATAGCAAAAGACAAAAATATTCGCGTCAAGAGGTACAGAATGTGAATATTATTGGGAATCCCGTAGTGGGCTATACGGTATTAGTCCCTGTTGTGTTGGCCTACGGAGGAAAAGAAGTCAAAACCCGGCTTATCTTGGATACAGGGGCCTCCACTATTGCGTTACATCGGGAGATCGCGGATCAGCTCCAAATAAACCTGGACGATTTTAGAAAAACAGCCCCCACGGTAACTGGAGGGAGTAGAATAGCAGCTTATGTAGGAAAGCTGGACTATGTTAGCGCAGGTCCTATCAAAAAGGAAGATATCTATGTGAGTTTTATCGAACACAAAGGCCCTTCAGTCCCTTTTAAAGGGCTATTAGGCATGAATTTCTTGCGAGACCTTAAATATCACATCGATTTCGAAAAAAAGGTCATAACGTGGAACCCATAGTACCTATTCAGTCACACACAACAAGGAGCATAAAAATGAGACATTTCATTCTTGGTATGTTTCTTCTTTCATTCGTCCTTCTCGGTCAAGCATTCGCCGGTGAGACAATGACATTTGAACTCCTTGACGGCAGTATCATTGCCGGAAAGATCATCTCTTTCAGTGACGGCACTTTCATCCTGGAATCAGAGACTCTTGGCACCATCAGGATTGAGGAAGCCAAGATCCGGGCCATTCGTTCAGGGGAAAAAACCGGGGAGATTCCAGGAGATGAGGTTCTGGCTCTTCAGGAGAAGATGATGGGCAACGAGGAAATCATCGCCATGATCCTCTCTTTACAGAATGATCCGGAGTTTCGGGCGATTCTACAGGACCCTGAAATGATGAGTGCGATCAGTTCGGGAGATATCAATACGCTTTTGTCTAATCAGAACTTCCTGAAACTCTTAGAGAATTCTACGATTCAAGATATCGGGAAAATGATGGAGGAGTAACCAAAGCATAGAACGAGCCCCTCTCCTGTCGGTATCTTCGATCAGAGCCCGACTCGTCGAGGTATAAATTTCCTTCCCTTTTTGTGGTGTTGTCTGTTATATAGACTCTCAATGCAAAATCGATGGTATTCATTCTGCCTCAAGTCTATTGCATAAAAAGACCCATGAAAGATCACACACCCTGTTATTTCAACTCCACATGTTTACGCTCATATGCCAACATTAAGCACTATATTCGCGAATATAGTGGGACATTGGCTAAAAAGGATGAGCAATCAAGGAGGAGCTAATGAGAAAGGTCATTCTATTCGTTGTTCTCCTCTCTTTTACTCTTTGTCATGTCGCAGCTTCTGGAGAGGCTACAAAAAAGAATTTTAAGATTGCCGTAGGGGTTGAAGCAAAGATCCAAAATGTTCAGCTAAAACAGGTCAAAGGATTTGTTGTGACACCGGAAGGGGAGAAACTGGAGGGCCTCATTTCGTTTTTGCACAAAGAGAGGAACGTATACCTTAATAGTGTTTCCCAAGGACAGATCCTGTCCACGGATCTCTTGGTGCTCTATGATGAGCAAAATCGAATGAGAGAAATCCCCATCGAGAATTTGAAATCGTTGAGAATTACTGATGTTGACTGGTCCGGTACTGTGGGCCGGGTAGATCTTGTTGCCTCGAATTGGACTGGGGCCTCATTTCATCTTGGATACGGCAAATTCATTGAAGGCCGTCCGAATCCAAGAGAGTCAAAGGCCTTTCTGAATCTTTGGGCAAGTAATATTATTTATTTAGACACCGGCTTCGATACTATGACATTCGAACTTTTCACATGGGCCGACAATGTGGATAGTGAACCCTTTTCCAAAGAAAAATACTTTCGCAGATTGGGTTTTAAGGAGCTGGTCATTACCGAACGAATCAACTAGTGTTTAGTCTTCCTGCCGACTGTCATGAAATCGATGCTTCGACATTTAGAATGAGTATTCAATATCTTCCACCGATAAACGGGAGACTCTGAATCCCACACTATCATCGACCGGAAACACTCAAGTACAATACACGATCGAATTTGTCTGACTCGTTAGGGTGAAAAATCGACTTGAAAACAAATATTATGAGTGAGGAATTGGTTATGGAATTTTTACAATGGGATACTCCACCGAAAATGCAAATCGACCCGAACAAAACCTATAGGGCGACAATAAAGACCAACCGGGGCACCATAGAATTGGAGCTTTATCCAAAACACGCACCCAAGACCGTCAACAACTTTGTGTTCTTAGCTAACCAAGGCTTCTATGACGGAATAACGTTTCACCGTGTGATTAGTGATTTCATGATCCAGGGGGGTGATCCCACTGGCACAGGGACCGGTGGACCGGGGTACAGGTTTGAGGATGAGATAAGAGAGAATCCGCTGATCCATGAAAAAGGTGTCATCTCCATGGCCAATGCGGGTCCGAACACCAACGGAAGCCAGTTCTTCATCACTCACTTACCTCAACCTCACTTGGATGGAAATCACACTGTGTTCGGCAAGGTGGTGGCGGGACAAGATATTGTGGATGCCACTCGTCAGGGTGATATCATGGAGGTGATAATAAGCGAAGAGTAGATCGACTCAATTCTTCAACCTTGAGTCTTCTACCTTTTTAGCGGAGGTGCTGAGATGAAGATGGAACACTGGATTAGAGCGATTGCAGGCTCGTTCATTCTAGTCTCTGTGGGTTTGGGGTATTTCGTTCATAAATACTGGTTCTTTTTCACCGCCTTTGTGGGGCTCAATCTTCTCCAGTCCGCCTTCACGAAGTGGTGTCTGATGGAGGACATTCTGCGCAAGCTTGGACTTGCAGAAAAGGCTGAATGAACCGAATCTTTCTAAGCTGACAAGGCGGAGGATACTATGGGAACAGAATTCCTCGACAAACGTTTCGGAGTGACTGCAGTAGAAAAGGGATTCATCACGAAAGATCAACTCTTCGAAGCCCTAAGGATGCAAATCACAGAGGAGATAGAAAAAAATGAGCACCGACTTATCGGGAGAATACTATATGATATGGAATTGTTGACCCTCTCTCAAATTGAGGAAGTGCTTGACACCATCTAGAGTACTGAACCATTGGGAGTGATCTTCGTATGAAGGAATGACAATCTCTATATCGGAGTAAATGACGGAGGAGCGATGAAGGTATTAGGCATCTATGGGAGTCCCCGAAAGGGTGGAAATACGGATCAACTCCTTGACAAGACCCTTGAAGCGGCTCGAGGCGCAGGAGCGGATACCTCCGAAATTTACGCCCGACGTCTGAAAATAAGCGGATGTCTTGAGTGTGGCGGGTGCGACAAGACCGGAAAATGTGTGGTGGATGACGATATGCAGACCGTCTATCCCCTTCTGGAAAAGACGAATGTCATCATTTTGGGTACTCCTATCTTCTTTTACGGGGTCCCCGCTCAAGCCAAGGCCTTGATTGACCGCTCACAGGCGAGTTGGTCTAAGAGGATATTGGAAAAGACCTCTGAACAAAGAAAAACATACGATAGCGGTAAAGGTTATTTGATCGCCGCGGGGGCAACGCGGGGAGATAATCTGTTTGAAGGGACTATTCTGACAGCAAAATACTTCTATGACGCCTTGGATATGAGCTATGAAGGAGGGATCTTTTTCAGAAAGCTGGAACATAAATCTGCTGTGAAAGATAATCCGGAAACTCTTCAGGAGGCGGCAAACCTCGGCCGAAAATGTGTTTCTCTCTAAGTTCTAATGCCTTGTATGTTCGTCTTCAGTTTCTCCAATCCCGCCCTGGCCAAGACCGTCTTTCCGAATCTTTCTTTGAACTCATTATCGTCCATCTCAAGAAATGCATCTGTTGAAGGGAGGGTAATCTGTGTTGAGCCTTCCTTCCCATTAAAAGGACACACTTCCTGACATCGGTCACACCCGAAAAAACAGTCGCCCATCCTAATGCCGGTCTCCTCGTCAATCCTTCCTTTATCCTCGATGCTGAGATATGAAAGACATTTTGATGCGTCAAGATAGAAGGGTCTTTCCAGAGCCCCTGTAGGACATGAATCCACGCACAACGTGCAGGTTCCACACTGATTTCCCACGAGTTCAAAGGACGCCGTGTCTATCGGAGCCGTTGTCAAGATCTCCGTAAGATAGAAATAA
Organism: uncultured Desulfobacteraceae bacterium; assembly: GCA_964520425.1. Lineage (GTDB taxonomy): Bacteria > Desulfobacterota > DSM-4660 > Desulfatiglandales > HGW-15 > JAFGFY01. Next base: position 16,474 of record CAZFMX010000029.1, read on the forward strand.
GAGCCGTACTCCGGTATGATAATCATGTTGTTCTTCCCCACAAAGCCGACCCCAGATGAGCATGCATAGCTTCTCTCCAACAGAGGAGCGGAATCCACACAAACCCGTGAATGACTCCTGGGATAGGTCTCTGCCACAACACTCAACAACGCCCCGCAAAGATCCTTTAGCCTGACATGATAGTCTGCCTCCCCGGGCTGGGAATATCTGGACACGGTGAAACCGTCTACTGTTCCGGGTTTTTCGGAAGGATAGGGATAAGCAAGGGTGATGATCGTACGGCAGCCGCTGAGAAGTCTGGATGGATCCTTTCTCACGTCCATGTTTCTCTCAAGCCAGGACATGCCTGCATTCTTGCGGTCAGATACCCAGGTGTTGAATTGGTCAAAGTAGAGAGGTCTCTTTGACTCTGAAAACCCGCAGGCGATGAAGCCTAACTCTTTGGCCTTATCAAGAAAAGATGTGATCATGCTGACATCATAGCCATAGGGGGTTTATATTCATGGCTGTAGACTGACGTTTATGACTCAAGAAAAGAGAGGGGCATCCAGATCATAGGGAGTCAGGATCTCAAAACCGTCTTCCGTGACTAAAACGGTCTGTTCGAATTGGGCTGAGAGAGAACCATCGTTCGTAACGGCTGTCCAGTTATCATCAAGTATGTGGAGTTCCTTTTTACCCAGGTTGATCATGGGTTCAATGGTGAAAACCATCCCCGGGACAAGCAGAATGCCTTTATCTCTCTGGCCGTAATGGGGGATCTGAGGAGCCTCATGGAATTCAAGGCCCACCCCGTGACCCACAAATTCCCTCACAACTGAACACCCTTCTCTTTCTGCCACACTTTGGATGGCCCAGCCAATATCGCCGATTCTCTTATTAGGGGCAACCATGGACAGGCCCGCCTTGAGGCTCTGCCTAGCGACTCCGACGATTTTCCGTGCTTCCGCTCCAGGAGTTCCCACAAAAAAAGTCTTATTGACATCTGCATAGTAACCGTTGAGTTTGGGGGTAATGTCCACATTGACAATATCACCATCCTTCAGAATCCTATCTCCAGGAATGCCATGGCAGATCTCTTCATTGACAGAGACGCATACACTCTTTGGAAAGCCACGATAGTTTAGTGGAGCAGGGACAGCGCCGTTTTTGATGGTATAGGCATGAACCAGGGTATTGATATCATCGGTCTTGATACCCGGTTTGATCAGACCTTCTACCAAGGCCAAAGTTTCAAGAGCCAAACGTCCGGCCTTTTTAATCGCCTCTATGTCCGCCTCATTTTTGAGAAAAATCTTGTGGTCCCTCATATACATTTCTTTCAGGTCATGCTCTCCCGAAGAAGTCTTGCCTAAGCAACACTTCTTGTATTTCATGCCACTCCCGCATGGGCAGGGATCATTGCGACCTACTTTCTTCTGTGGGGATCTTTGGACCAATTCTGCGTCAACCCTATCGATAGATTGTTCTCACTATGGGTTCTTCTCTCTATTGTCCCACTCTGTCCCACTCTACCGAAACTCGGGAGGAGGGCTTGGGAGAAAGGGACCAAGATTCTGGCCCATCTAAGCGAAAAAAGCTGGGGAGGACTATAACAGAACAAGGACAGAAACTCAAATAACGGATGTCAGCTCCGTATTTTCAAGAGGTTACACATCTCAAACAGATGATAGACTCAGAAATTTCTATCGAAGAGCAAGAAAAGAGAATGACTATGGATTTACAGCCATAAAGGTTTTGGGATCAAGGTTCACAGAGACATCACCCATGATTTTCTTGCCGTGATCCTTAAGAAGTCTTAGAAGGATGCCTGATGAAGCAGGCTCCAACACGGCAATGATATCAAAAAGATCGTCCAATTTGTCACACGGGTAGGGGATGCCCTCTTCATTGACATCCGTAATATGTCTGTGACTGAGAGCTGAAAACCATATCTCTACATTGTATTGGGAAGCAATCTCTTTGAAGTCCTCAAAGAGCTTTCGGTCGGCTGCTTCGAAATCAAGGCCATCTACAACGAGTGTGTCCGGGACAAAATGGACCTTTTCCACTAGGTTCCTGAGGTTCTCTCTGAGGCGTCTAATCTCAAAGCTGCGGTTGAGATAGACCAAAATCATCCTGTTCTTTTCAACAAGCGCTCTGGTCTCATCATCCGCCATATTGGATGCCTCCACAAGGTCGGAAAGAATGACATTGTAGTAGGACCTGACCTTTTCAGGTGTATCTTCGAGACAGACATGAACCAATCTCCCCTCGCGAAACAGACGATCCAGCGCGATATGGATTAGACAGGCTGTCTTACCCACTCCGGCCCGCGCCATAAGAACACCGAGATTCCCCCGGCCCAATGCCCTTTCGGATGATTTTTCGAGGATTTTTAACGGGCTAACCTTCATGAAATCTTTCATCACTTATCTCCCCCCTTTACCCTCTCTTTGTATTTTGCTTTCAGTTCTTCCGATATGGCCGCCGGGGCCTTAGAATATCGGGAAAACTCCATAGTAAACTCCGCCTTTCCTTGTGTGAGAGACCTAAGGGTTGTTGCGTAGCCAAACATCTCTGCCAAAGGGACTTCCGAATCCACGGCTGTAAATATGCCGTCTTCAGTCGAACTGGTAATCAACCCCCTGCGCTGATTAATGGAACCCATGACACTTCCCTGGAACTCTGACGGGCACTCCACCGACACTTTCATAATGGGCTCCAAGATTACCGGTTTTGCCTTGGAATACCCCTGTTTGAATGCTCCAATGGCCGCATAGGTAAACGCCCTTTCAGAGGAGTCTACGGTATGAAATTGTCCGTCATTAACAACAATCCTCATACCGAGAATGGGAAATCCGATCAACAATCCTTTGGCCAGGCAGGATTGAAATCCCTTATCCACTGAAGAGATGTATTCCGTGGGAATCACGCCACCCTTAACCTCGTTGACAAATTCATACGTGTTCTCGTCTGAGGGTTCCATGTAACCGCATACTCGCCCGAACTGACCTGCCCCACCGGTCTGTTTTTTGTGGAGATAGTCAAACTCTGCTCTCTGTGAGATTGCCTCTCGGTAGGATACTTCCGGAATCCCGGTCTCTACCTCAGCCCCGAATTCCCTTTTCATCCTCTCCACATATATTTCCAGATGCAACTCCCCCATCCCAGAGATGATGGTTTCTCCTGAGTCGTCATCCACATGGGAACGAAAGGTGGGATCTTCCTTGACAAATCGGCCAAGGGCCTTGGCCAGGTTGGTCTGGGCTTTGTGGTCTTTTGCCGATACGGTGAGAGAAATCACAGGTTCCGGCACAAACATGGACAACATACTGTAATTGACACGACCATCCGTAAAGGTATCTCCAGAATGACAGTCTACGCCAAAAAGGGCCACGATGTCTCCCGGCCCCGCCCTTGATATATCTTCCATCTCATCAGCATGCATTCTGCCTAGTCTTCCCACCTTGATTCTCTTTCGATCCCTGACATTGACCACATCGTCCCCTTTGCCCATAGTCCCTTGATAGATCCTAAGGTAGGTGAGTTGTCCATATCGCGTGACCTCCAGTTTAAAGGCAAGGGCCACAAGGGGATCATCGGGATTGCAGGAGAGGAGAACCTCATCCCCTCCCTTGTCCAGATCCATCAAGGTGTTTTCCACATCTGCAGGTGAGGGGAGGTATTTGATCACCGCGTCGAGCAAAGGCTGCACGCCGACATTCTTATATGCTGATCCCACAAAGACCGGGGTCAGTTTTCTTGAAAGGGTTCCTCTCCTTACAGCCTCATGAATCAATTCCTCTTGGATATTCTCTTCAAGAATCGCCTCTGTCAGCTCATCGGAAAACATAGAGACCACATCCAGCATTTCTTCTCTTTTGGCCCGGGCCTCTTCAAGGAGACCAGGGGGAATCTCCTCCTCCTCTATCTCCTCCCCAAATGTCCCTACAAAGCGCATAACCTTCATGGAGATCAAATCGACTATACCGGCAAAATCCCCTTCCAACCCGATTGGAATCTGCATAAGCACGGCGTTGTGATTCAACCGACTGCGAAGCTGGTCCACAATCCGATACGGATTGGCGCCAGAACGATCACATTTATTGACAAAGGCCAACCTGGGGACCCTATACCGATTCATCTGGCGATCCACAGTGATGGACTGAGATTGCACGCCACCTACGGCGCACAAAACAAGAATAGAGCCGTCCAAAACCCTGAGAGAACGCTCCACTTCGATAGTGAAATCTACATGCCCTGGAGTATCTATGATATTGATTCTGTGATCATTCCATTCACAATGGGTGGCCGCCGAGGCAATGGTGATCCCTCTTTCCTTTTCCAGTTCCATGGAGTCCATCTTGGCGCCGACTCCGTCCTTGCCCTTGACCTCGTGAATGGCAAATATCCTCTTGGTGTAATAGAGAATCCTCTCCGTGAGGGTTGTCTTTCCTGAGTCAATATGTGCGCTAATACCGATATTTCTCAGTTGTTCAATGTCATTAATCATTCAAGACCTCAATCAGGCGCCCCATCTCATTCTCCAGTCTATCGCCACCCTATTAACAGGGTGAATCATGTGCTGAAGGTGGCGCCACAAATAATACCCAAAAATTCAACAAGTTATATAATACAGAGACATTTCTTAAGGAGTTATTCTACTGCCTCATCTCTGTGTACCCGTCATCCGGCGGGCGGTGAAGCAGGCATAATGAAACAATGGGCTGTTGATGTCAAAGGAATTCTCAAGTCTCGACCGGAAGAAATGTCGGTCTCTTCCGGTTAATGAGCTTATAACGACACGATGGAATAGCAGAGTTGAACATTGATCGAATGGTGATGAAGTCTTTTCTTCGTTTCCGAGGCTCCGCTCAACCGAGTTCATCGCCGGCCAAAACTTACTTCGAAAATATATCGTTACGATTACGCTTATGTATGATAAGCATACCTAAAATGATTTTGGTGGCGCAAGGAAAACGGTTGCATTTTGCACAGTTCAAAATACAATGTGGATGATCTTCAAGAGATTTGATTGCTTTTCAAGACCAGAGTGACCTGAAAAGAATGAAGTTCACGGGCTAAGGGGAAAGATATGAGATTTGTGATTATCGGCGGTAATGCAACAGGTATGAGTGCGGCCAGCCGGGCAAAGAGGAAGAATCCGGCGATAGCGGTCAGCGTCCTTGAACAGACACCGGATGTCTCTTTTAGCGCCTGAGGAATTCCGTATAATATTGCTGATCCCGGTCGGGACATTGATGATTTAATCGTTCGACAAGCACATGTGTTTAGAGAAAAGCAGGGGATTGACCTGAAAACAGAGCATTGTGTGGATTCGATTGACCCCGCTACCAAAATTGTTGAGGGCCGGATACCTGAAAACAAGAAATTCCAGATGCCGTATGACAAACTGCTTTTAGCCACAGGGTCCTCTGCCATTGTACCTGTCTTGCCCGGCTTTGATCTCCCAGGCGTCATGCCCTTGAAAACATTGGAGCACGGCCGAAGAATCAAACACTTCATCCAGGATCAGAATGTAAAAAAGACTGTGATTATCGGAATGGGCTATATTGCCCTGGAGATGTGCGAGGCGCTTCATGCCAGGAATATCGCGGTCGAAATGATCAAACCCCGACCCACTTTTCTTCCGTGGATGAACGAAAAATTGGCAGGGATGATCCAAAAAGAAGTTGAAGCCTACGGGATCTCCCTGCACATGGGCCATGAGGTCAAACAGATTGAGAAGAGCAAAGAAGGCCTTAGAGTCATTTGCCCTGACTTGGAGCTTGAAGCCCAGATGGTCCTTGTGGCCATGGGTGTTACCCCCAACAGCCAGTTAGCCGAAGAGGCAGATCTCGAGCTGGGACCGAACAAGGCCATTGCCGTGGATCGGGGACTCCTCACTTCAAGTCCAGACATCTACGCCGCTGGAGACTGTGCCGATGCCTTCCATGTGGTAACGGGTCAGAGGACATGGATTCCCCTGGCCTTAAGGGCCAATAGGGCCGGCTGGGCCGCGGCCGATAATGTGACGGGCACAGAGACCAGCCTTGAAGGCGTGGCCGGTACGGCCGTGTTTAAGGTCCTGGGATTGGAGGTATCCCGAACTGGTCTCAGCATGACCGAGGCGGGGAAATATGGGTTTGACCCCATGGAAGTCATGATCGAGAGCCGTACTCGGGCCCATCGCCATCCAGGATCCTCCTTCATAGGTGTACAGATGCTGGGGGATAAAAAATCGGGTCGTTTGATCGGCACCCAAATGGTTGGCAAAGAAGGAGCCGCCCATAGAATCAATGCTGTGGCCGTTGCCTTGCATGCCGGAATGAGCGTTGAAGCATTCAGCCAAATGGACTTGTCCTACGCACCGCCCTTCGGACCCACCTGGGATCCCTTACTCACTGCAGCCAACCAGTTACTCAAGGCCATGTGAAGATCCTCCAGACCATTGTTAGAATGATCATATTCTTTGCAATCGGAATGTAAATCCGTAAACCGGCTATCATTCTTTCATACACGGAACAGTGAAATAGAAACGAATTGTCTAATGGATACGTT
>CAZFMX010000029.1:23026-35598 GCA_964520425.1 uncultured Desulfobacteraceae bacterium
ACCTATATGAGAGGAGGTCACATCCACCTCCAATCCTGAATAATGGTACCGCTCCAGTAGTTCTCCTTCCCATCCATAGACCCTTATCTGAACCGGCAGGTATAGGTTTCTATCCACGTTCAGATAGATGATATGCCCGTAATATCCTTTGGCTTTTGGAAATACTGCCTTTAAAAGAAGTGTCTCTTTTGCCTCTAAAATTTCATAACCCTCAAAGGAGGCATTTAGTTCGTTATTTTTAATTGCCCTTTCATAGTTGGACCGAACAAGGGAGATCACATACCCAAGATGCGATTCGAGAATCGTGTGCCGATTATTTCGCATCGCAAGGGAGCCTGATGGATCTATATTGATATCTAAGAGTCTCCATATTCCCCCCTTACGTACCTGTAATTTGTCGTCATTCTTACCCTTTTGATGAATGACTTCCGTCCCTCTATCCGGTTCTTCTGTCCATTCCATGTGAACGTTAAGGGGTTTTTTGAATTTGTATATAATGTTTCTTTGCTCCCTGATTTCACCCTTTATAAGCTCTCTCTTGTGTAAGATACACTGGTAATTATCTAGTTTGGCAAAACTATGTGTCATTTCTTCTATAATCTCATCAATACTCTGTGCATACGCTCTATCGCTGAAGAATAAATAGAACAGCATGATTAACAAGGAAAAACCAATCGCCTTATTGCCTTTATGTTTTGCTTTTTTAAACATTCTTCTCTGAATCTCAGCATGATGGTCCCGCGATTATTTTCGTACGTCTTGTCCTTAGAACAATCCAAAAGGCGAATGCGATGAAGATGAACTCCGTTATTTCTTCCCAGGCCTCAGCCCAAAGCGGATTGTAAGCGAATGCCCAGAAGGCAACAAACCTCATGAGACTGAAACCTAAAGGACCTAAACCGGCGGCAAGGAAGACCTTTGCGCCTTCAAGGCCGTCTTCCTTATTCTTTATAAACATAAAGAAAGATATCGCAAAAAAGATCAAACTGACCATGGGGCTGAGTCGCACCTCCAGGATCTGCTGAAAGAGGTGATGGCCGAATACGACATCAGTCCCAAAAACGTTCCCCACGTAAAAATAGCTTCCTAATCTGGCGGAAAGCGGCACACAAGCTATCACGGCCATAGCTGGAACAGTGAACAGAAACAGAAGGCGCAGGTTGCATGATATGGCATAATGTTTATAACACATCTTACATAGGGGAAGTATGGCACACCTCTTTTCTTTATCCGTGATATGGAATACCCGTATGTCCATTGCTTCCATAAACGCGTAGCTTGCAAGGCCAAAACAAACGAGCATGCCGTAGATATGAAGAAACTCCAACAACATACTCTGTTCGTTAAAGAAGAGATAATTCACGGCACAGGCGTTTTCACCCAAAAAAAAGGCAATCATGGCCCTTCGCAGAGGAATAAGATCCGCTTCTTTGCTTTTCCAAAGCATGATAATCAAAGTAAGGGAGAGAACCTCATATAGGGGTTTCACAGCATAAGCAGCCACACAGATAAGGGCCTGTTCGAACAGGGTAAATTTGAGGCGAGGAACGCCGTTGGCATCCCCCGAAGGGGTGCGGACAACAATGTCTTCCTCCCTTGATCCAAGTTTTCCTCCCGCCAGCCAAGCATCGAGCCCACCCTTGATATTATATGTCTGAGTATAACCTAGTCGTTGCAGTACGGCCGTTGCCGTGGCCCCCTTATAACCTAAGTTGCAGAGCACGAAGATATACTTCTTGTTCCTTAGCATTTCACGTAGTGGCTCCTGCATTTCTGAAGATATGGCATCAACTGAAATATGAACCGCATCTTTCAAGCTAAACCGTGTATATTCCTCTTTTGACCGAACATCAATCAAGAGCACTTCCTCTCCGTCAGCAGCAATCAATTCCTTGGCCTCTTCAGGGTCTAATGAAGGCACTCTCATAACGTGCACTCCATATATGATTGGTAACGCGAGTATTCCAACAATAATCAGTGCACAGACTATACGGAAAGAAGTGAAAGCCTTCATCTCTTCATCCCCCTGGTTTTCAAGGATTGACTTGCAATATTTTACGCGAAACCATTCTAGTCAGTGTCTCGACCGTAACAAAGGAAAAGAACTCTCTACGAGGAATCTTTCCCTTTCGACCTTCTTCTTTCAGAGACGGCATAATTGGAGCTAACTGGTCAATCTCTTCACCCGTGAGATATTCTTCTTCAAGAGCCGCTTCGGATTTATCAGGACGTAAGACACGGTCGAAATCATCATCACGGATTGTCAGTTGGAATTTCGACTCAAGACTGAACATAATATCCAGGAAATCCAAGGAGTCCATGCCAAGATCTGTAACCAGGCGAGAATGTTTCTTTACCTGTTCTTGATCTAGTGCAAGGCTTCTGCACAGTGCCTCAACAACTTCTCTCTCTATCTTCTCCTGTGTCATGCTCATTTAAGAATCCCCAAACAAACCTTAACTTCATAGCCATCTGGTAAGGGCTCGTAATCCTTTTCTCCCCGGATCTATCGGTGTTTCATTCGGATATCCCACAGCGACTATAGAGGCTATTCTCCATCCTTCCGGCACTTGCAGACATTTATGGAGCTCCTGAGCGGCGATTAATGGTCCGGTCATGCAGCATGCGCCCAAACCGAGCTCTTCCACCATGAGAAGAATATTTTGTATGGTTAACGAAACACTAACCAGGGCCGAATGATGTTCTAATGATAATAGGAACTCTCTCTCTCTTTCTGAAACAGAACGTCCGAGCATTCCTGACAATGTTACAAAAACCCTATAGATAGGGATGATAAGAGTCGGAGCATTTCGAAATGCTGAGAAACGGTCTGAATAGACCTGGAACTTCTCCTGAAATTCAGGATCCAGAGTATTCTTCAGTCGTTGCCGTTCTGCATCCACCTTCAGGGCCGCAGATTCTATGGAATCCTTATCCCGAATAATGAGAAATCTCCATGGCTGCTTATTACCTGCCGAAGGGGCAGTAATTGCTGCTTCAATCAGTTTTGACAGAGTAACGTCAGACGGCACTTCGGGTTTGAAGTCGCGCACGGAACGTCTCTTTTTCATTGTTTCCAGAATCACTACAGACTATACCCTCCATCCATGTTGATGCACGCACCAGTTATGGAATCACTCAAATGGCTCAGGAGATATACAACCATAGAGGCCACCTCTTCGGAAGAACAATATCTTCCCAAAGGAATCTGTTTCAAGATCTCATCCCCTGCGAGCCTTTTCACCGACTCAAACATATCCGTTTCAACCGCTCCTGGTTGAACACAATTGACGCGGATTCCCTTCTTTCCATATTCACAGGCTAGAGCCCGTGTAAAGGCCAAAAGCCCCCCCTTTGCAGCCGCGTAAACTGATTGACCGCGAAATGACTTCTCCGTTACGATAGATCCTATATTGACAATGCTCCCGGTTCTGTTCGGCAACATCAAGGGGATAACGGCTTTACAACAAAAAATTGGACCAACCAATGCCGAATCAATCTGGACCCGGATCTCCTCTTCCGTGAGAACAGGCAATAGACAAGAGAGGTTTGTGGCCGCATTATTTACTAAACCGTCTATTCTTCCCTTTGCACTCAAAAAGGATTGAAGACCCTTTTCGATCTCTACAGGCTTACCGGCATCAAATCCAAGCAATACAGGCTCATGGAATCCTGCATTTTGAATCTCATCTTTAAGGTCCCTGGCCTCTTTTTCGCTTTTTAAGTAGTTTATTCCCACGTGCGCGCCATTTTTGGCAGATTCAAAGGCAATCGATCTGCCGATTCCCCGGGATGCCCCGGTCACGATAATACATCTATTCTTCAGCATGACGCCCTCCAATTTCGAAAGAGGAGGACCGAGTTCTGACCTCCAAACGCAAACGCATTACTCAAAAAGTACCCCACTTCATGATCTCTTGCTATATGAGGCACATAATCCAGATCACAGGCCGGATCCGGGTTGTCAAGATTGATGGTGGGATGCACTTTCCCCACATTTGCACAGAGAATTCCGGCGACCGCCTCCACTGCACCGGCTGCTGAAATGAGGTGTCCGATCATAGATTTTGTGGAGCTTACAGGAACATGATACGCGTGATCACCCAACGCCCTTTTTATTGCATGGGTTTCTATGGGATCGTTCTTTGGGGTAGAGGTGCCGTGTGCATTGATATAGGAAATTTGTTGAGGAGAGATTCGCGCCATGTTTATTGCACGCGTTATGGCCTGATACGCACCGCGGCCTTCCGGATGAGGATCGCTAACCGAAAAGGCATCAAAGGAATTGCCGTACCCTACAATCTCGGCATAGATATTCGCGCATCGCCGAAGGGCGTGATCGTACTCTTCCAGCACGAGCATGCCACTCCCCTCGCCTAGGACAAAGCCGTCTCTTTGGGCATCAAAAGGGCGTGAGGCTTTCTCAGGATCCTCGTTTCTTATTGAGAGGGCGTTCAGCTTACAAAATCCGCCTACCCCCAGAGGATTCAACATAGAGTCTACTCCGCCCGCAAGCATCATATCTGCGTTTCCTCTCCGGATTTTCAAAAAAGCATGGCCAATAGCATCATTTCCGGCTGCACAAGCCGAAATATGGATGCATGGAGGGAGTCTCAAATCAAAACGATCCGTCAAAAGACCAACACAATGATCTGCCGGGGATTGCAGAAAATCCAGACGATTCATATCCTTTTCCGGAATATTGTAGTCATTGATGGAAAAACGGATCATATCTTCCATATCAAAGAGTTCAAGCCCGATACCCATACTAAGTCCACACTTCAAAGGATCATAATACCGGGTCAAAAGGATTCCTGCTTCATCGGCCTCATCCATTGCAGCTTGGCCGGCCTTCAAGGAAAACCCGACTTTTCGGTCCTTATGCCCATCTCTTTCCTTAGTGCATTCCCCTGCGATGCGTGAAGGTAGACTTTCGGACTGAAACAGTGTGAGAGGTTTTATGCCGGATCTCCCTTCCAGAAGGTTGTTACGGAAAGATTTCAGATCGTTTCCCAATGGTGTCACAACCCCCATGCCTGTAACAACAACCCTTTTCATATTCCTTCCCAACGGCTGAAGAAAAGGTGCTTCTCCGTTTGATGAGTGTGCTCAAAGCACCCCTTTGCTTTAGAAAGAAAAGAACTCAGCTTGAGGGGCAATTCCGCAGGCCCTAAATCAAACAACTTCCTTCCCCTTGCATCTGAAGGAGATTTGGAATGATATTCTGCATTGATGGCCATAAGCCGGCCTAAAGGCTTCTTCATTCGTCTTTCAGCATGATTTTTTCTTTCGAGCACCATGAAAGCAGAGGCATCGGGGGCCAAGTACTCTCTATTTGGATGTACCTTGTTCAGATGATTTTCTACCAGAAAGTTGCACTGATCCGCTACACCGCCCACCAGCGCCCATGATAATTCGCCCGCCTGTAGTCTTTCCACGGCCTCACTAAGTGCGAGATAGAGCTGTGCTGTGCCGGGATAGGTAATCAGATACTCTCCCTGAAGATCAAGATTTGCGGATAGATGATGGGCGGGCATATTGGGCAGGCATGCGAAGGCCAACAGGGGATTGATTCGATCAAATGCCTTGGTGGAAAAACGGGCCATTGAAAAACCATCACCCTCCTGTGAAAACATGCAGATATCCTCTGCATCTTTCCGCACAAAAGGAATATAGCCTACCGCTACGAAAAGACCACAGTGATGCCGTCTTAATTCCTCATCCATTTCCGAGTCCATCAAGGCTTTACCTGCTGAAGTCAAAGCCAATCGGTCCTGTTTACTCATAAACTTAAGCGTCTTTCTTTGACGCAAAAACTCTGTCGGAAGGCAATCGTGTGATATTCTGTCCTTTGGAACATCCTGCTGTTCTCCTCTAAGGAAATCCCACACATCGGGTGAAACCTCGTATCCGACACCTGTGATGACTATAGAATTTCCGGAGTCGGCTCTAAATATTTGGTCCATAACTTGTAGAAATACCTTCTCTGTTCATGAATCTTCTCTGATTCGATCTCCATTAAGACAAAAGTGAGTTTGGCGACGGCTATTTTTTCTTTAGATAGATCCGCCCTAATATCTATTTTAACAGCATCATCCATCTGTTCGGCCATTTGAGCTTGAAGAAGGAGCTGATCCCCCGGTTCAGCCATCCGATGAAATTTGGCCCTTTCAATCTGGGCCAGGAGGGCTCGTCGTATCTTTTCTGGCCTATTGACGCTCATTTCGAATAGAAAACCGCCCAGTTGAGCCATGGCCTCTATGACCAAGGCCCCCGGAAAGACGGGATAGGTCGGAAAGTGATCATGAAGGATATCTTCTGAAAGAGATATGTTTTTAATCCCTGAGGCGTGATATCCTCTGCTGAATTCTGTGATACGATCAAGCATGAAATATCGCATTTGCCCATTCCTTTTCCTAATCAGATAATCCTGAACAAAACCGGGGGTCTCTGGCGCGGTAGACAATATTATAGGAACATGTTGGAATTTGACCACCCTTGCCGTCGGCTACCGCTACAGAGCACTGTTGGACCCTTTCTACATCAAAGTTCTCTTCATCCATATGGGAATGAATATAGATAGCCTTGATAGATCGTTCGGCAATCCGTTGACGAGCAATGACATCAATGTCCCGGGGAGAAAACATACTATCTAGAAGATATCGTAGCGCTTCGATTATCTGATGATCTTTTTCGCTCCTCTCCTTCTGACTCCAGATATCATTGATCGTATCTTTAAGAACATCTTCTGTTACTTGGCTTGGTTCCATATATAGACTATCTGACAACATACGCTGAAGATCTTCTTGTCTTATGAAACCTGTAAAAGGAACAAAGCTTGAATCAGATATCTCCATCAAATAACAAGTAGAATAGCATAATGGGTGCGCACATGATGAAGGTATAAAATCATCAATTCCTATTTCAGGGATTTCTTCGACAATCCGGCCAATAACATCAGGAATGGTGAGACGTGTAGAACGATTAAAGCGTTCGGCATTCTGGCCTGTGAAGGTGATGGTATGGATTTCGGAACTAACGATGAAGTCACTGGCAAGCACATAGCTTACGATATCGCCGAGTTCCCTGTCATTGACCCCTCGTGCCGCTACCGTAAGCAGTGTTGTAGAAGGTTTATACTTTTCGAGCAACCTCAAAATCCTCAACTTCTTATCTAGCAGCTCGGTCCCCGCGGTTATTTGATATGGCTCCGGCTTGAAAGAATTGAATGAAAACACGATTCTGGCACCCATTTCTGTTAGTCTATCAAGCAATGATTCATCTTCAAGCAGACGCAACCCGTTTGTGCTGATTGTAATCCGATGGACACCTGCTTCACGGCACATTTCCACAAGATCACAGAAATGGGGATGAATCAGGGGTTCACCTCCAGTAAAGTTGATAATCTGCATTCTCGGATCATTTTCGTACATCTGGCTTAATATGGATGCGAATTCCTCTCTGGTCATATGATAGGGATCGACATTCTTGTTATGCGTATAACAGACCGGACAGTCGAGATTGCATGCGCTCGTTACGGGTACTACGGGCAAATACATTGGCCGGCTATGCTCTGGACAAGGTCCGCATCGATAGGGACATCCCCTAATAAGAGAGTTATGGTGATTATCTGACTCTTGCTCATATGGATAGGATTCCATGGCCCGATGAAACCACTCAATGCTACTGCTTATTAATACATCCTGCTCGCCATGCTCCTGGCATTGTTTTCGCATTCTGATTTGATTATCCTTCTCATAAACGATGGAGGGGATGACTTTAAGGCATTGAGGGCAAATGCTCTTTGTTCTATTAATCTCTTTCATCAGAAATGCGCTCTTAAAAAGAAAGCGGTTATTAAACCAGGTTAAGACAATAAAGAATACTCCAAAACCAAACACCATAGTCAAAATATAGATCGTATAATTGGAGAATGTCCCCTCCCACCCATCATAGACTCTAAAGGCTGCATTGACGTTGAGGGATTCTTCCGTAAACCTTCCAGATAAAAACTGCAATAATATTCCCAACCCGAGACCCGCACACCAGGTGTATTTCGGCATACGATAATCCTTAATGGCCAGTCCTCCAACGAACACTCCAGCCATATGAAAGGCTATGCCACTTATTTGCCAATTGGAATTTAGCACAGCATCATATAGCCACAAAGGAAGGGCAATAAGTATCCATCCGAAACTGGTTCCCACGAGGAGTCCTGAACCTACCACCATACCGATAACCAGGAGCAGGTTGGAAGCATAACAGACAAACAGCAGATAATGAGGATGCAAACCAACAGTATAATAGCCGTGCCAGATTAGAGTAATCAAAGGCAATAGAGCCCATAGACGGGTCTTCCTGGTGTTGAAAAGGTGTCTATCCATGTGTTCTCATCACAATCCACCGTCAAGTATTAATGCCTGCCCGGTAAGATAGCTGTTCTTAGGGCCGGCCAAAAATGCTATCACTTTGGCGATCTCTGAAAAGCTTCCCACACGCCCGAGCGAGCAGTGCTTGAGATATTCCGTCATAAGATCCCGACTCAGAAGTTCTGCGATTCCACCCTCAAGGATACCCGGTGCCACCATATTAACCAAGATACCATTGGAACCCAGTTCTTTAGACAAAGACTGGGTGATTGCCCAAAGCGCTCCCTTGCAGCAGGCATAATCTACCGGAGACGGCACTGGTTTTACACCATCTATTGACCCGACAATGACGATTCGTCCTCCGCCTGCTGCTGACATAATTCTGGCGATCTCTTGACAAGCAAAAAAGACACCTCGCACATTCACTCCCATCATTTTATCGTATTCCTCTGGAGTGACATCCAAAAATTTACTCACCTCCTTACTCTTTTCTCTACCGGTGGCGAGCCCGGATGTGATGACCAGAGAGTCAATACGGCCTAGAGCCTTATCCGCCTGCCTGATCACTCTCTTTGTATTCTCAATATTATTCAAATCAAGTCTAAAGATATGGACATTTGCAGCCGATTCCGTCAAATCTTGTCGTAGATTCTCGGCCTTTTCTAAGTTGCTGTAATAGGTAAGGGCTACATCAAACCCCTTTTGAACCAATATTCTGCAAGTCTCCGAACCCAGGCTTCCCGAACCCCCAATTACAAGGGCTTTCGGTTCACCCATATCTTTGCAACTTTCACAGGATTCGAAATCTTTCATAGACCGCCATCCATCACGATCGTTGTACCATCCATATAGTTGTTCTCATCTGAGACCAGAAATGCTGCTGTCTCACTCACTTCAGCAAAGGTGCCGACCCTGCCTAAGGCACAGTGTTTGAGATAATCCTTGAGCCGATAAGAAGGAATATTGTCCCCGACACCTCCTTCAAGCAGTCCGGGGGCGATTGAATTAACCGTGATCCCGTATCGTCCAACCTCCTTGGCAAGTGACTCTGTAAAACCCTTTATCGCGGCTTTGCTTGCAGCATAATGTACTGGTGATTCTATCAACCGAATCCCTGCGACTGATCCGATATTCAATATTTTCCCTGACCTCCTGCGTATCATTCCCCTCAGAACAGCGCGGGTGACCAGATAGGCGCCTTTAACGTTTATATCTACAACCTTATCCCAGTCTTCTTCTTCCAGGAGCGCCATGGGAAGCACCTGGGAAACACCTGCATTGTTCACTAATATATCAATACCGTCCCATTTCTCCTCCAGGAGGTTGATCATCTTTTCAATGGCATTCCTGTCAAGCACTGAGGCTCTTATGCTCAGAATTACGGCAGGAAAAGGCGAAGATTCTTCTTCGGTTTTGCGCGCACCTTCATTGTCAGAAGAATAATTAAAGGCCACCTTTGCACCTTCACGCGCAAAGGTCACACATAGGCTCCTCCCTAAACCCCGGGACCCACCGGTAACCAAGATTCTCTTTCCTTTAAGCAACAAAAGGGTTTGCCTCTTTCTTGCGATGAAAAAGATTAAACGCACAAATAGGCATCAAGCGACCATCTATCCGGGGGTAATGATGGCAACACTTCACGACCCTGGATAAATCAAAATTGTAAGGATCCATGTAATGGTGAATGAAGATCGATTTGGCTTGCCTTTCCGATATTCGCGAAAGTTCACGCTGGCTTCCCTTCTTATTAGAAAAAATCTCAGTAACAGCTCTGCGTAGTGCTTCGTTTATGGCCTCGCTATCGGGAATCGCACCTGCTGAAGTCCAAAGCTCGTTGATTATCTCATGAAGAGCATCCTCTGTATCCTTGTTTGGTTCCAGAGTTGCGGATTGACTCAGAAGATGAAGATATCGTTCCATATTAACAAACCTGGGAAAAGGGATGTATTCCCCGTTATTCAACCGCAGCAGGTAGGTCAACGAGACACATTCAGGGTTCGGACATGGAAGGGGAAAGAAGTCTTCCTTGTTCAGAAGACTCTGTGTTTGCATTTCAAAGGCATCGAGGACTCCGGGAATCGTAATCCTATCGAGAGGGTCATAATTACAGAACTCATGATCCTTTTGCCGAGAGTCATCCCGGAGCCCGGCAGGAAAAACCAGAGGTTGAATGACCAGTGAAAGGATATTGCTCTTGTCGATCATCAATCTCACGACCTGCCCAATCTGGTCTTCGTTGACCCCTCTGGCTGCAACAAAGATTAACTGTGCAGGGATATCGTGCTCTTCAAGATTCGCCAGGGCCTTTGTTTTTATATCCATCAAGGGTTGCCCTCTCAGAGAGTAATAGATATGATCATCAAACCCGTCCCATTGCAGAATGACATAGATATTCTTGTTTTTTAGCTTCTTACAAAAATCATGGTCTTGTGCGATACGGAGCCCATTGGTCACAAGCGAAATACGTGAGATCTCAGGACGATCTGCGATGGAGGTAAGGTCCCATAAGCGAGGATGAAGAGATGGTTCTCCTCCACTAAGAGTAATGTTCTCAAGTTTTCCTTCTGCCTTGATAAGGGTCTTGATAATGTTGCGAAAACTCTCAATCGATATGAAACCACGATCTTTATTATCTACCATACAGATGGGACACTTCAATTCGCAGCAATCAGTGATCTCAACGATAGGATGGCACGTATGCTGTTCGTGATCCGGGCACAAACCACAATCTTCTGGACAGCCTTTTTCAACATTTGAAGAAAAAAAATGAGGGATAGTCCCGGGCCTTGAATATTTTTTTGATTCCAGATAGTATTCCACATCCTCACTAATCAAGGCCTGAGAATGCCCGTGATTGGGGCAATACTTGTTAAAATAGACGTGTCCATCTTCGGTGACTATTTTTGTTTTAACAAGCCTTAAACAATGGGGACATGTTGACAGAGTCGCTCCGAGATAGGCTGACGAACGTGTTTTTCTTTCCTCTTCATTCTTCATAAAATGGTCCCTTGACTCTTGCACAATTTCTCTAACATGTCGTGAAGCAGATCCACTGAAGTCGTTACCACATACCCGTTTCCCCAAAATTCCTTAAAAGGGAAGATATTCGGATGCCGTTGTTTCAACATTTTTCCGGCATTTTGAAAGCGTCGTACGACAAGTTGAGGGGAATGATTGGGCCAGACTTTGACAATAAGGACGATATAATTCTTCTCGATCTCTTTGCGAAGTATTTGCCATGTCCTCTCAACGGCTTCTTTATCAATAACCTGACTCACTGCATTCTTTACATCTCCAACCAGAAAGGGAGTATTCCTATGAGTCGTCCAAGCCAAACCAAACACAACCTGGTGAAGCACTCCATCGTCAGTCTTCAGTATTTCATGCATCTTCCGTTTCAGGCGGCTCATTCGAGAAGGAGACTGAATCACCCGGATCGATCTTGCTCTGTCGGGTTCTTTGGAAATATAGCCTTTCTTCTCAATTGCCTGTAGATGTCCTCGAACGGCATTGATGTTGGCTAAGCCGATTGCATCCCCAATTTCACGCAGAGTCGGAGGAAAGCCCTGTGCAGCCAAATGATTCTCCAGAAAATCGAGCACTCTTTCCTGTTGCTTTGTTAGTGGTTTTAGTTCCATTTCAACATGTGCTGTACTAATGTTAACTGATATTTTATACAGTATACATAATTACACTTATTTGTCAAGAGATTTTTTTGACACCCAAAGTTAAATTGCACCAAGTTAAACACCCTTATGACTCGTCTCATTAAAATTTGACCCTTTATCCGATAAAAACGGGATTTTCAATTCGGCGATTTGCCAATCTCTTTTTTCTAGAAAAATGACTTAACAAACTGAAATCATTATGGTATCCTTTTGACTAATACGGATGACTGTTCAGTATCCTGCTGCTGTAAATACGGCGCAGGAGGATCAAACGGAAAATGCTTACGAAATATAGGGACTAGGTTTCACATGCTGAGAGCGACCGTTCGGCCTTGGAGAAGGATCCAAAGAACTTGCCTGAAATACTTGAATTGCATAAAAAAGGAAGATAGAGCACCATAGATATGGTTAAAAAGGGGCTAATTCAATCTCATGACCTAGTGTCATGTCTCAGGAATACCTTCCATTATTTTAGCAGGCTCTATGACACGTTGGGGGTATGGGGGTCTCTTTTCAGTTTCACCACCATCTATCC
>CAZFMX010000030.1:0-34095 GCA_964520425.1 uncultured Desulfobacteraceae bacterium
GAGAGTCAGACGCATACTTCTCAAAACAACCCGAATCATTGAATAACCTCCTTATGAACTCCTCACTTCTTCCAGTGCGATTCAATCCTAAAATACCCTTAACCTTTCAGAATCGACCCCTGGTTGATGAGGCAGATAGGGCGTGAAGAGTGCCCTAAGACTCCCAGAATCAGTAGATAATGTCAAATGAATCAAATTCCCCCTGCCAATCCTCGGCGGTTTCATGAACCTTTGTAACCCTTGCGTGAGACGGGCCGTGATGACACCATGCCACCAGTTCTCTCACCTGCTTTTCGGGCCCTTCAGCCAGAACTTCAACCCCTCCATCCATTCTGTTCTTGACCCAACCCCGGACGCCCAGACCTAAGGCCTCCCGTCTAGTGGAATCTCTGAACCAGACCCCTTGAACCCGCCCTTCTATGATCAGCCTAATCCTGATTTCATCCACGGCCTCCTCCTTCTTGGCGATTCTGTGGTCTCTATTATTACAGACGAAGAGCGAAAAGACAGGTCGATAAAGAAAGGCATCCTGTCTATCCTCTCTTCAAGTCTTCTACCTCTCCGCCAACAATTTCAGGAACGCCTCTTCTTCAAGGATGTCCACACCCAGATCACTGGCCTTTTGGAGTTTAGAACCCGGAGACTCGCCCACCACCAGGTAATCCGTGCCCTGGGTGACAGAAGAGCCCACCTTCCCTCCCTTTCTGGCGATTTGTTGTTTGGCCTCAGAACGCTTCATGGATTGAAGGGTTCCGGTGATGACAAAGTTCTTTCCTTTGAAAGGGGTGTCACTTACTGGAGAAAGCCCCTGAAAATGAATCCCGGCTTTCAGCAGACGTAGAATATGGTCTTGATTGGATCCATCCGCGAAATATGAGACCACACTCTCGGCGATCTGAGGGCCGATCTCGTCGATGGCTTTGAGCGTCTCCTCATCAGCCTGCTGAAGGCTCTCAAGGTTCTCAAGTTCTTCTGAAAGCCGTTCAGCCACGTGTTCTCCCACATGTCTGATCCCCAGGGCATAGATGAAACGGGGAAGAGTGGTGGTTTTGCTTTGCTCAATAGCCGCGAGGAGGTTCTGAGCAGACTTCTCGGCAATCTTGTCCAATCCCATCAGATCTTCAAAACGCAGGTCATAGAGATCAGCGGCCTCTCTCACCAAGTCCCTGTCCATCAACTGGGCGACAATCTTGTCTCCCAGGCCGTCTATATCCATCCCCCCCTTTGAAACAAAGTGTTTCAAGGATTCCTTGATCTGCGCAGGGCACTCGGGGTTGAAGCACCTGAGCACTACCTCCCCCTCTTTCTGGAATACCTGTGAACCACAGGCCGGGCATTGGGTCGGCATCACAAAGGGTTTTTCCCTTCCTGTTCTCATGGATGTGATGGGTTTGACCACCTCGGGGATGACATCGCCGGCCCTCTGGACGATCACTGTATCTCCCTGGCGAACATCCTTCTTTTCGATCTCCTCCTGATTGAACAGGGTCGCCCGCGAAACCGTAACCCCTGCAAATTCAACAGGTTCAAGATGAGCAACAGGGGTGAGAGCCCCGGTACGCCCAACCTGTACGTCTATCTTGATAATCCTAGTAGTCTCCTGGATCGCTTTGAACTTATAGGCCATGGCCCATCTGGGACTGCGGGATTTCTGGCCAAGACGGGATTGAAGGGCAATCTGGTTGACTTTAATGACCGCTCCATCGATTTCAAAGGGAAATTGATTTCGTTGCTCTTCTAATTGTTGACAATAATCAACAACTTCCATCAGATCTTGACAGGCTTTCATATGAGGCCTGTTCACTCGGAGCCCCATCTGTTGGATAGCCGTCATATATTCCAGGTGGGTTTCACAGTTTAGACCTCTGATTTCTCCTATTCCGTAACAAAACATTTCCAGGGGTCTTGTGGCGGTTATTCTGGGATCCAGTTGCCTCAGGGAGCCGGCTGCCGCATTTCTCGGGTTGGCAAAGCCGGGAAGGCCCTTGTTCGTCCTTTGCGCGTTCAAAGATTCAAAGGCCTCGGTCTCCATATAGACTTCACCCCTCACTTCCAGGAGTTCGGGTATGGGTATATCCTGGGTAAGGGGCCGCAAAACCAGGGGAACGGAGAGGAGGGTCTTGATGTTAGCTGTCACGTCTTCTCCCACGTCACCATCACCTCTGGTGGAGGCCACGCTCAGTTTTCCGCCTTCGTAGACTATTTCAACGGCCACCCCATCGATTTTTGGCTCTGCCACGTATTGGGGAGAAGTGTCTCCTCCCAGAAATCTTTTGGTTCTGGCATCAAAGTCCCTAATATCTTTTTCGTTGAAACCATTCTCCAGGCTGAGCATAGGCCTGCGGTGTCTGACTTGGGTGAAGGACTTGAGGGGTTTGTCTCCAACCCGTTGGGTGGGAGAGTCGGGGGTCACCCATTCAGGGTGTTCCCGTTCCCGTTCCAGTAATCGCTGGAAGAGTCTGTCATAGGCGGCATCCGATATTTGGGGGTCATCCAAGACATAATACCGATGATTGTGATATCGGATCTGCTCACGGAGATCGTTCAATTCTTTCTCGTGGGTCACGGGTCAAGGTTTCCTTCAAGCCATAAGAAAGGGATAAGCTTTTGAGTGCGGGGCACACTTCCTAGACAGTGTCCATCCAGAAACGAGGAATTTTAGTCAAGGTCAAGGAACACGTGGGTTGTAATCACAGGAATACATTGAAGTATTTCGAGGATTACAATCTGAAGCGTGACGCAGCCTGTCCCGCCATAGCTGTAGCGACGGCGGAAGATTGGCCAAAAGGGCCGTTTCCGGTTGGACACTAGATATCTACTGCAAAATCTAAGAAAAAATCAACGATATTCATGCGTCCCCTCGGTTATAAGAAAGGGACAATACGATGGGATAAAGATGAAATAATGCGGCTCAAGAATTTTGAAGAAAAATGTCCTAAAATATGCTATTCTTTCCAAAACCACTGCGCATTTCTCAAGTTTTTTAGCAGAAAGCCCACCAGGCAAGTATAATGAGTGGGGAGTTCATCCGGTTAGTAAGTGCATAATGATACGAGGTTACACATAAGTCGAAGAGAGAGGGAATGGTGAAGAAAAGACCTCATCGCCATTCTTTTCGTGTGGGGGAATATCTCTTAGCATTTCGTACTCATTAACTGGCTGAACGGAGTGGGTTAGAACGCAATATGATGAATTTATTGTATTTTTTAGCGATAAAACAGAATCCACCATCAAATTCCAGTCCATGTACTAACGTTAGTGGATTTTGGGAGAGCCCTGAGCACCAGCGAGGTGTCATCTGCTGCGTTGCCGTCGATCGTTTCTCCTTGCGGCGTATTACTTATACGCCTCAGTCGGCACTCCTCGGCGCCTTGCATCTAACACCTCGCTGGTGGATCAGGGGGTAAGGCTTTTTTCTTGACAGCAGGCACTTAAAGAAATTAATCTACAGGATTGCGATTCAGAACGTGTCCAAGGTCCGGGTATGTTTGAGAGTTTATCGGAAAAACTGAATACCACATTCAAGAGACTGACCGGGCGTGGAAGGTTAAGCGAAGAGAACATCAGGGAGGCCCTCAAGGAGGTTCGGCTGGCTCTGCTTGAGGCGGATGTCAATTACAGGATTGTCAAGAAGCTGATTGAAGATATCCGCCAGCGTGCCGTGGGCGTGGATATCCTCGAGAGCCTGACGCCGGGCCAGCAGGTCATCAAGATCGTCAATGAAGAGCTGACTAGGCTGATGGGTGAAACCAGAGCGGATCTTCAGCTCGTGGGGAAAACGCCCTTTGTGTTGATGCTGGTGGGTTTGCAAGGCTCCGGCAAGACCACGACAGCGGGTAAACTGGCCCAGCACCTTCGAGGGCAAGGCAGAAACCCTTATCTGGTTCCGGCAGACATTTACAGACCAGCCGCTATTGAACAACTGAATAAATTGGGCACTCAGCTGGATGTCCCTGTCTATCCCGGGGATAGCCAAACTAAGCCTGAGGCCATTTGTCGTGATGCCTTGTCAAGGGCGGGCAGCGTAGGAGCGGATGTCCTGATCCTTGATACGGCCGGCCGTCTTCACATCGATGATGAGCTGATGTCCGAGTTGGAGAGAATCAAGGAGCAGACGAACCCCACGGAAATATTGCTTGTGGCAGACGCCATGACCGGACAGGATGCCGTCAACATGGCCGAGCAATTTAACCGGCGTCTGGGCATTACCGGGGTCATCCTCAGTAAAATGGAGGGCGATGCCAGGGGCGGAGCTGCCCTCTCTATCAAAGAGGTGACAGGAAAACCCATCAAGTTCGTGGGGGTGGGAGAGAAACTAGATGCCATTGAGCCCTTCTTTCCGGAAAGAATGGCCTCCCGAATCCTCGGCATGGGGGATGTGATCTCTCTTATCGAGAAGGCACAACAAGAGTTTGACGAAAAAGAGGCCGTCAAACTCGAAAAGAAGCTCAGGAAGCGAGAGTTTGACTTGGAGGATTTTCAAGCACAGTTGAAACAGATGAAGAAACTGGGATCGCTTGAACAGATTGTCGGGATGTTGCCCGGCATGGGACAGTTCAAACAATTGAAGAAACTGAAACCGGACGAAAAAGAGTTAGTTCGGATTGAGGCCATTATCAATTCCATGACCGTCCAAGAGAGACGGAACCATAAGATCCTTAACGCAAGCAGAAGGAAGAGAATCGCTCGAGGAAGCGGTTCGAAGGTGCAGGATGTCAATCGCCTTCTGAAAAATTTTATTCAAACCAAAAAGATGGTGGAGAATCTGACCCGAAAAGGGTATCAGAATATGCCATCGATCTTTCATTAAGAGATATTTTTTTATGAGGGGGTAAGAGACTCAAATGGCAGTGAGAATCAGATTGACGAGAAAGGGAGGAAAGAAAAAGCCATTCTATCGTTTGGTAGCGGCTGATTCTGAAGCGTCCAGAGACGGAAGATTCCTTCAAATCTTGGGCTCCTATGATCCCATGACGGATCCGGCTAGGATAGAGATTCACAAGGACAAGGTGGATTACTGGTTAAAGCAGGGGGCAAGCCTTTCAGCATCGGCAAAATCCATATTAAAGAAGCAAGGGGTTCTATAGGTTCCTTCTTATC
Organism: uncultured Desulfobacteraceae bacterium; assembly: GCA_964520425.1. Lineage (GTDB taxonomy): Bacteria > Desulfobacterota > DSM-4660 > Desulfatiglandales > HGW-15 > JAFGFY01. Next base: position 5,101 of record CAZFMX010000030.1, read on the forward strand.
CAGACCGGAGTAGTGTGGCGGTGAATTCAAGGACGGAGGTGATTGTCATGAAGGACTTGATCTCATACATAGCCAAATCGTTGGTAGATAAGCCGGAGGAAGTCGTTGTCACCGAAATCGAAGGAGAACAGACCTCTGTAATCGAACTGAAGGTAGCCAAGGAAGATCTGGGTAAAGTCATTGGCAAGCAGGGAAGAACGGCTCGTGCCATGAGGACTATCCTTGGTGCAGCTTCCACAAAACTGAAGAAGAGATCCGTCTTGGAGATCATCGAGTAGTCTTGAGCCCGATTTCCCCTGAAAACCTGCTGCTTATGGGTGAGGTGATTCGGCCCCATGGGCTGGAAGGTCTTCTGAGAATCAAGTCCTATGCGGAAACTAAGGAATCTTTCCTTCGTGCGAAGATGGTTTTTATCCAAAAGGGCTTAGCCGAGCCCCATGGATATGATGTCACCGCAGTAAGACCGCACAAAAACGTTTACCTGCTGAAACTGAGAGGGGTCGATTCTCTGGAAGAAGCTGAAAAACTGAGAGGAGCTAGAATTCTGATCAGAAAAGAGACCCTGAATTCCAAAAGCCGTGATGAATACTTCTGGCATGAGCTTATCGGCCTTGAAGTCTACCTGAGTCGGGGAGAGTATGTGGGGAAGATAAAGAATATTTTGCTCACTGGAAGCAATGATATATATGTGGTCCAGGAAGGTAAAAAGGAGGTCTTGATTCCTGCCATACACGATGTGATTCAAGAAATCGACCTCACAGAAAAGAGAATGATTATTTCGGACGTGGAGGGATTGCTAGATCTGAATGAGGTATGACATCCTCACTCTGTTTCCCGAACTGTTTCCCCCTTTTCTCCAGACCGGAGTTCTAGGGCGTGGCGTAGAGAAGGGGTTGGTGGATGTGAGGCTGATCAATATCCGAGACTACGCGCGCGGCGCCCATAAGGTCACAGATGATCGTCCCTATGGGGGAGGTAACGGGATGATCATGAAACCGGGCCCTATCGCTCGTGCGCTGGAATCCGTCGACCGTGTGGATAGTCTCTCCAGGGTGATCCTTCTTACGCCTCAAGGTCAACCCTTTGATCAGTCTATGGCCTGGGAGTTGTCCGAGGCAGGTCAACTCATCCTGGTATGTGGACGCTATGAGGGCGTGGATGAGAGAATAAGATCCGACCGGATCGATATGGAAGTCTCTGTTGGGGATTATATCCTGAGCAATGGAGAATTGGGTGGATTGGTCGTTTTGGATGCGGTCAGCCGCCTCATTCCCGGGGTTTTGGGGGGAGAGGATTCCAACAAAGAGGATTCCTTTGAGGACGGCCTTCTCGAATATCCCCAATATACTCGGCCCAGGATTTTTCAGGGCAGGAGTGTCCCTCCGGTTCTCTTGTCCGGCGATCATGAAAAGATCCGTTTGTGGCGAAGAAGAGAGTCTTTGAAGAGAACCGTGGAAAAGAGACCGGAGCTCCTGGAAAAGGCCAGATTGAGTGAAGAGGACAGGACAATTTTGCAGGAATTGAGAGAAAAGGATAATGCCTGAGAGTTGAAGGAGGGCAAGATAGAACGGCTTATTTATGCGGCTTTACATCGGGCTACTCCATTATCCTGTGTACAACAAGAATCGGCAGAGAATAACGTCGGCTATTACCACTGTTGATCTTCATGACTTGTCCCGATTAGCTCGCACTTATGGGGTGAAGCGGTTTTTTGTCATAAACCCTTTGGAAGATCAGCAAAGGCTTGCCGAGCGCATTCTGCGGCACTGGATCAGCGGTTTCGGAGCCACCTATAACCGAAACAGAAAGGAAGCCATAGAGCTGATCGCGATTTCTTCCACACTTGAGGCCTCTAAGGAGGAGATCACGGAATTGGAGGGAGAATCCCCTCTTCTCATGGTCACGGATGCCTCCAAGCGGGTGGGAAATACGTCCCTCACCTTTACTGAGGCGGCGAATATCATAGGTTCTGATAAGGTCGTCTTCCTCATATTCGGCACGGCGTGGGGGCTGGATGAGGAGATGATGCAGCAGTCGGATTACATTCTGGATCCTATTGAGGCGGAAGGGAAAAACGGTTACAACCACCTCTCCGTACGGACAGCAGCTGCGATCGTTTTGGACCGGCTGATAGGAAGATGGGAGTAAAGAAAATAAGTATTCCGGCCCTTTTGGGGGACCAATTGGATCAAGCAGGACTGGGATGTCAGAAATAGGTATAAGGTATACGGTAAGGCACAAGGCGCAAGGAAAGGTTGTTTTTCCTTGAGTCCTGGGCCGCTTAATAGCCTCGGATTAACGAAATAAAGACCCTGCCGTTCTCTATAGAACAGGCATGATGTCAGGCAAGGGGATGGAGTGAAGGAGATACACATAATGAATGTGATTGAAATGATTGAGAAAGAGCAAATGAGGCTGGATATTCCCGATTTCAAACCAGGGGACACCATTAAAGTACACGCCAGGATCAAGGAAGGGGAGAAGGAGAGAATACAAACCTTTCAGGGCGTTGTCCTGCGAAAAAGAAAGGGAAACACAGGAGCGACCTTCACAGTCCGCAAGATTTCCTATGGAATTGGGGTTGAAAGGATTTTTCCGCTTCACTCGCCCAATATTGACAGGATTGAAGTCATCACCCGGGGCAGGGTGAGAAGGGCGAAGCTCTATTATCTGCGGAAGTTGAGAGGCAAGGCTGCACGTATCAAAGAAAAAAGAACCTGAACGATTTGTTTTCTGTCAGAAATTATTGAAGACTTCTGTTCATAACTTACCTCTTTTTACCGAGGGCAACATGCCCTCGGTTCCTGATCCCTTTTTCCACGAAACAGATACCCGAAAGGCCGGATTTAATCTCATAGCCGGCGTTGATGAGGTGGGACGAGGACCTTTGGCGGGTCCGGTGGTTGCTGCTGCAGTCATTCTGCCGGAAGGATTGACACTGCCGGGCATTAAAGACTCCAAGCAAATGACTGAGAAAGCAAGGGAAAAGGCCTTTTTAGTTATTCATCATAAGGCTCTTGCGGTCAGCGTTGGTGTGGTTTCCCATCGGTTTATCGATGAGTTTAACATCTTAGAGGCCTCTTTGGAGGCCATGAAACGGGCTGTTTTATCCCTGAGACCTGCGGCGGAGTATCTATTGGTTGACGGGATTCAGACCATTTCCGTTCCTATCCCCCAGAAGTGCCTTAAGAAGGGAGATCAAAGGTCCTTGAGTATCTCCGCAGCCTCTGTCATGGCCAAGGTCTATCGTGATCGGATCATGCGGTCCTATGATGAACGGTTTCCTGAGTATGGATTCTACACTAACAAGGGGTACGGTACCCAGAAACACTTGGCGGCTTTGCGGAGATATGGCCCCTGCCCAATTCACCGGTTGACGTTCAAGGGGGTCCTGGAGGGCAAATGACGAAAGAGAGGCAGGATCTGGGGGCATTTGGGGAGGATCTGGCCCTCAAAGAGGTAAAGCGTTTGGGTTACAAGTGCATCACCCGCAACTACCGGTGTCCCCTGGGTGAAATCGATCTCATCGCCAAAGAAAGGGACTGCCTTGTGTTTATTGAGATTAAAACAAGGAGGGGAAGAACGACCGACTATGCAAAAGAGGCCATAACCAACCGGAAAAGGAGACAGATGTCCAAGGTCGCTCTTGCCTATATGAAATCCAACAACTGCTGCGATGTGAAATCGAGATTTGATGTAGTAGTCATCAGCCTGAAGGGTGGTAAGGAAGAGATTGAAGTGATTCAAAATGCCTTTGACCTGGCTTATTAGTCGTGGGATTGATAAAAGAATTGAAGATGAATGAAGAAAACAGAAAGCCTCCAGATTCTGCCGGTACCCTCTATGTGGTCTCTACTCCCATCGGCAATCGGGAGGATATGACCCTGAGGGCATGGAGAATCTTGAAGAATGTGGATCTCATCGCTGCAGAAGGCGTAAAGCATACCAGCGGGCTTTGCCGGCATTTTGGTATCAAGACAAAACTGACCCGCTATAATCAGCACAATCAGCAGGCAAAAGGCCCTCAGCTCTTGAAGAAACTGAAATCCGGATCTAATATCGCCCTTGTGACCAATGCAGGAACCCCCGGCGTCTCTGATCCCGGAGGGGTGCTGATTCGTCAGGCCATGGAAGAAGACATCAAGGTGTCTCCCATTCCAGGCCCTTCAGCACTTCTGGCCGCCCTTTCCGTGTCAGGCCTTCGGACGACCGAGAGGGTTCTCTTTTTGGGATTTTTACCCAATAGGCCGGGCAAGAGACGAAAGGAATTGGAAAACCTGAAGTCAGAGCAGGCCACAATGGTCTTTTTTGAGTCTCCTCACCGGGTTCAGGCCATGCTTAGGGATCTCAAGGATATCCTGGGGGATCGCGAGATAGTGATATCGAGGGAGTTGACCAAGAAATTTGAAGAGGTGAAGCGGGGATTGATCAGCAGTATCCTGAATCAGCTTCACTCAAAAGAGATCAGGGGGGAATTCACCCTGGTTGTCGCGGGCAAAGATAAGGACACGGATGAAGACTCATTGAACCAGGAGACTCGAGATATCATAGAGGAATGGCTGAGACAGAAGGATATGAGTGTCCGCGAGATTGCCCTGCAGCTTTCTGAGAAAGAGGGATTGCCTTATCGGAGGCTTTACAAGGAATGTCTCTCCATGAAAAAGAACTTAGTGGGATCATAGAATACAATGAATTGACCAAAATCCAACATCAAATTCCCGTTTATGTAATAATGGGAGTCGATTTTGAGAGAGAGCCCTGGGCACCAGGAAGGTGTTAGATGCAAGGCGCTGAGGAGCGCCGACAGAGGCGTATGAGCAATACGCCGCAAGGAGAAGCGACCGAAGGCAACACAGCAGATGACGCCTTCATGGTGGATCAGGGAATTGACACATGGAGTTGAAAAAAAGGCTAATAATTGATAATGATTTAGGATTGCACGCGCGTGCCGCGGCCAAGATTGTGGCCTTGTCCCGGGAGTATGAATCAGAGCTGTTTCTCAGCAAGGATGGCCATGAGGTGGATGGAGGGAGTATCCTGTCCATCCTCACCCTATCCTGCCCCAAGGAGACCGAGATAGGGATTAGGATTGTGGGTGAGGACTCGGAAGAGCTGATGATAAAGCTAACAGCCCTTTTTGAACAGAAATTCGGTGAGGGAAAATGACCAATCCCCGATCAGAAGAAGGAAATAGACTCAAAGGCATAGCCGTCTCTCCAGGTATTGTCATTGGTAAGGTCCGCCTTGTGGACAGGTCGAGGGTGAAGATCCTGTACCAGTATCTGATTAGTGATGAACAGGTCAGCAGGGAGGTCAAACGGTTCAAAAAAGCCCTCAGTTCCACGAGAAAGCAGATGCTATCTCTGAAAAAGAAGATGCCTGCACAAATCAAGGATCACGCATTTATCCTTGATACACAGTTGATGATCATGGACGACGCCAAGATCTCCGAATCTACCGTAGAGACCATTAGGTCGGAGAAGATGAACGCGGAATGGGCGTTAAAGAAATCAGTTCAGGAAATCAGACAGCTCTTTGAGCAAATGGATAATGGGTATATTCAAGAGCGGATCCATGATGTTGAGTATGTGGCCGAGAGGATTCTAAGAAACCTGTCCGGAATCGAACAGGAAAGCCTGTCCGAGATCAATGAACGCGTTATCATTGTGGCCCACGATTTGTCGCCTGCGGATACATCTGAGATGAATACAGGCAGAGTTATGGCGTTTGTCACCGATGTAGGAGGGCCGACATCCCATACGGCCATTATGGCCCAGGCATTGGAGATCCCCGCTGTAGTCGGATTGGAATCGGTCACGCAGCGGGTTCGAGACGGCATGCTTATGGTCGTGGATGGGCATACAGGGGAGATTGTTCTAGAACCTGATGATGATCTGATCATTTTCTACCAGGAAAAACAGCTGGCTCTCGAAGAGTATCGGACAAGTATCGAACGGATCAGCCATCTACCCGCAGAAACGGTAGATGGTCACACGATAGCCATTCAGGCTAATCTAGAGCTATTGGAGGAAGTGGTTCCAGCCAGAGACCATGGGGCTGAGGGAATTGGCCTTTACAGGACAGAGTTTCTCTTTCTAAGAAGTCAAGGGAAAGGACTTCCGACGGAAAGAGAGCTGTATGAAGACTACAAAGAGCTGGCCGAGATTGTCGCTCCTGACCCTGTAACGATTCGAACCCTTGATCTTGGAGGAGACAAATTTTCATCAGATCTCAGTCTAGCAGGGGAAATAAATCCCGCTCTAGGATTGAGGGCCATTCGATTTTGCCTAAAAGAGCCAAAGATCTTTAAAAGGCAATTACGGGCCATCCTCAGGGCAAGTGCTCATGGGAGTATACGATTGCTTTTTCCCATGGTCTCAGGACTCAGCGAAATCCTGGAGATCAAGAAGATCCTTCGGGAGGTCAAACGAGATCTGAACAAAAAGGAGATAAGGTTTGCTCGAAAGATAAAAGTGGGAATCATGATCGAGATCCCGTCGGCCGTGACAATGGCCGATGCCTTGGCCAAACATGTGGATTTCTTTAGTATTGGGACCAATGATTTGATTCAATATGCCTTGGCCATTGACCGGGGCAATGAGCATGTGGCTCATCTGTATCAGCCCTTTCACCCAGCCATTCTGAGGATGATTCAACAGGTGGTGATCGCAGCCAAGATTTCCGGAATCAAAGTCGCCCTGTGCGGGGAAATGGCCGGAGATCCCCTTTGCACTATCATCCTTGTGGGGATTGGTCTTGATGAACTGAGTATGAACGCCCAATCTATTCCCATAATCAAGCAAATCATTCGAACCATTTCCATGAAGGAAGCCCAAGCCGACCTGGAGCATATCATGCAGCTAGAGACGGCTGGGGAGGTTCGAAAATACATTGTAAAGAGAATGAGACCCCTCATCTCCACATTGGATAAGAAGGGGTACTATATAAGGATTTCGTAGGGTTGCCCCTCGACTCCTCGTATATTTGGCCCAAGAACTGCGTTCGGTTCCTGAATTCCTCGGCCCTATGGAACAACGAATCCTTTTAAGGATGACCCAGTATGACCAAGAAAATCGTGTGCCAGAATAAGAAGGCAGTCCATGATTATTTCATAGATGAAGTCTTTGAAGCCGGTATGGTTCTCAAGGGGCCGGAGGTAAAATCCCTCAGATATGGGCGGGCCAGCCTTGCGGACAGTTATGCAAGGATTAGGAAGGGCGAAGTCTTCCTCTATAATATGCGCATTACTCCTTATCCCTTTGCTCATCACGTCGATCTGGAACCCACAAGAGTCAGAAAGCTTCTTTTGGGCAAGAGGGAAATAAAGCGTTTGATCGGCAAAACCGAGCAAAAGGGATATACACTGATTCCTACGAAAGTCTACTTTTTGGGGAGCTGGGCCAAGGTGGAGGTCGCGCTCGCAAAGGGTAAGAGAAAATATGACAAACGGCAGGCCATCAAAGAGAAGGACATGAAGAGGGAGATGGATCGGGTCAGAAAAAAGGGAGAATATTGACTATAAGGGGGAGGATGCCTATAATATAGTATTCACATCGTGGGGGCGAATCGGCTTCGACGGGGATAAGGAAGCTTAAGTCGCATACCGAGGTTCTATCTGCTCGTAAAACAGGTGGAGATAACATAGACGCAGACGATTATGCGTATGCTTTAGCCGCTTAAAGGCTAACGGCCTGTCAATCACTCCTGCTAGATTGATAAGGTCGTCGACTCAGCAGGATAGCTTCTCCGTTTTACCTATGATCGGAGCAGTGAAACATTTTATAGGTTAGTCCCTTGGCAACCGCGCCTGATAGGGAACCAAGGGACGAAGCATTAATATCAGGCTATGTATGTAGAAGCTTAAGTGGAATATATTCGGACGGGGGTTCGACTCCCCCCGCCTCCACCAAACTATCCATGTAATTTCAATAAGTTAACCCTTCAGGGCCGCTCCAAATTATGGTGCAATTTTGGTGCAGTCTTTCTTCCATTTTTAGCGATTAGGATCGCCTTCTCGTTCTGTAATATCTTGCGTTGAAATTTTTATAAAATTCGTACTTGATATTATGATTCCTAGAAATTTAATTCGAATAGAGGACCAAGATGTTCCAGTTTATAGAATTTTTTCCAAATATAGGTTCTTCGAACTCATAGAAACAAAGGAACTTGTTTTAGTTAGACCAAGTCGTTGGGATGATCCTTTTGAAAATTTTATTTTAAAATGCGTTGTTGAAGATCAAGATGGAACCAAAATCGGCCTAAGTGAAATTGAGAAAAGATGGTATGGTCAGTGCTGGAGTTTTAGATCAGAAAGTGATGCAATGTGGCGTATATATAGCCCTAATAAAGATGGAATAAGAGTCAAAACAACGATCAAAAAATTGGCCACTATCTTGTGGGAGGATGAAAGTAGTCTCTCTCCATTGAGTTATTTTATAGGCAAGGTTCAATATCTTCCCAGAGAGGATATAGAAAAATTTATTCAAAACACATCATTTGAGAGCCTTACAGTTGGTGGTCAAAATGATAGGTTTGCTGAAACACTATTAACAAAACGTACAGAGTTTGACCACGAGTATGAATTGAGAATTCTGGCATTTAATGCAGAAAATAACCCACGAGCACAGGGTGAGACTTTCATAATACCAATAAATCCTAATGAGTTAATCGATGAGGTATGTATTGATCCTCGTATTTCTGATAATGAAGTTGAAAAGATAAAAGAAGATGTGCTTTCAAAGGGTTTTGTTAATACTATAATTCAATCTGACATGTACAAGGTTCAATTGAAGTCAATTAAAATTAAATAATACCTAACCACTTTCTTTTGAGGACGCGAAAAGTGGCTCATCCCACAGCAGAACGTTAGGCGTCTTCACATAAGAATGCAAATCACTTGGAGATTGAAATGGATGAATTCTTTAAGGCTCTTCGCTACTTTTTAACTAGGGACATTGTATATTTAATTGGTGGAGGCTCAGTAGTAGGAAGCCTCCTTTATAGATTCGATAATGTACCCAAATCAAATGACCATCTTTTACTCTTCATACTATTAGGCGGAATTGGATATGTTATCGCTTACGCGCTTCAAGATGGTCTGAGTTTGACTCCCTTTATTACAACTGTTCCTCCCAAACACCTCGAAGGCATTAAGAAGTGGCTCTATGAACGTTTCACCCAAGAGTCATGGGAAGACATATCTCCTCAAGTAGAATTTGAACAAGGAAGGGATGCTATAAAAAAGGAGTTTGATATTGCCCGTTTTGAGCGCATTGTGACACACAAGCAAATTGGCACAACAATTGGTCCTTGCTTTTTAGTATGTTCAGCAATATTCTTTTGGAAATGGGTGCTAGATAATCCTAAAGAACAATTTGACATTGTTGTTGCTATTTCAGCACTATTTCTAGGCTTATTGCTTGTGGGTTTAGGTTGGGTCAAATTGGCTCAAGAAGCAAAGTTCTTAGAGCGTTTTTGGGTTAAATCACATGACGCCTAACATCTCGCTTAAGTTTACCATTCCCTCGTGAGAATGACTAGTGGTCGTGGCATCTTAGCGATAGTATTATGGTTTAAATTATATTGGAATTTTGTAATGGCAGAAAAAATATTTCAATATATCAATAAAATATTAGATAAGAAACCTGGTTCAACTATTTTCCACTATAGTAATCAAAAGGGACTTCTTGGTATTGTTAAAAGCAAGTCTTTGTGGGCAATGAGTATTCATTATCTTAACGATTCTACAGAATTTTCTCATGCTATTGGAATCGCTAAGAGTGAACTCAATAGGTACCGTGCGACTATAAATGATGAAAACATAAGAGATTTATTTATAAAACTTGAAGAACGCCTCACTAGAATTGAAAATGTAAATATTTTTGTTTTCTCCTTCTCTGAAAATGGTGATTTACTTAGTCAGTGGAGGGGCTATTGCCATGGTGAAAGTGGTTTTAGTATTGGATTTGAATATTCAGATTTAATAAAGTCAATTGAAAGTCAGAACTTTATTCTAGCACCTTGCATGTATGAATCTGAAGAACAACATAGAATAATACAAGAACTTATTGCGAAGGTTCTTATCCTGCATTTGCATGAGAAAAAAACGCAAGAGATTGATGGAAAGTTCATGAAAAAACTTTCTAGTATCTTTATCAACGACTTTGTGCGTTATGGACCAATTCTTAAACATCCATCCTTCTCAGAAGAAAAGGAATGGCGATTAATTTCACCCATTGTGTCGATGAAACACCCTCAAGTTAACCACAGAGAGGGAAATATGTTAATAACCCCATATTTTAATTTTAAATTATCTGAGAACTCTGAATTTTCGTTATCTAAGATTATCGTAGGCCCGTCACCTCACATGGAATTATCCATGAATTCTGTTTTTGGTCTTTTGGGTAGAAATAATATTTTAAAGTCAACTATTGAGAGATCTCATATACCGTTTAGATCAATATAACATGAGGAAACCTTAACCATTCATTTGTGTCTACCCAATAATCTTGTCGGCATAGTTCAACCCTTAATAAATAGTCCTATGGAAACTGATATCAATATAGAATTAAGAACTGAAGTATTAAGAATTGCTTTAAATTTAGAGCATAATGTTAATATGGTTTTACTCGCTCTTCTATCAATAGAAAAGCCTATAAGAAAGGCAATAACGAACAAAAGCGGAAACCTTTCCTTTAAGAATAAGATAGATCTAATGTTTGATTTAGATATTCTGAGCAACGAGGAATATCATACGTTACTTTTATTAATAGAATTTAGAAACCAATTTTTACATAACTTTGACTGTAATTCCTTCGAAAAAGCGGTGAGTTTATTAGGCTCGGATAAACAAATTAAATTATTGAAGTTTGATGATAGCAAAGGTCATATAAAAGATGAGGCTTCATATAAATATGCTTTCAGAAATTTATATTCAGAGAGCATCCATATATGTTTAGAAAAAATTCAAGGCAGAAAAAAGGAAATAGATGATCGTACAAATATGGTCAAAAAACTTATAGATATGCAAATATTCTTTCTTGATAAATACTTTAATATCATGGATAAAATAGCTGAAGTTTGTGAAAATAACATTACTTCCAGTAGTGAAGTAACTAATATGGTTGATATAATTCTTAAGATTATATCTGAAGATATGGAATCATCTTTCAAATCAGAGGAATATAGTAAGCTTGATGATGATTTGAAAGCAATGTATAGTCCAGAAAATATAAAAAAATATTTTAAAAGGTAAAACTACTACAAAAAAGTTTTCAAGAAAGAAAAAAACACACAACCGTTTAAAAATATCAGGGGAAACCTAGCCTTTTGTGGATCACCTTGAGTCCCATTTTGGTAGTATTATTATTCAGCTCTATTCGTGTTTTTATAGATATTCCTTACGTCCTCAAGCTCTATATTAAAGTACCTTTCAAAGGCTTTGTTAGTCGTATGCATCGTTGCTCTTTTAATCTCTTCCGGGCTATGGAACTCCCTCAAAGCTCTTGCTGAGCTATGGCGTGTTCCACCATGAAAGGGGACATTGGTTCCAGAGCAATTTATTATTGAATCATTTCAAAGACAATTTTATCTGAAGTTGTTAAGGAACCAACGTCCCCTTTTACGACGACGTGATAAATCTTGCCGAACCAGCCCGCGGCAGGGACCCCTTTGGTTACAGGACAGAGTTCTTGAACCTGGTTAGACTGGCTAAATCTGCGCGGGGAATGTGAGGAGATACGAATAAGTTTGCCTTAACGAAGCTATTCTTGGCTGAATTATTAAATGGCAAACAGACATATGTTACCATCTGGTCGAGGACGTGCATTAAGAAGCCATTGCAGGTGGAAGATCGTAGAGAGGTGTATATGAAAACCATAAGATGGGACAAATATCTTCTTCGAACGATGATTATTTTGGGCTGTCTGTTTTCCCTTCCAGTAAACCCGGTCGGGAGCGATGAGAGACTATTTTCAATTGATAGAGATACAGGCCGAAGACTTTCATGTCCCAACATCGAAGGAGCTATTTCAGATCCTGTACCCGGTGGCTACGATTGGGGAGAAATTCTCGACGAAGGCCAGGGGAGTTTTTCTTCCTCATGCATCTATTTTGCGGAGACCGGCGATAATACATCGACGAGTGTTGTTACTCTGTATATGTATTGGGTGGAGAAAAGGGGAGGAAAAGAGTTTGACTGTGGTTGGAAAAGAAAGGCCCTAGACTCACGATTCGTAACAAGTGAAACAAAGCAGGCATATATTGGGACTTACTCTGTCGATGCTCGATACTCAGACTTTTTACCTGGTGTGCGAGATAGATTGCTCCATCAGGTGGAGGTGCTGGCCATTCCCTGTGCTGGGAAGTGACCAATATCTGTATGAACCATAAAAGAAAACGAAGCAAAAACCGACGCGCAGGCTGCAAATTCTGCAAGCCCTGGAAAGCCAATCGCGTTTCTTCTGATAGCAGAGAAGGAGAGAAATTCAGTGATCATAGGCCGCGAATGGAGGCGGAAGAATGAAGGTTTTCAATAGGGTCGTTTTGTGTCTTATTGTATGCCCTATCTTTTCATGTAGAATAGTCAACGCATCACCACCGGCTGTTACTCGGAATGATGTTTCAATGTACATTAGTTCCGATGCAGTTGTTGAGGCTGTAGTGATAAAATCGAGGCGATGGTTTAAGGGGATTGCCACGTTCCACCTGGTTGCTAAGTATCAGGGTATTGACGTTTTTGAGGGAAATATCCATAGAGATGAAATGCTGATTGTGACATATACGTGCCTGGATGAGCCTGTCCCGGAACATATGTTGGGTTATCCGGTTGTCTAGGAATACTGCCTGAGCGGAATCGGTCTCTATTTGACCGGCGTAGATTCACACAATGGAAAACCACTTATGAAACCGGGAGATAAACCGTACTGGATATTGTTTCTCAGGAAAGACATAAGAAAAGGGGCTCCTCAGCAGACCTGGCTCGAGGTTTCTACAACAAGCTTTCATGGCAGAGAGGGGGAGACCCGGAATGACATCCCTCCTGATGAAAGAGAGGGGTTCGATCGTATGGGACAAAGGTCAATGACTATTGGGCGTTGAGCGCCAAAAGACAGTCTTTTTAATGCAAAAGCTGGAGGCATTGTTAATGAAAAATCTATCGAAAAGAAATGAATGGTCGCTGCTGTTTATTGCTAGCACATTAATTCTAGTTTTTCTCCTGTTTCCTGCTATTCCTGCTCATGCGGAAATGGCTGCCCCCGGCGAATACCTTAGCGGGGAAAGTTTAAGGCCGCTCCTATTCCACCCACCCGGCAAGTACAGAACCCGCCTAGGCTTGCTGTTTGCCTCCTTGATCAAGTGTGATGAGGAGCTGGGCGTTTGGGATTACTATTCTGGCCTAAAACGAGTCACTCTAGATGCCTACAGAGCCGAGTTTTTTGCTGAACTAGAACATATTGCATCTCTTAAGGGCCGCGATCGTTTTATCTACTTGGCTGCACTGATGAGCGACATCGCTAAGGCGGAGATCCAGCATCTTAATGATAATAGCACCATAAAAGTTGCCGAAAAGGCTTCTGTAGCATTGGCTGCCGATGTGCTGGCTTACCTATTGATTGATAATCTGACTGAGTATTTTTCTGAAGCACCCGTTGTCATTTTAGAGCAATTTGAAAAAGACAAGCTCAACCCCAAGCTCACTGCCGACATGTTGCTTCGCTACAATGTATACGACCTTAACCTGCGATATGATGATATCGGTGGTCCCTCCTTGCGCGCTCTCACTGAACAGCTTAGGAAAGATGGTTTGGAATCTCAAATGAAGGCCCATATTGAGGAACAAATTAAGGCCTATATTAAGGAACAAGTTACTGATGCTTTCCTGTACTCTATTATCGGCACACCAGCGGAAAAGCTCGTTCCGTTGAGCAGCTCTGTGCTGACCCAATTGAGGCGGCAATTGGCAATGGAAGTTGCGGGCTTTCAGTGCGCCTGTGCGCTAGATCCGCGAATCTTTAGACCCCCCGCAACCTGGGAGATCCAGTATGGCGGCTCGGGCAAATATCGCACAAAACTCGGATATATATTGTCCCTCAAACTGGCACCTCCAAGATGGACGGTTACAAATGTCTGGGCGGACCGCACTCCCCATCAATTGCTTTTGGACGAAGTGAGTTTCATTCTCGAACTCGAAAGCGAAAACAGAATCGGCTATCTTTCCTATATGCGAAGCTTTCTTGTCGATCTTGAAGACCTTGAGGCTGAACAGGTGGCAGGGCTGGAAAGCAGCTGGCCGGGCACTTTCCTTCAAAACAATTTGATGAACTTGGTATTTAATGCCATTGGAAGTGCCGTTCCCGCAGGCCTTGGCGTCGCCCCCAGCGTGGGGTTACTTGTGGGCTTTCTTTTAAATGCCGGCTATGAGGGTCTGCAAGCCTACGATTCGCTTAGCAAGGAGCTAAAAATCCGAACCACTGCCGCCGCTATTCGTGAACCAATACTCGATCTGCTCATTGCTGAAGAACAAAGTTGCGGCTGCGGTGCTGGTGTGATCATCGCACCTAATAAAGTCTACAAGGGAAAGGTGAAGTAAATGAGCGCACTCCAAAGAATCGCCGTCTTGAGCGGCCTACTGCAGTACCGCATTTCAATCGGCTGTTCGTTATTGACGTGGTTTCGAATGATCGCGGTTTGTGGTGTTTGTGCCATTTGCATGAGCCAATCAGAGACTTCATTTGCGGAAAAAGCTCCCCTTCAGCAACCGGCCGGACAGGCAAGCGGAAGTGGTTTTCCTGAACATGAACCCGTCGAAATCAAAGAAACCTTTATGGCCGGCAGTAAGGGGAATGGCCTCAGTTTTCGGGTGGTTAATACCACGGCCCATCCGATAGAAGGTTTAAGTCTGCGACCATCGCTGCCAGCGCAATGGATGGCTCTTGATAAGATTGAACCGGCATGGGCTGATCTCAAGCCAGGGGAGGAAATCGAGTTCGTTGTCGAATTTTCGGTGGACGAGGATGCACCTGACGGGGACGAGGACGTCATTAACTTCCATTTTTTTTCCCCTTCGCCTCTGCCGATCCCGATTTCGAGGTACAAACTGATTGCCACAATCAAAGTCGATGAAAAGCAGACGGCGAATGCGGAAATTCACGTATGTACTCTGAGTGATGATGCCCCAAGCAACCTTCAGTATGAAAACACTGAAAACGCTTTTAACTTCTGCGATCTCGAACGGAAGCCAAACGAATACGATAAAATCGCAGTATTTTTTACACCTCAACAGGACCTACGTGAACCGATCAAGGACCGAGATCCCTTTCTCTATCAGATTATAGGGCCTAACGGCGATAGGATCCTCTATGCACCATTCGACCCGTCGCAGATCGAGGCTTCCGGGTCACCTCTCGCCAAAGAGGGTTCACCCGGACGCGTGGTTGCGATCTTGGACCTTTGGGATCCTTCAGACGCGAAGGAACCCTCCGAAGCCAGTAGAGGTCCAGGCACTTATTCAGTGCAAACTGTCAAAGGCGAAGGTACGGGTAACAGTGCTTTTGGACAGAGTGACCGACACATCGTCCCTTTTGTAAAAGAGCTGGACGATGGTAGCTTCGAGCAGGAAGAATGGCTGGACGAGGGCACTTTCGACATTATTTCATCAAGGCTTCATTTTCAGGGGTTTGTTACGGAACATGTCAAAAATGTTCGGCTGCCCGTACGGGATGACCTTTTGGAGGGGGAGCTGACCCTGGAAGATCCGGAAATAAACAACAGCAGTGTGATGCTTAAGGCAGAAGCATGGTGGAAAAAGGCAAAAAAAGATAGTCAGGGGCAAAGAACCGAAGATACAACCATTCACCGGGCCGAGAGCATGCTGACCATTGATTTCCCTGAACAGATAGCACCGGGACATCAGGAAATGGGCGAAATAAAGGTAGTTATGAAACCCACTCAATGGGGTGACTATTTTTTCACCGCAGGCATGCACCTCATGATTCCCAGCACCACAGAACCTCCTGGCAGGGATCTGGTGGAGGGCGCCTCCTTGCCTACCGCCTGGGCATATGCCGATTTTCTTGAAGATGAATGTTTATCAAGTACACCTTTGTCTTATATCAAGAATTACGTGGCGAAAAAAGACCAGATCTGGTTCTGGCCACGGGGCAGCTATAAAACAGAATGGCCCTGCATGGCTTCTGAAACAACGGAATTAGATGGTAGCATGATACTATTGGCGGGAAAGCAGGAGAGGCTTTCGGGGAATCCCGAACGCAGATTGCCGGCTCATCTTCATAATGCTGCGACACGCTGGTATATCCCCGTGTTCATTACCTTGACGGATAATCAGTGGCCGGGAAAACGTTCTCTTGAGATGAAAAGTTATGGTTACGCAATTTACGCCGTTGAACCTGGTACCTATACTGGCCCCCTGCCGGAAGGCGGTCCGGAAACGGGTGGGGGTCCCCCTGATGACATCAGTATAACCGATCAAGGGCCTGAAGAAACAGGCGGCGAAGAGGAGGTGACAGCAGCCGAAGGTGACAATGCTCAGGCGAATGAACAAGAAGGACCAGGCTCAGGTGAAGGCGAGAAAACAGACGGAGGCGGAGGTATCTCCAAGCCGGACATTCCAACACCTCCAATACCTGGAGTCGAAAAAGTTAGCCCCATTACTGTTGACACCGTCAATCCACTTGATCGCGATGCGGCCGGTCACATCCGCGATTGGATGGCCAATGCCAGACCACCGATAAACGCGGTGCCGGGCGCCAATGTTCGTTATTCCCCAAGAGGAAATAAGGTAGGCACAGTCCCTGGAGAGACGCTTCGATCATCACATGACGAGGGTAAACCGATTGATCCTGTATTTCTTTGGAAAAACAAACGTTCTCTTGATTCGGTTGACCACTGCACCATGGAAGAATATGTGGTGGCAAAATTGAACAATGACGATGAATCCATCAGCCACTGTAAAGGGCGCTATGGAGGTGTTGGTGATCTTGCTGGAGAGCAGCTGCCTGCAGGCAAGACTGCGGTGGAGAGTGCTGGATTCAAACCCTCTATTTCTATTGGGTCACCTGCCAAATCTCCGGAAGCGGAAGGCACCATTGAAAAGCAAGAACCGGACTGGACAGAGCCTCTGAAAAAGGGTGAGACTGTTACGCTTGTTGTTCACTCTCCTTATGTCCCTCCCGGCTCTGTATTACCGGATTTTATCGGCAAATCTGTCAAAGAAGCCAGTGATTGGTTGAAGGATAACAATTTTGAAGTTGGGGTGAAACCGGGAGGGATGGCGCCGTCCCAAGATCTTTCAAATGCAGTTAAAGAGCAAAAACCCGAAGCAGGAACGAAAGTAATAAAGGGTGCAAAGGTTGTTCTCACAGTTTATGCACCTTTTGTGGATATCCGGGAAGTACCGGATGTAGTAGGACTTTCGGCCCGTGATGCTCAAACAAGATTAGCGGCCGCGGGATTCAAGACAGAGCCCAGAGGCGGAACTCCTGCTTCTAACAAAGATGAATCGGGCACCGTGGAATCACAGAAGCCTGCCCCTTACACCAAAATGGAGGCCGGAGGCACCGTAAAGATATTGATTCACCCTGAATATGTTGATATCCGAGAAGTTCCGAAGGTAGAAGGTCTTTCTGCCCGTGATGCTCAGACAAGATTAGCGGCCGCGGGATTCAAGACAGAGCCCAGAGGCGGAACTCCTGCTTCTAACAGAGATGAATCGGGCACTGTGGAATCACAGAAGCCTGCCCCTTACACCAAAATGGAGGCCGGAGGCACCGTGGAGATATTCATTGTCTATGAACCTGTTGAAGAAATTATACCCGGCCAAAGATTTAAGACGATAATTGTTCCTGATGTGAACGGACTCACAGCGAGTAAAGCCAAACAACGCATTTCAGATGCAGACTTAAAACCAGAATTTCATCCGGGCGGAGAACCAAGCACAGCAAATCAGGAAGGTATGGTGGAGAGACAAAACCCGGCACCCGGCACGAGAACCGGATCAGGGGCGAAGGTAGATATTTATGTTTATGGGGCGTATGTGCCAAAAACGCTTCCTCCAGCTCAGGGACAAAAGACAAAAAAGGATTACTGCAACTGCGAAATCGATACATCTCTAATGGATGGAGACAATGAATGGTGCGGCTTATATAGGGAACCAAAGAACCAGGCCGGGGAACACGACCCTTATGGTCGCGATCTCATCTATCATATTGTTAACAACGCCCTAGAGAGAAGTGGCAGTTGGAAGAAACCGGATGGCTGGGATCACAGCACCTATAATACATGTGCCGAATTTCTTAAAATTATTACCTGTGAAGGTTTTTGTCCGGAAGATGAAAGAGATGGCACCAAATTAACAGTTAAAACCATTGTTGGATATTGGTACTTTACCGGAGAATCGAGTGAAATTAGTACAAAGGTGGATGGATATGTGGAATTTTTCGAGGATGGTAGTTTTTATTTAGAAGCTGCAAATAAGCAAACAAGCGGCGATATTGATAGGGAAGAGGGCAAAGGAACCTGGGAACTAGTTGGAAATCAGTTGACCTTTGGTGGTGAAGGAGGGGCTAGACACAAAGGGAATATAGAGGGTGATCCTTCCGCTTTTACCATGCATGATGAAGCCAGATGGACTCTGAGATTTAAAAAAACAAGCAGAACGGGAGGTGGATTGACATCTCCTGATGGTTCTGTTGAAGACGATCCAATTGATTCCGTTCACACCTTTGGCCAGTAAATAATAGATGATGTAAATCGAGGGACTCACTATGAGAAATGAAATCTGCGTTTTGTTTCTGAGTATACTGCTGACGGCAACACTCCAGGTCTATTCATCCTATGCGGAAGAACTCAAAGGCATAGTCATTATGGTGAAGGGGGATGATGTCACCATCCAGTTGGACGACCAGGGTTTTGTCAACAAGGGTGATAAAGTTGAGATATATTCGGAAGCTGGTGGGTTACGAGCTTCATACGGAACTTGGCGGGTCAGTGCAGTGAATGACGATGGAACCATAGAGGCTGAACCTGATGATATGGAAGGCCCACCACCCACCCCTAGGCTTAAAGCTACAATCCATGCAACGGGTACCGCGGCTGTTATGCGTCGTCCCAGCGTGGTGGCAAAGCCTCGGGTAGCAGATGAACCTTTGGTGTTTCGCGATCGCTTGCAGGACAACAGCCAAGGGCCGGAGATGGTGTTGATTAGGGGTGGATGCTTTCAAATGGGCAGCCCGACCACCGAAAAAGGACGTGAGGATGACGAACGCCAACATCGTGTGTGTGTAAATGACTTTGCGATGGGCAAATATGAGATCACTTATGACGAGTATGACCACTTTTCCGAAGTGACGGGACGACGCAAACCGGATCGCGAAGGATCGGGGCGCGGGGATACGCCATTGGTCTGGGTGAGCTGGACGGATGCGACGGCATTTACCCAGTGGTTGTCATCGCAGACAGGTAAAAATTATCGCTTGCCGACCGAGGCGGAATGGGAATATGCGGCGAGGGGAGGTACGACGACGGCATACTGGTGGGGGGAGAACATCGGCCGAGACAACGCCCACTGCGATGGTTGCAGCAGCAGCAAGGAAAACGACACTGTGCCGGTGGGGACTTTTAAGAGCAATCCATTTGGTTTGTACGACATGCTGGGTAATGTTGAGGAGTGGACCTGCTCCAGCTATGACGAAGACTACAATGGGGGAGAGCAGCTTTGTGAGAGCTATCCCGGAGAAATGGCGGTACGTGGTGGTAGTTTCGTGGATGGGCCCCGTTTTGCGCGATCTGCTAGCCGGAGCTCTCGTTATAATGAATCATTCTTCCATACATCGTATGGTAGTGGCTACTATTGGATTGGCTTTCGGCTTGCTCGGGATTTGGAGCAATGACGACCGAGGGCAGCTGGGATCCAACGTGCCGGCGATGTTATGGCCCAGGATTATTTTATGAGAAAAATATGGATTTTCAAAGGCCTTCAATCTCTAAGGATATATAAAATCATCCTGGCAGTTCTATCAGGGCTTCTTCTCCTTCCTTTTGCCGTCAATATCACTGATGAGGAACTGGAGTCGGGGCCCAACAAGATTCTTAATTCGTCTCAACCTTCAATGACGTCCACCAACGAGAACGGCTACTTCGCCCTTCTTGGGTTTGAAGCCCCTGTTGGAAAAGATATTGTTGAGGCCGGGAAGCGCGTTTATTTCGCCTATTCCAACTCTCAGGTCGGCGAGTCGCCCCAAGCTGCGTTATCTCTTGAAGCAGCTGCGGGCCCGTCACCGTACATGATCAGACCTCATGAGATCCCCCGATGCTCTTCAGATCAATCGGGCTGTCTCGAAATGTATCTCGGGAAACAGAGGCAGGTGGAGGATTTGCTGTCTGAAAATGCACTGCTCCTCGACAGATACAGGAGCCTCTACGATTATTCCATATTTCAGGATCTCTCCACACCCGCTCCATGGGCCCCTAAAGTGAATCTGGGTGGTGCCATTTACGGAGGACATAACCTGATCCTTGCTGAAACGGCACTTCTTTTCAATGGAAAGGAGGAGGACAAGGCTCTTCAAAGCCTTGTCACGGATGCGCTTCTCTGGAGAAAAATTCTTACCGGGGTAGTCGACATTCAAGGGAAGGATTACGCACTTTCCGCCCTACAAAGCAATTATCAGTTACTAAATGAAATGATTGCCGCTCTGCCAGCCGGTGAGGCGAAAAGATCAATTGACAGCAGAATTCTTCAGCCTCTTTCCCACCAAGAAAAGTCCCAAGACCTGGCGTGGGATCGCGAATTTATATCTCTGGCTGTAAGTCTTCACCACCAACAATGGCCTCACAAAGAGCCTGAGGAGGCTGGGATCTCAATCCTGGAGAACTACTTCCTCAAACAAAAAGCAACCCTCAACGATGCTTACGAGATGTTTCAAATTATGAAAAGAATCGCACCCATGACACCTGAAGACTACAAGAGAAATCGTGATGGTACATTTCAGAAACGTCTGGAGGAGGCAAGGCTAATCCGTTTTAACCTGTTGTACAACCCCTTAGGGAAGCGATTTGTTGCCAAGATGTTTTACAAGGGTGCTGTCGATGTGTGGAACCGGAGAATCAACGAGCTTAATGAAATGATACGCAGAATTGACGAACATGAAGCCCCGGTTAAGCGAAAGGACATTCCAATTCGCCAAAGCCGATAGCTTGAGGCGGGGACAAGAAAGGAACCTCCAAGATGAACTCCGGCGCGACAAAGATCCTCTTGTGGATTGCCATCCCCGTGCTAGCCATTGGATTCGTTGCATGGCAGTGGGTTGGGTTTGCACAAGAGAAAAGAAGACTTGAGAGAGGCATAGAGGAACTTGAGCATGATCTGCGAATGATCGCTTATGCACGGTTGAAAGTCCCGAATATTACAGAAAGCATTGTCAAGGAAAAGGCTGTCATAGAAGAGCTTCACAAACGCCTCCCTCGTGAACCTATGGTTGAATCTTTTGTGGGTAATCTATCTGAGCAGCTGAGGGGGACCGGGGTTGAGATTACGAGGTATACATCCAGATCGCTGAAGCGTGATTTTTATGATGTAAACGACTTGGAGATCTTTATCAGACAAGAACTAAGCGAACCTAGGACTCTCAAAGAACTCATCAAAAAATTTGAACGTCTGGTTGCCTGGAAGGAATTTATTCCTGGGGCACCGTCCATACTCCGCCTGAGTATCTACAACCTGAGTATCTACAGCAGCTCCCGCAACTTGAAAACGCCATCAGTTAAACCTTGTCCTGAATTAGATGCAAATATGAGCGGATTGTGGCCCTTTAGCACTTTTTTGGAGGGACACAAAAAGAGATTCGTTCAGTTGTGTCTTGATCGAAAAGGTCATCAGGCAGTGTTTCTTCAGATCAAAGAATATCAGAATCTACGAGAATACAGGGTGAAGCTTGAGCAAGTAGTGTCAGCACTGTCTTCTGGAGATCTGGAAAGCAAAGCTGTCGGCGGCAGAGGGAATCAAGGATCTCAAACTCTGGAGGCTTATAAAAATCTATCAATAGATACACATTTAAACGTTGCGGAATTCAAGCTGGAAAACCTAATCAAAAACACAGAATCAACGGAAGAAATAGAAAAGAAGGAAAAACTCCGTGAAGCTCATAACCTGCTGTGGGAAGCTATAAGAAGGTATGAGTATTTCAGGACACATGATGAAAGGTTCCTCACTGATAATTGGCGAGAGAATTACATCTGGACCGCAGCCAGCCCTGATACGCCGAATTTAGATAAAAGTCCTTTGAGTCTTCTCTATCATCTGAGACTCGCCTATGAAGAGGCAGTACAGATCAGGGCCCAAATAATGGTTTCTGACAGGCAGTACACTCGGTTAGAATCTCAGCTAAACCAATCGCTGGAACAGTCAGTTCGGCTAGTGCAAGAGACAATCGTTGCCGTGGAAGAGAGTCGAGGATGGATCAAATATGAAAATCCTGATTACGGCATTCGTATATTTGTTCCTCCAGATTTTAGTCCGAACACAACACGGGAAAATCCCTTCCCTCTGGATCATATCAAGACTAAAGCCGTCGGATCTCCTGAACAAGCCGTTTTTGTACGACAAGAAGAGAGGAAGACGATATTACTCCGGAACAATACAAACAAAAGCGGATCGAGGAAATCCGTCAAAGATTCTGGACATGTCAGTTTCTCTACACAGGGAGAGCAAAGGGTATTCCAGAGATTTCACGACATCCTTTATCTACACCTATGTTTGGGAAGGCGATGTGGTGAAGGCACTGGTGTACATCCGAAGAAATGGGAGTCGCTTGTACGAAATCAACTGTTTAGCTTTGGAAGAGAGTTTCGATGTCGAGGGATTCGATGAGATCATCAAATCCTTCGGCTGCTGAAACTCTATTTTTTTCTCTCTTCCCACTTGATCACACGGTTATACATTGTTGTAATCACGGAAGAGATGTTTTCTAGAAAGCTCAAAACGGTTATGGCTGAATATGAGAGTAATAAGAAATAGAAGATTTAGAGTATAGGGGAGTTGTGTAGATGAAAAAAATTAACAAAATAATCACATTCGAACTGATGGTGGCAATCCTTATACTTTCAGGATCTACAAGATCCTTTGCGATTGTCATTCATTTCGTAATGCCAAATGGTATTGTTGTAAGTGCAGACAGTAAGACAACAAAGTCTTCAGGAGGAGCTGGTATTGAATCTAAGGTTACTGTTGTACAGGAACGCTTTTCCATAGCCACCCTATACCTTACATCAATTAAAGGTATTGAAATAGTTGATACTGTCACAGGAGAAAGAGATAATCTTGAGTACGATTTTGAATCTTGGATTACATCACTTAAAAGGCGTCTTCCAGAAGACTTGGATATCAAACAATTTCTTTCTTACATAGTAAATGAAAGCGCCAGGTGCTTCAAAGACTTTGATTTACTAATCAAGGCTGGCATATTAAATCCTAGAGTTGAGAAACCAGATATTCTTACTAGGTATCTAATCTCTGGTTACGACAAAAACAAAACTGCACATATCTACCAAATCGAGTTTCAGATTGACTTCATTGGACAAAGGGTTATTGGCCCTCTAGTTACACATCTCCATCCCAATGAAAACACAGATGTTGATTTTTGTTTTCTGGTTGTCGGGACTCATTTGGCCATTGATCAAATAATGAATAAGCAAGGTGAGGCATATATGGAGGCTGTAAACAGTACTCCTATCCCGCTGGGTAAACTTCACAGCCAACGAGACCTGTCAATGAAGGAGGCCATTGAATTATCAAAAGCTTTTATCCAAATCGAATCAAAGTGGAGCCCTCAGGAGGTTGGTCCTCCCATCAGAATTGTAGTTATCCAGAAGAATGGGGGAGCAAGCTTGACGGTATATTGATATATCGTGCGGATTTAGATCAAAATAGAACACCACAGGTGCGGACCGGGCGCAGGCTGGATAACGTTCGAGTGATGTGCCAATTTAACAATGTTTGCATCTGAGCGTATCATCCAAAACGCATGATTCATCTCGACATACTTTCCAGACTTTAGTGTTCTTTTGGTCGCCTATGGAGGTCGGCGAGAATCCCGCTGGGCTTCATTATGCTGATAAAGGCACTTGATGGGGGGAGACTTCGGGAGTCCAAGGAGCTAGGCTTCTTCTTGTACTTTCTTGCAAGCGTAATTTTTGGTATAATTTTCTTGTAATTACAGCTAGTTGAGAACGAGGCTGGGGATTCGACTCCCCCCGCCTCCACCAACCTTCGCCAAGGCTACGGCTGGCAGGCCAGTTAATTGGATAGAGGGCACTCTAATTTAACAAAAGCTTATAATAAAGAGAGAAGGCTGTCCGCCGAAGCTTTACGCGAAGCCAGATGGATCAAAAGTGATTTTTAGAGTTATTTCAGCAGGTTGATGAGCATTTTGGCATTGTTTGGAGCTTGGGCCTTAGCATGGTTATTAAAAAAGACATAAAGTTTGTCCACATGACCCGCGATTTCCTTTATTCTTGGAACCCATTCAGATAGCTCTTCTTCAGAATATAAGTAATCATATCTTCTTGTAGAATCCGTGCCATACCAATTCTTTTTATTCCGGCCATGAAAGCGTATATAACCAAGGTTGGATGTATATTGGATGATTGGCGGGATAAGCGATGGCAAGGACGGTTCATCAAGACAAACAAATCCCGTTTTCAAATCTCTAAGAGTCTTAAATACGGACTCCCGAATCCATTTTTTTTGTCTGAATTCAACGACAAGAGGATAAGCAGAGA
Organism: uncultured Desulfobacteraceae bacterium; assembly: GCA_964520425.1. Classification (GTDB taxonomy): domain Bacteria; phylum Desulfobacterota; class DSM-4660; order Desulfatiglandales; family HGW-15; genus JAFGFY01. Next base: position 29,896 of record CAZFMX010000030.1, read on the forward strand.
GTCTATTAATCAGGGATTTAAGATATCTTCTGTTGGCAGGAGTATAATGAAAAGACTGGGGAAATTGAAGAAGGATGGCGCCCAATAATCCTTCCTCTATAAAAGGCTTGATTCCATCCAGGAAAAGATCTGTTATGGACCCTATAGAGTCTTGCGAAATATCGTGGGTCATCTCACGGAAAGCCTTTATTGAAAATTCGAGTTTCTTTTTGGATTTTTTGATTAAATTCCAAGAGTATTTTGCCTCCGGCAATCGATAATATGAATAATTGAGTTCAACAGCACTGAAATGCCGGGAATAATGTTCCAGAAAATCATCCTGTCCTGTTCCAAGGGGATAAAAGATTCCCTTCCAATCTTTATAAAAAAATCCTGACGTACCGACAATGATTTGAGACATGAAATCATTTCCTATGAAACGGCATTTGATCTTCTTCTATGGTCTCCTTTTAAGAAGGAAAGGAAGGGGATCAGGTATTTCACTCTCCTGTGTATCGCCATATTGTCTTCCACATAGCTACAGTGCTCGCAATCACAGATTTCATTTCTGTAGATAGTACCGTTTGGCGACAGCATTTTTTTTCGCTCCATGCGGTAGGCGGCTCCATTCCAGATATCCGTAAAACTCTCCGTCTTCAGGCTGCCCAAGATGCGTTCGGAACGGCCGCAACTCAGGACACTTCCGTCTACCTTTATGCGGGAATGAAACCAGTGTATATAACAGGGGGATTCATTATTTATGGGATTGAATCGGTAGCGCGCCAGTAGTCTGCCGATATTGTCTCCCAGGGAATTCGCCCTGATCTGTTTCCTAAGCCCTATCATATGGTTACATAGATTCTCCTGTTGATTCTCAGACAGTGCGTATTGGGCGAGCTTTCCCTTATTCGTTTTAAAGGGCGTGTAGGATATGGCATCACAACCAATCTCCTTGGCGAGAGTGAACATCATATCTACTTTTAGGTGGTTGAAGCAATTCACGGGATTAGTCAAGACGATACGAGGGTTCTGTGTGCCCTTCTCTTTTTTTAATGATGACAGGATTCTCATTCCGTTGATTACTCGTTCAAAGTTCTCGGGATCTGTCCCGGAGTATTGAGTAGCATAATCCTCGCGGGAATCTGTCCAGAGACTGACATGCATCTCATCCAATCCAGCGTCAATGATACGCCCCGCCCTTGTCTTATCTATCAGAGTGCCGTTGGTGGTGACCGTTGTATGAAGGCCGAAGTCTTTGGCCAAGCGAAAGATGTCGAATATACGGGGGTAGATAAAGGGTTCGCCCTCTCCCATGAAGAACAATGTCCGCGTGTTCAATTTACTTAATTCGGAGAAGAGTCTTTCAGCCCATTCAAAAGGAAAATCCAGAATCCCCTGGTCTCCGGTAAGAGGTTCATCCGCCTCCTTAGAATGGAAACGGCACCCCAGACAATGAAGGTTGCATCGACGGGTCACATCCAGCGTCACGAAGAATGGCCCGGTACGGGCATACTCACCATTGCATAGCCCCTTGAGGAGTTTGTATTTCTGTGAAAGATCTGCCATTGTCACTCCCTCGCGTGCTTAGGTATCTGTATTAGAAGGTGCGCTATTTGTCACTCACCCGGAACTGGCCCCATAAGATTCCAGTTACTTTACCAGGAACAAGCCTTTTAGAATTTACTGTTGGAAAAGATCGGCCGTTTATCCCGAACGCTTGATTGCTCTGGCTGCAACGAATTGTCCGGTTATATATCTTGTCGGCAGTTTAGAGAGACTTTCGAACGACAGGATGATGTTCAACAATCTTTGTCTTGATTTCTCTGAACCAAATTGATGAATCAGTAGAGCTATTCCAGCCATGATAATGCGGGGGAAATGCCAGAATGCTGTCATAGCGAGCACTGAGAAATTCAACTCTTGAAGCACTCTCTTCAAGGTATGAGCGCTAAAAGTGGCGCCGACATAATAGGGAATAAATCCCAACTTGTGAAGGAGTTTGTATGGGAGTAGGTTTCGCAGATAGATGATGGGGTTCGTCTTATTATCAAGTGTCACCAACAGTTGTGCTTCATTCCGCATCACCAAGTTCAAACCTTTCAGACTAGCAATAATATCCGCCGATGTCTTAAAATGGTCCAGGGTTGAGTTGGAAACAATAACATCAAAAATCCCAGGGGAAAAGGGCAAATGTTGAACATCCGCTACTACAGCAAGAAGGTGCGGATATCGGCGTTTTGCGGAAATAATTGTGGAAATAGAAAGATCCATGCAAATGACTCTATGTGAGCGCTCAAATAATAAAGGACACAGACCGTCCGTCAATGATTCGTCAAACAAATCCGTCTTCAGTAAGCGTTCGGCCTTCTTTGAGGATGGGAGCCAGTGATCAAACAGGCTAATATTAAGGAGATCACTGAATGAACGCAGCAGCTTCTGCTGATCTGTTTGGTGCCAATTAGCGGCGATTTTATTCCAATGTTTTATGTATCGAGGCTTCATTTTCAATGCGCCTGAGGATAAGAGAAGTTCTGTCTAATCCTTTCTTCCAAAAAGTCCCAAGCTTCTAAGCAACTTAGTTTCAACAGGAAAACGTCCGTCAAGATGGGTTATTCGGTAGTGGGCCAGAGGTTGATACAACCTGGACAGAGCCACTACAATGGGATTTGTCTTTTTATAAAAATGACCTTTGCCCATCAACATGAGAGGAAGATCTAATGCCCCGACAATTCTCTTCATCTCTTTGGATATCCACGGAGACTCTTCGTGGACATATCGATAGTTCAAGGGCGCCCAATCTTCCAACCGCTTCGGTTCTTTTAGCCCGGCACGAATCACGAGGCTGTAAAGCTCGGTTCCAGGGTAGGGCGTGTAAATGTTGAAACTCTTGCTTGCCCTGGGATTCTCGTTCAATAGTTGCCGAGCAAGTTGAATGCTTTGTCGAAGCTCGTCTGGGGTTTCCGTGGGTAAGCCCATCATAAAAAGATAAACAGGGACGATAGGGTGGTTAATCAACTTTCGAGAGGCCTCCAGGACCTTCGTAGGAGTGAGGTCTTTCTTAATGAGATCTAAGATGCGCTGATTGCCCGATTCCACACCAATAGTGAGGCGCTCGATTCCTGCACGGACAAGTAGATCCAGAAAGTCCTTGTCCATTTTATTAATGGTATCAACGCGGATATGGAGCTTCCCAATGCGAATATTCAAATCGGCGCGTACGATTTCCTCCATAACCTGGTAGGCGTGATTTATATTGACGAAAAGATTGTCGTCCGTGAAATTGAATCCGTGAATACCGTAGTCCCGGATCACACGTTTCAGATTCTCCACAACGGTTACGGGGGCCATGGCCCGCCACTTGCGTTTGTGTACAATGGAATCGTAACAGAAGGCGCATCTATGCACACAACCACGGCTTGAATTGAAACTGACGTGATCTGAACCGAAAATCCGTCGTCGGTAAAGGTTCATATCCACAAGATGATAGGCCAAAAGAGGCTGTTCATTGAGATCCACAAAAGGGCGTGGTCCAGTAAAACGGAGTTGTCCGTTTTGCGAGTAGGCAATGCCGGAGATGTGGTCGAGGGGATCGCCGCATTCCAAGGCTTTCACCAGTTCCAGCAACGTGGCCTCTCCTTCACCAATCACCACGATATCAACGAACGGGTTTTCAAGAGTCTGCCCAGGTAGTAGACTCGGGTGTATGCCTCCCCATATCACAGGCACATCCGGGTATCTGTCTTTAACGCGTTTACTCACTTGCAGAGCGCGAATAATCTGTGGGCCAGTCATGCAGGAGACCCCGAAGCAGAGTGGTTTCTCTCTTAGGGCATCGAATAGCTTCTCTTTCCATTTTGGATCGGCAAACTGATCTATGATTCGAACACTGTATCCGGCATGCACCAGCGGAGTCGCCGGGAAAAGGAGGTTCAACGGCAGTTCCACACGTCTGTGGGGTTGATATCCCCTGCGTGGGGCGGGATTAAAGAGAATGACGTTAGCAGGTTTGCTGTTTATATCGTTCACGGCCTATTTTCTTTCATGTTGCATGTTGTGTCCCAGAAATATCTTCTATAATTTTAGCCGGTTCTATGACACTTTGGGGGTATGGGGGTCTCTTTTCAGTTTCACCACCATCTATCCAGAGGTCGTGGAACGGCACCATGATTTTGCATATTATGAAGCAGCCCCACGAACAATGTACCCACAGCGACGGGCATT
>CAZFMX010000031.1:0-33227 GCA_964520425.1 uncultured Desulfobacteraceae bacterium
GATGAAAATCGGGAGGGTTAGAATTCTCGCCTTCCTTAACCTTGAACAAAATTGAGCATTTTTCAGGGGTCTCGCTACAGCGGTATATTGCCGTGACGGTACTTGGCGTGCTTTTCCTTTTGCCTTTTTGTCAGTCCTAGGGCCGCAATCAGGGCATCTCTGGTCGTCCCAGGTTTTATGATCTGGTCAACATAGCCCTTTGAAGCCGCGGCGTAAGGATTTGCAAACTTCTCCTCATATTTCTTAACCATTTCTCTCCTTGTGGCTTCGGGATCGTCACTTTCGTTAATCTCTTTTCGAAATATGATATTTGCCGCTCCTTCAGACCCCATGACGGCAATCTCTGCCGTTGGCCAGGCAAAGACCAGGGTGGCTCCAAGATGTCTGCTGCACATGGCGACATAAGCGCCTCCATAGGCCTTGCGCATAACGACCGTAAATTTCGGCACTGAGGCCTCACTATAGGCATACAGAAGCTTTGCTCCGTGCCGAATGACTCCCGAATGTTCCTGATCAATGCCCGGAAGGTAGCCTGGGGTGTCCACAAATGTAAGGAGAGGGATATTGAAGGCATCGCAGAACCTGATAAATCTCGAGGCCTTGTCTGCGGCGTTTACATCCAGGACACCGGCAAGAACACGAGGCTGGTTGGCAATGATCCCCACGCTCTCTCCATTAAGTCGCCCGAAACCTACGACGATATTCCTAGCAAATTGCTCATGGACCTCGAGAAAATCAGACCCGTCCACAATTCTCCTGATAATTTGCTTAACACAGTATGCTGCTTTGCGCTCTTCGGGAATGATACTTTCCAGGTCAAATTGGTCTTTCGGTGCTTCAGGATTCTCAATAACCGGAGGCGTGGATATGCAACTGGAGGGTAGAAAGGAGAGGAGCTTTCTGATCTGTTGAAAAACCTCTGTTTCGCTCTTCGCAAAAAAATGGGCATTCCCCGTGATACTTGAATGAGTCTTGGCTCCTCCCAGTTCTTCCGCACTGATCTCTTCACCGATCACGGACTTGATCACTTGTGGACCGGTGATAAACATGTTGGATATTTTGTCCACCACAAAAACGAAATCTGTCAGGGCTGGAGAATAGACCGCTCCACCCGCGCAAGGGCCAAGGATAACCGAGATTTGAGGGACTACGCCACTCAGGCGGGTATTTCTGAAAAATATGTCTCCATACCCACAGAGGGAATCGACCCCTTCCTGAATCCTGGCACCTCCGGAATCACTTATTCCTACAAGCGGCATGCGCATTTCGCCGGCCGCATCCATGATTTTCGTGATCTTGGAAGCATGGGCTTTGCCCAGAGATCCCCCTGCCACTGTAAAGTCCTGTGCGAAGACCGCGACCGAGCGATCGTCAATACGACCGAAGCCGGTAACGACACCGTCTCCCGAAAGCCGTTTACCTTCCATACCGAAATCCTTGGCAGAGTGCTCTACAAAGAGGTCGGTCTCGAAGAAAGAGTCGCTGTCCAAAAGGATATCCAGTCTCTCACGGGCACTCATCTTTCCGCTCTTTTTCTGCCTTTCAAGGGAAACCTCTCCACCCCCCTTCAGGAGCTTAGACGCCCTTGTCATAAAGTCATTTATCTTGCTGATGATCGACATGCTTCTTTTCCCTTTTAGGATACAGAGAAAGGTTATCAGTCCGGGTCAAAGAATACGTGTTCGTATAGTGTTGTGTTCCAGAAATGCCTTCCATCATTTTAGCCGGTTCTATGACACGTTGGGGGTATGGGGGTTTCTTTTCAGTTTCACCACCATTTCTCCAGAGTTCGTGGAACGGCGCCATAATTCTGCATATTATGAAGCAGCCCCACAAACAATGTACCTACAGCAACGGGCATTCCTTGTGCCTATCCACCGAACGCTGTCCTCTTTGGGGGCGGTAACAGGCTCAGGCGTCTTCCATGCCCCCTTTGAAGCTGTGCAGCAGGTACTTATTATTCAAGTTAATTCTGAGACACGACACTAAGATGTTGAAAAAATGGGATAATAGTGAAAAATCTGCTAAAGATCAAGGAAAAACAGGGTATGATTGTGTTTCGAAGTTCTAGCGACCATATGATCATCTAGAATAAAAAGGATTTTGATGTTTCCATGAGACATCAAGAAGCATTCTTTTTGACAGAGTGGTTGAGTTTAACAGAACCACTTGTTATTAAAGGCAAAAATTGATGAAGGGCTATCCTTTGGCCTCTTTTGAAGTTCAAACCAACAGGACCCCTCGGTGAATCAGCACTATTTCTAAGATCCAGTTAATGTGAGTTCTCGGGGTATCGGCAAAAAGAGTCAGGATATATCAAATAGTTAGTGACAAAGGTGGTTTGAATCTGATAGACACACAATGTGTTATTTTGTTATTGAGAGGAAAGGAGAAAACAATGGAAGAGCGAAGAGGCAATCAACGTATTTCCTCAAGATTTGAAATCAATTACGTCAGTGATGGAGACTTCCTTATTTCATACAGTAAGGATCTGTCTGTGGACGGTATGTTTGTCTCCACGGATAGTCCGCCTGCCGTGGGAGAAGAGACACAGCTTACTTTTTCCTTTGGAGATATTGACCAGGTCACCGTAGACGCAAGAGTTGTCTGGGTCAACACTTCTAATCAACATGATAAGTCCGGCATGGGCGTGGAGTTTATTAATCCCCCGGATTCTTTAAGGGCAGCTATTCTGGAGCGCATCAAAAAGATCGCAGTGCTTTTAAACGGGCCTAAGAGCTGATAGGTCTCACTTTGTCTCCTCCGTCATGATCAGCTCATATTCTCTGTGATCGGATAGACTGAAACGCCTCATATGGACGATGCAATGCTATTGGGATCATAGGATAGAAAGAATAAAGTCATTGAAATAGAGTGATAAACGCGTTGTTCATATTTTTGAGGCGGTCAACCAAATTCTCTATAATTTTGTCCTTCATTTTCTCCCTGATTTCTATTTTCAGCTCATCCAGTGTTTGTTTGTCAATCCTGAGCGCAATGGATACTTCATTCGCAATAACTTCACAGGTTCGCGCCACACCTGTTAAAAAAGAGATTTCTCCAAATGAATCGCCCGGCCCATACTCTGCAAAGGGCAATGAGACGTTTTTCTTCATGGCCCTTGCTGAGCCTGTAAGCAAGATATAGAAGGAGGTCTCGTCAGTTTCTTCTTTGATGATGGATTCATTTTTACCAAACACACAAACGGGTGTGTAGGAGGCGACGATTTCTCTTTTTTCCGCATCCGTAAATGCATTGAAGAAATCAATTCGATTCATATTTTCAATCAACTGCCGCGCTTCGATATCTTGAAGTTGTTCCATGTCCGTCTCCTTATATCCTCTTCAATAATTCAAGTAAAAAGTGCCAGGTATTCTCTACCGATTTGATATTTGCCTTTTCATCCGGCGAGTGGGCCCCTTGAATCGTGGGGCCGAAGGATATCATGTCCAACCCGTGGAATTTCTCACCTAATACGCCGCATTCCAGGCCGGCGTGCACGACTTTGACTTCAGCCGCGTGATCTGTCATTTCTTCATAGGTTGTTTTTGCCAGACCTAATAAGGGGGAATCAGGATTCGGCTCCCAAGCCGGGTAACTGTCATGCTGCTCGGCTTCAAAGCCCGCCAATTCGCCCAGCGCCCTAATCCTGTCAGAGATATCCTCAGAGGATGAGGCAATAGAGCTGCGCTGACTGGTGATGAGCTCAATCAAACCGTCCCCCGTCTTCACGACAGCCATGTTGGTCGAGGTTTCCACCACACCTGGGGCGGCATGGCTCATAGCCAAAACGCCGTGAGGCACACTATAAAGGAAGTGAATCAAGGTCTTTTGAAGTGACGAATCAAGGACCTTCTCAACATCATCGGTTTCTTCGAGGTTTAGAAATATATCTTTGTCCGTATACTGATATTCGGTTCGAAATACCCCTTCCATCTCAGTAATGAACGAAGATAACAGGGGACCATCGCCTTCTTCAACAGTGATGATGGCTTGGGCTTCGCGAGGAATGGCATTATGCTTGTTACCGCCGTTGATTGTGTTTAAACAAAAGCGGGTCCGGTCTTGCAATCGGAAAAGCAGACGGCTCATCAGGCTTACGGCATTTCCCAGGTCCTGGTCGATGTTCATCCCGGAATGGCCGCCGCGAAGTCCACCCAATTTGATTCTAAAACCCTTGTGTCCCGAATGCGGTGGTCGTGTGTCAAATTTTTTGCGTAGAACAGTGTCACGACCGCCGGCGCAACCGATATAAAAAACCCCCTCTTCTTCGGAATCAAGGTTGATCAGTCTCTTGCCTTTGAGAAAATCCGGTGAGAGGCCTGTCGCGCCGGTCAAGGCTGTTTCTTCATCCACGGTAAAGAGAAGCTCCATCGGAGGTCGAGGAATGGTTGGATCGTCCATGAGGGCCAGAGAGAAACAGACGCCGATGCCGTTATCCGCCCCTAAGGTCGTGCCATTGGCAGTGATCCATTCCCCGTCTTTCAAAAGAGTAATAGGATCCCTTGAAAAATCATGCTCTATATCGCTGTTCTTTTCACAGACCATATCGGTATGACCTTGCAGGATGACTGTGGGGCAGGCTTCCATACCATGAGTGCCCGGGCAGGTCACGAGGATGTTTCCAATGGGATCACGCTGAGAGGGAAAACCGAGGCGCCCTGCCAATTGGAGAATATATTCCCCCACCGCCTGCTCATTCCCGGAACACCGAGGAATCTGGCTGATGGCATGGAAATGCTGCCAGACGAGCTTGGGCTCCAAGTCTTGTATTGCTGAGTTCAAATGAGCCTCCTGTTTGTTAAGACGAATATAAATATATAGAATATAAGAGTGGTTGGAATATGGCAAGTGTTTATACTTATCCCTGATCCACCATCAAGATGTCATCTGCTGTGTTACCTTCGGTCGCTTCTCCTTGCAGCGTATTGCTTATACGCTTCAGTCGGCGCTCCTCGGCGCCTTGCATCTAACACCTTGTTGGTACCCAGGGATTGCCCAAAATCCTCAATTATCATTGCCTGTCAATAGATTTGATGGTGGATTTTGGTTATGGCCGAGGATTATGCACTTTCAAAGGCAATTCCAGCATAACCCCATATGTTGTACTCTCTTTTGCCTTGACATACCACTCCTAGATTTACTATATTTATCATTGCAGAAATAGAATCCTCATCAATTTATGCCAATATGCATCATCACGATCAAAACCGTTTCTTGATACTGAAATATTATCTTCATGGGATAATTTGCTTTTGTGGGGCGTTGGGATTGGCCACTCTGTGTGGTGTCCATGACCACGCCTACGGTGCTGATTCCTCCAGCCCTCCCATTCACTTGGTTCGACAAGGGGAAACCCTCAGTGAAATCGCCCTGGACTATGGTGTATCGGTGGATGAATTGATGCGTTGGAACAAGCTGCGCGGCGATAGGATCTATAAGGGGCAAAAGCTGCAAGTCGGGGTTCATCCTCTTCCTGATTGGTATGTGGTGAAGAGCGGGGATACACTCTATGAGATTGCCCTCCAATTCGGGATATCCACGCGTTCCATTCAAAAGCTGAACGATCTGACGAGAGATCGAATCTATCCGGGACAGAGACTCAGGCTACGTCAGACTCCCAGTCGGCCCAAGGGAAAGGTGGTCCATACTGTGAAGAAGGACGATACGCTCTGGGCGATCGCTCAACGATACGGGTTGGATGTCTCTGAACTAAAAGACATTAATGGGTTGACCAAAGACACGATTATCCCGGGGACAAGCCTGGTTGTTTCTGAGGAGATAGAGGACCCCAGGGATGAAGCAAGTGAGCGGTTTGAGTATGTCGTGCAAGAGGGGGATAATCTGGAGACAATCGGCAAGGAATTTGATGTCGGCGTGGGATTGCTTCGACGACTTAACCAGATCCAAGGAGACCATATTTTTGTGGGGCAAAAACTCCAACTCCGTCCCTCTTCTCTGGAAGAGGGGGTCCATGTGGTCCGTCAGGGAGAGACCTTGTCTTCGATCGCCACGAAGTATAACATGGATCTACAAGAACTCAGGGAAATCAACGGAATCGAGGATGATAAAATCCTCTCAGGCCAGAAGCTTCGCCTCAGACGCCCATCAAGTTCCACCCATATTGTGGAAAAGGGGGATGCCCTTTGGGAGATCGCCCGCGCCTATGGAATGACCGTGGAGAGTCTAAGAGAGAACAATGACTTGACCTCTGAACGGATCTATCCGGGACAGGAACTCAGACTGGACAAGAAAGAAAAAGAACATTTCCAATTCTACACAGTCAAAGAGGGCGACTATCTTGATAGAATTGCCCGGCTCCATCAGATGAGCGTTTCTGAACTAAAGGAAATCAACTCTCTGGATAATCATTTGGTCTACCCGGGAGACAAGCTGAAAGTAAAGCCAATTCTTACCAAGAGCACAGAATGGGTGAAGATCAGTGAAATCGATTGGGACGATCTCATCATTTCAGTGGAAGGGACCGGAAGAATTAGAGCCGGTAATGGCCCCTATTTCTATTCACGCCCCAAGGCACAACGTCAGAGTCATGCCAATTACTATGAAGGGCCGCGGCTGACTACTCTACAATCATACAGACAGGCTCAAAAACTTTGGGATGCCTTTGAACTCCAGGTGGGATGCCTGGGTCGTTTGAGCGATGAGCTTGATGGATGGCATTTTGTGCTCGACCCCGGACACGGAGGCCTGGACCCTGGAGCGGTGGTTCCGTCTCTAGATGGAAACGGCAATAGCGTCTATGTGGTCGAGGATGAATACTCCTATGATGTGGCCATCAGGGTATACGTTCTCCTTCGGTTACATGGAGCGGAAGTCACCATGACCTTATTGAGCCCGAATCATCTCATTCGGCATTCCGATCCGCCGACTATGACTTTTGTGAATGAAAAGAACGAGGTTTACAACAGTTACGAACTCAATAAGAGCGGAAAATGGAAAAATTGGCCCATAGGGGGCAGGAACGGCAATCTTTCTTCACGTGTACTTATCGCCCGTTCAGCCTTCAAAGGAGTCAGGAAAGACCACTGTATTTTCCTATCTTTCCATGCTGACATCGACCCGAACGAGTCGGACGCCCCTGCAGTTCTGTATTATAAGAGTAAGAATAGCAAACGGTCGGACGAGACTTCAAGAAAGTTTGCCAAGGCCCTATTGCCGTTTTTGGGCGCAGGAGCTGAAGCCCGGGGTCTGGGTCTTGGAGTGTTGCGAGACAATCCCGCTCAAAATAAGGTCTTATTGGAACTGCGAAATCTCGCCTATACGGATAACGCCTGGGCAATACGCTTCGAGGAGCTGCGCCACCGGGACGCTGAAAAGGTCGTCAAGGGAATACTGGCTTATGTCAAGAACCGTACGGTCATAGCGCAGCGGATCGGCAACTGATCAATCTCGTTGCATAATGGAACCCCACGGGTAAACCCGTAGGCCCATTTTGTTACCCGTCTCCGCCTTCGGCTTCCGACTTCGCCAAAGGCTTCGACGCGACAAGACGCCGCGGTTATCCGCCACATCCCCTATGCGACATCGCGCCGTAGCTTAAGGTTAATCCTCGACTCCAATCTGGGCGTTTTAGCATTCATCCACGGACAAGTCCGTGGTTTTCTGCGAAGGCGGATAAACATGACAAGAGGTTTCGGAAGGTAAACCTTTGCTCCTCTTTGCGATGGAGCGTGGGAATGATATGAAATCATCAAGCACGAAAAAAATGAACAAAAGTCTGATCTTGGTGTCATATTCACATGTATGGCTATCCAATCCTCGCCATTTGAAAAATCTATGATGAAAACGGAGGTGAGTTATGAATCTAGGCAGAACAAGTCTGATGCTTAACCTGGGTTTGGTCCTGTGTCTGGCCTTTGGGTGTACGGCCACGGTGAAAGAGGTATCTCCGGATAAGAACCTCCATTATGATGAAAGCTATGACGCCTCGGATAAAAACGGCATTGTCGAACGGCTGGTTGATCCTTTGAGGAACCGCTCTTTCCCCATATCTGGAGTCGGGAAGAAACCGGTGATGATTCTCTATGGCATCGCCAATCGGACTGATGAGCACATCAGCACCAGTGGAATCGCCGATGACATCCAGATGGAATTGGTGCGGTCGGGTCAGTTCTCCATGGTCAACAAATCCCAAAGGGATAATATCATGAGAGAGTTGGATTACCAATACGGCAGCGGAAATGTTGATGAAAGGACCATGGTGGAAAGAGCGCGGCAGATTGGAGCGGACTACATGATGAGCGGGACTCTGCGATCGATTGAGAAAAAGGAGCCTCGCCAGGTTCGATTAAAGAAGCGGACCCTGAAATACTACAGCCTTAACCTGGAAATCACGGATATCAAGACCGGTCTCATCGAATGGGCCGATCAAGTCGAAGTCATGAGGGAATCAGCGAAACCATTCATTGGATGGTAGATGCATCGTCCCAATACCATAGACTGGCTTTGTATCGCGCTTGGGTTGTCCCTGATTACAATGGGTTGCGCTGCCGATTTTCATCGGGCAAGAGATTTATTTTATCGAGGACAGCCTGAAGAATCACTGGCCATCCTTTCCAAACCTTCCGGCTTGGATGGAAAGAATCAACTCTTGCGGTTGATGGAACAGGGTGTCGTATTCCATCAGCTTGGCGAATACGAAAAGAGCGCTCATACCCTGCTCGATGCGGCGGCTCTCGTGGAAGAGCTGAACGAAATCAGCGTGACCGAACAGACCGGGTCGCTTGTCCTCAATGAATGGATAGTAAAATACAGGGGAGAATACAGCGAGCGGTTATGGATCCACACCTACCTAATGATGAATTTCTTGTTGTTCAACCGTCCTGAAAGTGCCTTAGTGGAGTCCAAACGCGCGCTTAAGATTTTTGATGCCTTTCCTGAAGCCCTTGCTAGAGATCATTTCAGTCGTGCCCTGATTGCCCTCTGTTTCGAAAACCTCTCAGAATATAACGATGCCTTTATAGAATATAGAAAATTGGCGGAACAGATGTCTTCGCAAAGCGTTGTGGCGCGGGAATTGAGTACAATCGCCTCTTTACTCGGTATGCCCGATGAGGCGAGGGCATATAGAGAAGAGATCCCGGAAGCGTTTCGTCGTTTGGCGGTGGGTGAAGGAGAATCGGAATTGATCATCTTTGTCAGCCTTGGGCATGGACCGATCAAGGTTTCCGGCGATATTATCGTCCCTCCGGGAACGAGATTCTCCTTTCCGGTTTATCAAAAATGGGACTCTGCGGACGCGGAAATCGCGATTCTAGAGGACGAACGGCGTTTGGTAAACAGTGTGATCACGACAGACGTGTACGATGTTTCCCATGACGCCTTGGAGGCCAGAAAGGGGCATATATTCGGCAAGGAGCTGGCCAGAGTGACCACTAAGGAGATTCTCCTACATGAATTGGAAAAAGACCGGGACACACGATACCTAGGGGTTCTTGCTCGAATGGCCTTCATCGCCGTGGAAGAGGCCGATACCCGGTGTTGGCAGACCTTGCCTGCCGCCTTTAAACTGGTGAAGGTGCCTGTTCGTGCCGGGACCCATCGTTTCCGTGTGATGTTCAATTCAGCAGAACAGGGTGGAGGGACGGAAGTCATTCTCCCCGAAGTCCATGTGCGTCGGGGAGGACGAGTGTTTTTTTCAATCCGTTTGCTGTAAACAGGACATCGAATAGCGAATACCGCTGATGATGTGATCAACAGACAGGAACCGAAAGTATTCCGAATAAGACAAGAAGCTTTATCATTGAACATTCCGGGTCTGATATTCTGTGGGTCGACTGGAATCCTCTACGTCAAAGGGTTTCCTCACAAGATCCCCTATCCTCACTTGTTCCGGGACAGTTATCCAGACGATTTCATCGTTCCGCGTGGAATCCAGCGGGGAGTGATTCTCGTCCTCTATCGAGACGATGTCAAATGATCGGTCCTCCAATCCGGGTGTTAGGAAAATCACTTTGTCTCCGGGATAGACCCTGTTTCTCATAAGGAGTTTTGCTTTTCCCTTGATCCTATCCAAGACAATGCCCATCAGACTATGATTTATCCTATAGGCATTCTGTTCATCATGGTTATAGCTTTCGGTATCCGGATCCCCGATATACATGCCTGTAGTATATCCACGGTTTGAAAGAACGCGAAGCTCCGCTATCCATCTGTCATCGACCTTGTACTCTCTCGTGGCATCGAACGCATCAATGGCTTCTCTGTATGTTTTAACCACTCCGGCGACATAATTGATGCCTTTAGTCCTGCCCTCTATTTTAAAGCTATTGATTCCTGCCCGATGGAGTTTATCTAGGTGTTCGATCATACAGAGATCTTTTGAACTCATGACATAGGTACCCCTGTCATTCTCGTAGACTGGATAATACTCACCCGGTCTTTTCTCTTCAACAAGGGTGTAATTCCATCTGCATGGGTGGGCGCATTCTCCCGTATTGGCTGACCTGTTTGCCATGAAGGCACTCATGTAACACCGGCCTGAGTAGGAGATGCAGACAGAGCCATGAACAAAACATTCCAGCTCCAATCCTACTCTTTCTCTGATCCGGGCGATTTCTTCGATACCGAGTTCCCTGGCGAGGACCAACCTTCGTGCGCCCAATCTCTCCCAGAATATGGCGGATTCAGCGTTTGTGATATTGGCCTGGGTACTGATATGGATGGAGAGATGAGGGGCTTCTTTCTTTATCAGGTCGAACACACCCATATCAGAGACGATGACACCATCCGGTTGGGCATGCTTAAGAAACTGTATATGGTCCCGGACCAAAGGAAGGTCACGATTATGAGGAAAGATATTGATCGTGGAGTAACATTTTACGCCTCGCGCATGAGCATACTGGAACGCCTCTTCCAATTCCCTTTCACTGAAGTTATCGGCTTTGGCGCGAAGGCTAAGGCTTGACATCCCCATGTAGACCGCATCTGCACCATAGTGGATCGCCGTTTTCATCTTCTCAAAATTTCCGGCAGGCGCAAGCAGTTCCGGTTTGTTCATGTTTTCCTCCAACACTTATTTCGAGGACAGTACTTAGAATGAGGTTCATCGGCGCAGAACAGCGTGATATCAAGTCGTCATTCCGGTCAGGACCCGTGTAGCGGGGCGCGAGCCGGAATCCAGAAATCTCTGAGATGATTCCTTTTCCCTGGATTCCCCTTCGACGTAGCTCCATTCGGTCCGAGCTTATGGCCGAGGGCAGGGTGGTGAGCATGTCGAACCACGGATATCACTTCGCTTCACTCCGTTCGTCCGGAATGACAGAAACGCGGCCCATTGGAGAAAGAGCTGCTGTAACAATCATTCCATATCGAATCAGAAAAATGTGAGTTTAGAAAATGACCTCATTTATGTCAAGAGTAGCGAGATAAATGATGGAGGAATGAGTTATGTTTAGATCATTTGAATTCCTTTAAAAGCTGCATGAAGGGACAATCTGCAAAGATCCGTTTACTCCAGGTTAATCTTTCTCAATACATCGAACTAATCCTTGTCCAGAGCAGTATGAGCATGGTGAATGATCGACCTTGGAACAAGGTTTTTCTGCATCGGAGCCAGGATAATTATTCTACGTGAAAGGTGCAAGAAAAAAGACAGTCCGTCTACGAATGTTCAGGTTTCAGTTCCATGAAAAAGCGGGTTTGGAAAAAATGAGAGCCCGAACCATGGGGAATGTGTACCTAATTCTATTAGAGATAGAGAGTGTTCAGAAAAATTTTGAAGGTAAATGCCGGCTGATTCTCTCTTTGGTATGAAAACTGCTTCTTACATGCGTTGAAGTCTTTTTTGAGGTCGTATTCAACGAGTTATGTAGCAACTGATAACGGCTTGTTGGTTGAGAGACTGACGAGTTGCGGAAAACGAATACGCCTTAATCGGCATTGGATTTCATTGAGAAGCTAAATCATTTAGTCGGTTCGATGCAAAAGGAGGTGGGCTTTGTTCACAATATTTACAGAAGGCGGATCATTTATGTTCGTCATACTCGGGGTTTCTATTATTGCGATGGCTCTTTTCTTGGAAAGAGCCGCCTTTCTCTATTTTCGGATGAATCTGAATATGGACAAGGCATTTATGAAAGTCCTTATTCCCCTCGAAAAAGAGAATTTTCAGAGAGCCATGGATGAGTGTACCAGATTAGGAAAACATCCGCTTGGGGGTGTTCTCAAGGCGGGATTACTCAAAGCGGACCGCAAGGATCAAGAGATTGAACGCGCAATGGAAGAAAAGATTTTAAGTGAGATGCCGAAAGTGAAGGCGCGTGTCAATCTTCTCACCCTGTTTGCCAACATTGCCACGTTGTTGGGGCTGCTGGGAACAATCCTCGGCCTGATTACCGCGTTTCAGAGTGTAAGTAGCGCCAGTGATGCCATAAAGCAGGAGATGTTGGCCAGAGGAATCTCTATGGCCATGCTGACCACGGCAGGCGGGCTTATGGTCGCTATTCCATGCCTGGCAGGATATTACTTACTCAACAATCGCAGCGACTATCTCCTCGATAAGATAGAGGAGAAGGCCATGGGACTGGCCAATGCTTTGTCAGCAATGAAGCAGAAGAGGGTGATGGATGGCCAAGCTGGGTAGAATACGTCCTAGATCGGAAGAGGACACAGAATTGAACATGGTTCCTATTATGAACATGTTCATGGTTTTGATCCCCTTTCTGTTGATATCGGCCAGTTTTTATCAGATCAAGGCGATCAATACATCGATTCCTGTTCATTCAGATACACAAGCGGATGATATCTCGAAGAATGAAAAGGAAAAGATCACTGTCGTGCTTGAACTCAAAGAGAAAGAGATCCGTGTTTCCGGTCTGTCAGAGACCCCCAATGATCTGTTTTTATCTGATCTGAAAATGGTTATTCCAAGAGAACCAGATAATGAAGCTTCCACGGATGAATTGGTCAACTTCTTGAAGGCGCTCAAGTCCAGATATCCGGCTAGCGATACCCTGATTCTAATACCGGACGAAGAGGTTTTATATAGGGAAATTGTACAAACCATGGATAGCGCACGCGACTTTGAAAAAGAAAGACTGTTTCCCAATATCGTGCTTTCGGGTTCGTTAGGATAGGAGAGATGAAAAGTGGCGCTAGGCAAGAGCAAAAGACGATCCCAGAAATTCACCCCCCCCAAACTGATGCTGACTTCAATGATGGATATGTTCACCATTATCTTGATTTTTTTGCTTTTCTCTTTTTCTGATCACCCTGAGAATCTAAAGTTAGATAAAGATTTGGAATTACCCACATCTACAGCTAAGGGCGAGTATTCAGAAACGATTAAAATTGTTCTGTCACAAAGAGAATTGCGGTTGAATGATGAGGTGATGGCTGCGGTAGAAGGACGGCAGGTCGCTGGGTTAACAAACGATAATCTTGAAAACTCACCGCTCTTTCAGAGGCTGAAAACAATCCGGATCGAATCCGAAGAATCGGAGAATGGTCAGGAGCCTCCAACACACATTTTGTTCCTTTGCGATAAGTCGCATTCGTTTCAGACTATCAACAGAGTCATCAAGACTGCCGGACTGGCTGGATATCCAAACTTCCAATTCGCGGTTCTGGAAGAATAGGGGAGCTCATATGGGCAGAATTGTAAATGCGAAGGCATTGTTTTTTACGTTGTGTGGGATATTGTTTTTCTCTGCGCCCTATCAGGCGGCAGAACAGGATAAAGCCGAAGAAGCATCCGAACAAAAAGGACTTCAACAGCGCATAGATTTTGGCAGTTCCTATATCCTGGGACAAAGCATCAAATCGGGCGCTGTCTATTTAATGCATCGCAAGAAGAGTGAGATCAAGGGGATGATCGAGGTGCGGGAGCATTATCGCAAAGAGATCCTGGAGGATTATGCGCTGGAGAATACGGCTTTGGCTCCTGAAACAAAGAAGGAGCAAAACAGAGAAACAACAAATAGAGAATAATCCATGGCATTAATCGGGACATCTGAAGAACAAAGGACAAAATTCTCCGAAAGGGACGGGATGACCTCTGCGATAACAGAACAGTCAGAGTGCGAGCCTTCGGTACAATCCTATCCCATCCGGGAAGTGCATTTTTCTATATTTGAGAATTCGGCCTATGTCGGCAAATATCAAATTGCAAAGGAGCAAATATCCATTGGGAGTAGTCATCATGCCGATGTCGTCTTAGATCACCAAGGTGTTGCGGGCATACATGCTTTTGTAAATTTTGAGAACGGGCGTGTGTTTTTAAAAAACAAATACCCCAACAATGGACTGAGTCTTAATGGACGGTCAGTCAAATTTTCCGAGTTAAACCACAGAGACGTCATCGAGATAGGCCCCTTCTCTTTAAAAGTCAAACTCGCCGCTTCAAAATCAATCGATACTGAGAATAAGAGAGAAAGCATGGTTGAAGAACCATCGGAAAATGATGTTAGTGACACGTCCAGGGCGACTATGGCGGATGCCAGGTATTCCTTGACCTTGATCAATAATTTCGATTCCAAGGAAAGCAGGCGAGATGCAGCCATCCGTTTGGCTAAGCTTGTCAGCACAGATGCGGACAGAATCGAGCATTTTTTGAGGAAATCCGATGGGCCTCTCAAAAAGAACCTGGATGTTCAGGCTGCGCGGCGCTGGCAGAGAGTCCTGGATAAGGCAGGATTCGCCTACGTGATTCAGCTTAAGGATATAGATCAATACTCTGTTCCGCTGAATCATCGAGAGGCCAGAAAGCGCCATGAGGACGCACTCCTGCCTGATATGGGATATGTGATTGACCGTCGGAAGCCCAAAAAACCTCTGCAGCATGATCAGTTTTCAATCCCTCAATATACAGATGATGAGGACGAAGATGATCTTTGGGAAACACCATTTTTATTAAAAGATAGACTGGTCTATGTCAATAAAAAGGGAGAGGCAAAGCACCGGATGCCGACCCAATTGATGATTATCAAGACGATTGGTGACAGTGTGGCTGATGTATGCTTCTTGAGAAAAGGAGAGAAATACTCCATACCGAAAGAACATGGTCATCTCAGACTGGTTGAAGACAAAGGTGAAGACAAGGCCTATGTCTATTTCCCTTCCCATTTCGAAGGACATGTGAGTCAGCACGGTGACACAAAGACTGAATTAGGCAGATATAAGACAAAAAATTTTCTATATAGGAAGCGCAAAGAGCTTTATCGTATTCCTTTTCCAAATAGGGGTGTCGTAACCATTTACGACGAATCCTGCGAATATCGCATTTCTCAAACCCATGTACTTCCCAGTCCAAATGTAACGGTCCCTGAAACACCATCCACCTTCACATGGAGACATTGGGTCTCATCAATGGGATCTCATCTCGTTCTATTGCTCTGCATTCTCATTTACGGATTTTTTCACTCAGGCGTACCGGAAAAGACAGAACCTGTTTTCGTCAGGGTCGATCCTGACCTTATCAAACAGTTGGAGATAAAGGAAACCCCGGAGATCCCAAAAAAGGAAATACAACCACCCAAACCTGAACCGAGGCCTGTGACTGAAAAGGTAACGCCGCCAAAGAAAACACCGCCAAAGAGAGTCACAAACACAGCCCCAAAAAAGACTCAGAAGAAAAAGAGTCGCGAAAAGTCTACGACGGATCAAGCGCCTAGTAAACACCCAAATGCCGGAGGCGGGTTTGGTGAGGGTAACATCAAGAATCGTAATATTAACCAGACAGGGATCCTGAGTCTCCTCGGCAGCAAGGGCACGGGAGATGGTCACGCGGCTGTAGTCGCAGTCACTAATCTGGATGCGGTTCCAGTACCCGGAGCCACGGAAAAGAACTTTAGCGTGGGCGGTATCAAGGGTTCCCTTGGGGACGGGAAGATCGCAATCGCGACCGGTGAATTCATTCAAACAAAGCAGTCTCAACAAATATTACGAAGCGCAGGTGCAAGTGGTGACGGAGAGGTGGCGGCCCTGGAAAGAGGGGATACTGGGAAAAAGAGAGTCCAGGCCATGGTGACCGCAAAACTGAACCAAACGGTCAAGATCGAGGGAGGCATGAGCCGTGAGATGGTCAAACGAGTTATTGATCAACACCTCTCAGAGATCACTTACTGCTACGAATCTGCGCTCATATCAAATCCCACAATTATGGGTCGTATTGCATTTGAATGGAAGATATTGATGTCGGGACAAGTCGGGGAGGTTCGGATTCTCGCTTCAAGTGTCAATTCCCATGAGGTTCACGAATGCATCAAATCGGCCATCAAATCATGGCAGTTTCCCAAACCGGTTGGAACGGAGGTCATCGTCAGTTATCCATTTGTATTTGATTTGGTCGCCTTTTAGGCGAAATAACAGAAACTCAATTGAAGGGGTCGTTTATGAACAGAATCAAAATATGGGTTTTCGTGATCACTGGCTTCATGCTGTTATGGGGACAGATAGGCTGGTGTGAAGATCAAGATGATGAAGAAAAGGTCTATGCGGTCCAAAACAAGTTGTTTCACCGCTATCATGAGATTGATTTTTTGGCAGGTTACGCCGCGGATGACGATTTCTTTCATCTCTATCCCTTAGGGATCGGCTATACATATCATGTGAACGAACATGTGTCATGGGAAGTGGCACGGGTGCAATATATACTCACTCAAGACAAGGGGCTAAAGGAAACGCTGGAATCAGAATTTGAAGTGCAACCCGATCAATTTTCAGAACCGAAATACATGATCCACACCCATGCCATGTTTAAGCCTCTATACGGCAAAAGTGCTGTCTTGAATCATAGGATCGTAAACCATGAGGTGTATCTTTTCGCAGGAGGCGGCATAACCCACTACGAATGGAACCAGAGCTCGGGTGAAAAAAGAACTGAGTCTGCTTTCTCAGTCAGTCTTGGGGCAGGGATGAGGTTTTTTTTGTCAGAGCATTCTTGTATTAACGTTGAAATCCGTGACCTGGTCAATTTCAGAGAAAGTGATACGAAGAACAACGTCATGCTTGGCGTTGGTTTCGGGTTAAGATTCAACCTGGGTGCACGCAGGGTTGAAGAAGATCAGAGCATGAAAAGACTAAAGAGAATCCTAGATGAAGACTAGATGCCATATAAGTGCCGGGACGGGCGTTTGGGTTTTGCTCTTTGTTCTGTCGAATATTTTGAGTACAGGATGCATATCCATAAGATGGTCATCTCTATATCCGCGTTTTGTATGGCCGGAAAAAGAAGTAGCCCTGAATGTTGATGAGGAGAGTGACATGCTCGCAAAGGTTGAGGAAGGCGCCGGACCTCTGTTTCGAAAGGGTTATGAGCATTATATGCGAGAAGAATACAAAGCAGCCTGTCAAGTCTTGCATGAGTATATGGCTGAGCATACACCGAATGACACAGACTATGAATGGGCGGAATTTTTCTTTGGCTTAGGTCTGAAAAAGAGAGGCTATTCCCATGCAGCCGTGGACACGTTGACGAATCTGGTCACAAGAAAACCTAACCCTCAAATTGTCAGTTATTCTTTGGAACTATTGGAGCAAATCAGTCGCTATAGCCCCTTTGATCGGGATCTAATGATAGATCGAGGTCTTGCCGACCAAAGCTACGACTTTGTTGAAGACGAGATCGCAGACTTTGTTCACTATTATCAAGGAGAATATGATTGGGAACATGGTTTGTTCCAATGGGGAGATGAACACTTCAGCAAGATTCAACCCGGCACCTTCTATTATCGGAAATATATCTTCAAGAAAGCGCTTCGAAGCCTGTATGCGGAGGGCGCAGACGAAGCCATTGATCTGTTGAAAAAGGTGATTTTGGAGACCCCGGATGGAGAACCCTTGAAGGATGATGCGCGAAAGACCCTGGCCCGTCTCTATTATGAAAAAGGAAAATACTCGGAAGCGGACTTTTTATACCAGCAAATCGAGATGAACATTGTTGAACAGGCACAGAATCTTTTGGAGCGGGCATGGGCTCATTATCAGATGGGAAATCCGGAACGGGCCATGGGACTGCTCTATTCCTTTGAGGCGCCCAGTTACCGTACCTCATTTACACCGGAGTTCTTCATTCTGAAATCCTTCATCTACAAGGATGTCTGTCACTACAGGTCGGCTATGCGGGTACTGGATCAGTTCAAGGACCGTTACGGAGAAGCTCTGGAGAATATTTATCATCGTCGACCCCCCCAGGATAATTCGGCAATGCTGCTGGTGATTTTGAACAAACCCAAAGTTAAGCGCCTATGGCGGTTCTTGAATCTGTTGGATAGGGAACAGGCTCTTTGTGATGAAAGAGAAGATGAAGAATTGAAGACCTATCTAGACGAGCTATATAGCCTAAAGCGGGATCAGGTGGAGATGAAGTTCAGAATTCTGGTCAATGATGAGTATGAAAAGATGGCCGACTCCATGCTGCGCTTCGAAGAAGAAGCCCATTTGATGGAATACGAAATCGGCCTGGATATGTACCAGCGTGTTCAGGGTTACCATTATTCAGAAGATCAGTACGAGCAAAACAGCGAAGATTCCCGAAAAGGAAAGGCGATATATAAATTTCAGGGTGAGTTTTGGAATGATGAACTGGATGACTATGAAGTCAATCTGGTCAACAAGTGTGAAGGGGCAGAAGAATGGGACATATTTTTCAAATAAGAAGTCATATACGCATATATTTGATCCTAGTCTATGCTCTTTTGATATGGCTGGCTCCGGCCCGGGATACTTGGGCTTCGGTTCAGTATCTCTATGAAAAGAAGGATGGAGCAGAAGAAAAGAAGCAATATGTGGTCAAGATGGAGCAAGATATAGAGAAATGTGAGATGGCGATTACCAATACCAAAACTCTGATCACGAGATCAAAAAATCGTCCATACTTGCCTGAGATCTATTTGAGATTGGCAGAACTATATATAGAAAAATCCAGGCTTGTTTATTTTTTGAGAAGAAGCCAGCAAGAAGAGGAGGGGGAACGTGCCCTCGATCAGTATGAATCCAACATGCTCAAACAGCAGGCCTTAGAGGTA
Source organism: uncultured Desulfobacteraceae bacterium (assembly GCA_964520425.1). Classification (GTDB taxonomy): domain Bacteria; phylum Desulfobacterota; class DSM-4660; order Desulfatiglandales; family HGW-15; genus JAFGFY01. The sequence goes on from CAZFMX010000031.1 coordinate 18,987, forward strand.
TACAAACGAATCCTGACGGAGTATCCGAACTTTGAGTATACCGATAAAGTGCGATTTTTCATGGCTCACGAATATAGAGAGTTGGGTCAGATCAAAGAAATGCTCCAGGAGTATGAGGCGATTATCGCCCAATATCCGAACAGTCAATACGCCCCTGAAGCCCATCTGCTGCTCGGAGACTATTATTTCACTCATAAACAGGACATAGAACAATCAAGACTTCACTATGAAGCCGTGCTCAAATATCCACAAAGTCCGGCTGTTTCGGCTGCCAGATATAAGCTGGCCTGGTGTGAAATCAATCTTGTCAATTATGAAGGAGCGATCAAGCTTTTTGAAGAATCAGTAACCAGTTCTCAGACACAAAAAGAGCTCGACATTGATACATACCGCCGTGTCGATGTCCGTTTGGAATCCTTGACAGACATGGCCTATTGCTATCCGGAGGTCTACAAGAAGGCCACACCTGAACAAGCGTTGGCCTATTTTAAACAGTATTCCTGGTCACGGCCGGTTTATACAACTGTATTGGAGAAGTTGGCCTATCGGTATTATGTGAAAAAGCTGTGGACGATGGCTGCTGCGATCTACCGGGAACTGGCCAAGATTCGCCAAGATCCGGAGAAGCTGCTTGAATATGCAAAAAACATCTTCGAAAGCGCTCAAGCGATTGGAAGCTATGAACATGCAGAAGAAGATGTGGGTATCATTATTCGAGCCCTTGAGAGACAGAGGTATTCCGTACATGTGGCGGAAGAGGACAAGACCAAACTGATAAGTGATTTTGAAATCTACGCGCGAGATCTCATTACCCATCTTCACGCCAAGGCAAGAGAAAGCAATTCTACAAGGGATTTCTTGATTGCTTCGAACGCCTACAAACAGTATCTGCAATTCTTTGACGAGAGTCCCTCACATGAAGAAATGTCCATTAACTATGCTGAGGCGCTTTTTTCTGCCAATCGATATATGGATGCCGCGAAACAATACGAAAAGGTGACACCACCTGCCACTGTCAACAACAAACAGCGTAAGGAAATGCTCTACAGTGCAGTGGTATCCTACTATCAAGCCTTGAAAAGCAAGGATGAACTCAACTTTTATCAGGCAGCCTATGCTCGCGACGGACTACAGACTACGGGAAGAACCTATGCGAATGAATATCCCGACTCAGCACAGACGCCCGATGTGCTTTTCAATGTAGCATGGGTCTCTTACGATGCGGGCCATTACATGAAAGCAATCGCCGATTTCTCCAGCTTTGTCGATCGCTACACTGATCATCAAACGGCCAAGGCTGCTGTTCACTTTGTCTTGGACGCCTACCATCAGTTGGAGGACTATGACGGGTTGATCAGCTATGGGCAATCCGTTTTAGGTAACAACCGAATCCAGGACAATAACCTTAGGGCTGAGGTCGCCCAGATCGTCCGAAGTGCCGAGTCCAAAGTCGTGTCCAACATTACCATGGCCGCATTGGACGACTGGGATACCGCGCGGCAGGACTTGATGCAGGTTGTGGATCAGGGGGGGAGCAAAATGGGCGAAGAGGCCCTAAATGCCTTGATTCTATCCAGTAAGGATCAGAAGGATTTGCAGACCCTATACGATGCCGGCGACAGACTGGTTAGGGGTTATCCGGAATCACCCAATTTGAAGGAAACCTTGGGCATTTTGATCGATACCTCTATTAATATCGGTCAGTTCAGATTACTGGCTGATTATCTGGAGCAGTTTGTCGAGCAATATCCAAAGGATGAGAATAGTGTTGATTTCCTTTCACAGGCTGCCCAAATCCGTGAAGGCCTGGGGCAATATGAGAAAGCCAATAAGAACTATGAACGCCTGCTGGCACAGGGTTCAATCAAACAGAAGGAACTGGATAACGTCGTGTTTGCCATGGTGGATAACGCTCTAGAACGCGGGAATAACCATGCGGCACTGTCTATCCTTGACACCTATCAGAGCCGGATCTCCTCTTCAAGGAAAGTGAGGGTATACGCGCAAATGGCTGTGCTGAACCTGCAGACAGACCGACGTGCACAGTGGGAGAAATTCGGGAAAACGGCTCAACAGGCCTACAAACCACAGCTTGGTGCGGATGATCCGGTGTTGCTGGATCTGATGGCGGAGATCGCATACAACCATGTGTACAGCAACAGCGGCCCTTATTATGATCTTCAACTCAAGGAGAGCATTGACAACAAGATTGTTGAACAAAAGACAAAAATGCTTGAAACACTGGAGGATGGCTATCAGAAAGTCATAGCCTATAAATCACCCGCTTGGGCGTTGAAGGCCTGTTTCCGTGCAGGTGAGATCAACCGTGAATTTGCCGACTTCCTGGTCAACTCACCGGTTCCAGCGGATTTGAGTGTGGCCGAAGAACAGGAATACCGAAAACTGATTGGGGAAAGGGCTCAGGCCTATCGGGATAAAGCGGCTCAATATTTGAAAACCTGCGTTGAAATGGGACAAAAATGGGAGATATGTGATCCCAGGCTGGCCGGCTATTTCAATCCGGCAGAAAATCCTCAGGGCCGGGAAAACCAGTTTTCAAGCCTTTCCGGTGGACAAGCCAGTTCTGAAATCGTAGCCCAAGGTCTTTGTGATCAGGCTTTAGCCGGTCTCTATGAGGGATTGCTCAAAACGCCGGAAGACCATCATCTACAGCTTGCGCTGGCGGAAGGCTATTTGCAGCAGGGTGATTTCAGGCAGGCTTCTTTGATTGCGAAAAATGTCTTGCCCAAACTATCAACAGATCAGGGACAGCTCAAGGCCCGCTTATTGAATATACTGGGATTGGCACACCTGTCTTGCGGACATGACTCTTTGGCAAAAGAGAGCTTTAGAAGAGCGCTGGATGCGGATGAAAGGTTGGATGAGGCCCGCGTCAACTTGGCCGAGATCTATCGACACTACGGCCATTACGAAAAAGCAGCTGCACTGATGAAGAATAGGTCCATAAGGAATGCCGATACAGAGGGAGCTTATCCGAGTATAGGAGTCAGTAACAATGAATATGCCGGACAACAGACCAGGTAACATGATGGGCTGGCTGCTCTATATGGTTTTATTCATCAGCGTTGCACTACTTAACGCTTGTGGAGAGCATGGAGGCGCTGTCGATGATGAAGAAGATGTCATAGATCCCAATCTATACTGGACCAGTAGCTGGGACAGATTTGATATCATCGCTCTGGAAGGAGACTCGCCCATTACTCCCAATATCAAGGCCATTACAGATACTCGGGGAGACGTACACATATTCTATTATACGGAAGGAGACCTTTATCAGGGCAATCAAATGCGCTATCAGATTCATCATCTGGTGTGGAATCCCGAAACAGATATTTTGATTGGGGAGGAAGAGATTCTCTATACTCAACCACCCGATCCCTACGATCCCGAAGACAGCGGCCTCAATAATTGTCTTGTGCTGAGTGTGGCCATGACCACTTACGGCTCGCCTGTGGTGGTCTATCAAGGGGGAGACATTCCGCAGGCAGAAGATGGAACCATCTGTAATTTCATCTACCAGGGAGACCTGATGGTCAACATCCCCATCGGAGGGGTCTGGTCCGAATACTTGGGGATTCAAGGGGATGCGAGTTCAAAAAACCCCTATTTTACAGACGGCTATGTCGGCAATTTTGCCTCAATCGCCTTAGACAGTCGAGATGATATCCATATGTGTTCCCAGCACTACTTTGAATACTGTGATTGGACCAGCAGCCACTATCCGGATTTGATGTATGTGAGACGGAGTATGAATCAACTGGGACATTACTCAACGTCCTTGGAAGAGCGGGTGGACGAATACAATGTCTATGGTGCGGGTGGCGGTATGCAGTCCTCCATGGGCTACTACTGTGAAATCGTACTCGATTCGTCGGACAATCCTATGATCTTTTACGTAGGGACACCGATTGCGGATGGTATTGGAGAAGATCGAAGAACGCTACGTAGAGCAGTAAAGATCGGTGGAGAGTGGGTTCCTGAAATCATTGAAGTCTTGGAAGACTGGAGAGTGGAATGGATCAGCCCGGCCGTTTCGATAAATGGGACGGTGGGTGTTGCGTATTATCTGGAGGATGAAACAGGGATTAACGACCACCCGGATCATCTTCGTTATGCACAGCTGCAAAATGATGGGAGTTGGCGCATCGATGTCGTGGACAATACATCCAATTGCGGTAAGTACTGCAGCCTTGCTTTTGATGGGAATGGCTATCCTGCCATCGGCTACCAGGATATCGAGGCACGGACCGCGAGCTACAGAAAGAACTATGACCTACTATTTGCCCGCTTCGACGGTACCAACTGGCAAACGGAAACAGTTGCGACAGCAGGAAATGTCGGTCAGTACAATTCCCTTTGGTTTAATGAGGACGGCATCGCGTATATCTGTACATACGACCTCAATGCACAGCAGATTGCTGTTTTTCGGGAGAGAGCAAATTAGAGAATTGATCGGAACAGGTCTAAGGACCACTAAACAGAACAATATAGGATGCGAGGTGCAACATGAGACCAAGATACGCATTGATTGGAATGATAGCTCTGGTCGGGATATTGGCTGTTTCATGGGATCCCGTTTGGTCGGTAGATTCAAATGATATATGGGATGAATGTACAGGAGTGGAGTGCGGCGCTCCTCCATCAGGGGGTATCGGGGGCGGAGGTGGAGGCGGAGGGCCTGTGATCATCTCCTATGAGTTGGGTCCCTATTTCTACCTCCAGGATGACGAGGATCATGATGGCGCTCATGATATATATGACAATTGTGTGCTAACTCCGAACCTTCAAAGTGAGAATAGTGACGGCGACAGTTGGGGAGATGCCTGTGATAATTGTCCGCAAACCGCCAATAACGATCAGATAGACACGGACGGAGACGGGCTGGGAGATGCCTGTGATCCGGATGATGACAACGATTCCATACCGGATGACGGCCAGGGTGGGGTAGGCCCGGACAATTGCCAGTTTGTAACCAATGCAACCCAGATAGATACGGATGGAGATGGTATAGGCGACGCCTGTGATGATGATGACGACAATGACGGTATCCCGGATGACAGGGATAATTGCGATCTGGTCTACAACCCGGAACAGGCAAACAACAATGAGTATACACCTGATGACTATGGTGACGTTTGCGACAACGATTTGGACAACGACGGATATCCTGATTCCGAAGCTTCAGGGGGTTGGGAGGTAGATCTCTGTCCCCGGGTATATTGCGAATCCAATGATGATTCAGATAACGACGGTGTAGGTGACGCATGCGACAATTGTCCCAGTCTCTACAACCCGGACCAGACCGATGTGGATCAGAACGGTCGAGGAGATGCGTGTGATGCTTAGACGGATGAGAATAATGGTATTATCTTTCATGCTCTTATGGAGTGTCAGCGCGTGTGATAATAGTCCCGGTCTTGAGAGAATCTCTGTAAGAATACCGGCGACACTAAGTGGGACCTTTTTTACTGAAAGCCCTGATGAACTGATCTTTCCCATAAAGGTCCTATTTGCCATCGACTGCTCAGGGAGTATGGGTGCGGCAGGTGAAGGTTCCGATCCTTATAACCAAAGGCTTGCCGCGACTTGGGAGTTTGTCGAACGTTACAACTCTAATCCCAATGTTTCTTTCGAGATCATGCTGTGGAACTCCACGGTCTTTGAAACAACTATAGTAAACGGGTATTCAGGGTTCACAAAGGACGCGGACGAGATTCAATCCGTTCTAACGAATGTGATTAATACGAGTACAACGGATTATGTCGGAACGATTGAAAGTATCTATCAAGACATCTATAGAGATATTTCCAACACAGCTAATCATGACAGCCTTGTTCGCACTAAGTACATTGTCATATTTTTCAGTGATGGTCTGGATAATGTCCCTGACCATGATCAGCCACGGACAACTCAGATTTTGAACGCCATCGATGACTTGTATGATATGACGAACGAGTTTGGTGTAGGCAGCTTTAATTTTCACACGTTCCTTTTGCCCGGTATAAGCATGAGTGAGGAGGATCAGAACGATTGTATTGATCTGATGAGTGATATGGCGGAGCAGGGTCATGGTCAATTCCGCGTCTTTGAGACAGCCGACACTATCGATTTTATCAGTATTGTGGATATGAGGTTGACTGCTGAGTATCAAGTCAAATACTTGGTGGCCTATAACTTCAATGTCATCCCCGGCGTTGATTCGCTCTTCGTCGATAGTGATGGTGACGGTCTTTCTGATGACGAGGAGCTCAATCCTCCAGATTACTGGTTCTACGCGACAGATCCACATGTGGCAGATACGGATGGTGACGGGTGGAGTGACTATTTTGAATACAAGATCAGTACGCTGGAGACTGTACGCAATCCTACAGTCCCAGATGGTGCTTGTGACGCATTGCCGGACGGGACCTATCCTGATTCGGATTATGACGGTCTGAACGATTGTGAAGAGTTTTATAAAGGGACCAATGCCTACCATCCGGATACGGACTATGATGGTATTCCGGACTCTGTGGAGTTCTATGCCGGAACAAATCCGCTGGAAAATCAGACCACCATGGATATGGACTTTGATGGGGCCATGGATTGGTTCGAAGTTCAGAGACACACCAATGTCGGCGCCAACGATCCGATTGTTCGCGAAAGATATGCCTACGAAGTCAGTATTGAAGACCTTGGGTTTGATCCCAATGTCGTCGTGGATGGTGTTGTAGCCAATGTGCGGCGATATGATTTTACCATTTCCAACATCTCAATCATGGAGACCGGTGGGAGTTTCCTTGACGGTGAAATAGACCTAGAGCCGGGTGATAACGTTATTCGTCTATTCATCGCCCAGGTCCCGGAAGATATGCCCGATCAAATGCCTGTGTTTCGTATGGCAGAAGTAGTCATCAATCACGATGACTCAACCCGCAGTGTCCATTTATATCCTGCGGACTTTCAACTCTTAGAATAGAGGGAGAAGATGACGCCATGAAAACACTATGTGTTGGAATATCGATTCTTATGGTTTGCGTCCTATTTTTTTATGGATGCGCAAGCGATGAATCCCAGGAGAGCACCTCGCCTTCAATACGGGAGCTTATGGAAATGGAGACAGTATCCGGGACCATTGCGGTGGAAGGTGAGGTGGATTGGTACAGCTTCAATGCAGTGGAAACCAATAGGACACTGACGGTTAGCTGCAACAGTAGATACAGAAATTCTCCTGTAGATTTCATGATGACTGTCTATGAAAGAGACACCCAGGGAGATTTGGTTCTCATATTCGGGAAGAGTGCGCCTGAAGATGCCTCGGAAGCCGCTAATCTGATGATTAATATAGGGATTGATCAACCCAAAGAACTCTTTTTTGCTGTTCGGGATTTTAGGGATGATGATGCTTCCGACGAAATCGAGTATGAAATATCCGTTTTCTATTCAAACGCGGTGGTTGACAATAGTTCTTTTGAGCAGGCCACGGAGGTGGAAGTAGACTCAGGTGGCGCGTGCCCGACAGATAGTATCTCCGAGGTCGGCGAAGTCAATTGTTATTATTTCTATATCGACACTAACGGAGTTTATCAAATCAGTGTTCAATATGACATATGGGTCAATGCGTATTTGCCTGTCAATCTGGGACTTGAACTTTATGACGAGTACGGAGCACTGATCTATGAATTCGATGGACAGCAACCGGCGGATTATTTGTATGGTATTCTGGTTTCCCTGGCATCAGGGGGCTATTACCTGGTGGTTGATGATCAGGGACAAGATGACACCAGCCCCTATTATTACTCGGTTTGTGTTGATTCCGTAGACGTATCGGAACTGGAGTTCAATGACACTCAAACAACAGCAGAGCGTCGTACCCAGGACAGTGAAGGCTATTATGGCCTGGGCGGTTCCCTGGAATATGTTCAGGATGAAGACTGGTATGAGATACCTGTACCTGAACCTTCACAAGGCTCTTTTCAGACCCTGGTTCTTAGCTTTCATCACGATTTCACTGAAGGGCTTCCGGATAGTCTGGCCAATCAAACTGATCCGGGAGGTTACCAGATCGAGGTTCGAGATGCTGGCGGGAATATCCTCTATGCCTACGAACACTCTGTTTCGGCCACGAATCCTCATCATATTCAGATCTCTACCGGACAAAGCAGTGTACTCTATGTTGTCGTTAAACCGGTTTATAAAACACAAATGCTGGCATCCCTTCCTTACCAAATGCGGGTCGCGATGGAGGAGGTTTCTGATCCCGGAGAAACGGAGAATGGAGAAGAGGTTCTCACCATTTTGGATTCAGGGGGTGAAACCATAGTTGGAAAGATCTACAAGTTGGGCGATGTGGATAACTATCAAATCACGGTGCCAACCACATCAGGGCCCCGCATCCTGGAGGTCTATTTCGATACTTTTGAGTATTCAGATGTGACCTATACTATCCATGTCACATGGGATGGGTTTCATAAGATCCTGAGCGATAGGAACGGCACGGAAAACGGCACGGATGAAGGGGATCACTTCAAGAGCAGCTATTATTTGCCACAAACGACCGGTATCGGTACGACGGTGAACTTACAGGTAGGTGATGATCAAAACAATGACGGAAGTGACGTGGAATACACATTGATGGTAGGTGTGCTCGAAATCCCCAACAGCGTGCCGGCTGTTCCAGGGAGTATCGACAGTTCAGGCCTGGCAACGGTCTACTTCGATGAACCCGGAGAAAGAGGGGCCGGGGACGCGGTTGAAGTCACAGTGATCGAGTATGATAATACGTCTCAACCGGAGTTCAATGCAGATACAAACCGACTGCGCGTCGGTACACTGGATGTCAATGATCAGTGGCAATCGGATTGGGTGGCAGGTTTCGTCGACTATGATGGTGACCGTGATATCTTTCAACTCATTTTCCCGGAAGAACTCACCGACGTGGCTGAGGGCGCCCCTGAAGAGTGGTATTTCGACATTCAGGTTCAAATCTACGCGCCGCCCGGAAGTGTGGAATACTCCTGGACCCTGTTCCGTGACGCTCCTCCGCCTAACAATAATCTGCTGGAACGCACATTCTGGCAAGACACTCAGGGTGAAATATATGAATACGACTACACTGGGGAGGGTATCGTAGCAGGCTGGGCAGATATGGAGATAGCCTCAGAGACCATTAATGTCACGGTCCCATACGGTGATCAGGAATTTTGGCTCGGAAACTTATGGAGCAGAAGCCATTTCTTTTTGAGCATTCAGGATTATAATCGTGCCGTGATGGAAACGGTGTGGGATGACATGCTGGAACGTAATGTTCCTCTCCCTAACCAGGTCCCGGATAACGACTGGGGAAGCTTCAATTCGTCTCCCTCCATCGCGCCATACTATTTCCAGGTGACCGTCACATATCACGCGGGATGCTCAAATCTGGATGATCCGGATTGCGCAGAGCCCTGAATTTTGCCTAAAGTCTCCAACTCTGATGGATAATCCGGAATGGTTCTACCATTCCAGGAAGAAAGGGGAAAGGGAGTATAGATCAAGGGCCAAAGGCTATTCTTTCGTTCCGAGGCTCCCGGCCTAGTCTTTTCTGAGACTTGTCTTCGAGGGAAACTTGCCCCCTCCGCTGTTCTTCTCGCTTCTTCGAAGTGGGAAGCCAGGGCTTCCCCCACAGATAAGTCACGAAAAGACGACGCCCTCCCACCAGTCACTTCAGAAAAGCCTCTGCCCCTTGAGCCCCATTCAAGGAGGCTATGTGGTATCTCATTTCTGGTGTGAGTTGCATCACTTTTATTCGGAAATGCCATCCTCTGAATCGGTATAGAGAGTGAGGAGGTTCAGCAGCACGCAGACGACAAGCCCCATGGAACGCACGGAAATGCATTCGGTGGGGCCATGGTAATTCATCCCACCTGAAAAGATGTTCGGACATGGAAGCCCCATTTTCGTGAGGTTCGCGCCATCCGTACCGCCCCGGATCGGTTTAATGATGGGTTCGACCCCCCCACGCCGTACCGCCTCGGAAAGCCGATTGGTAATCTCAGGTCTTTTTTGAAGGAACTGGTACATATTTGAGTATCTGCGTTTGATTTCAACAGCGATTTTTAGGCGAGGCTCCTCTTTCTTAAGTCCTTCTGCGATCTCTCTAGCGGTCCGGCCGAATTCAGCCAAAGGTCCTTCTTCGAAATCCCGGAGAATTAGGTGACATTTGCACTTTGAAGAGTCGCCGTTCACTTCCATGGGGTGAATGAAGCCCTCCCGACCCTCTGTGCATTCCGGAGACTTTTCCGCGGGCAATCTCTCAATAAACTTGGACATATATCGAAGCGCGTTGACCAATTTGCCCTTGGCCGTGCCAGGATGCGTAGAGACGCCGGTGATGGTAATATAGGCAGAGTCTGCGTTGAATGTCTCCACATTGATCTCTCCGTCAAATGTCCCATCCACCGTAAAGGCTACACCCGCGCCAAACGTCTCAATGGGGAATTTGGCTGTTCCACGACCCGTCTCTTCATCAGGAGTGAAAGCGATGCGAATCTTTGGGTGAGGCAAATCTGGATTATCTCTGAAATATTCTAAAACCGTCATGATTTCTGCGATTCCGGCCTTGTCGTCAGCGCCCAGAAGAGTGGTTCCGTCCGAGGTAATAATCGTGTCGCCGATGCACGCGGTTAAATCCGGAGTGTCTTCAGGGCTAATGGAGACGTCGTCCTTGAGTCGGATGGTTGAGCCGTCATATTTCTCATGGAACAGAGGCGTAACTCCCTCACCGGGGGCGGCAGGGGAGGTGTCGAGATGTGCGATAAGGCCGACAGTAGTCTCCCCTTTGATATTTTCAGGCAAGGTCGCTATGACATAGCAATGCTCATCAACTTGGGCATCGGAGAGCCCGAGTTCATGAAGCTCTCTGACGAGTTCTCGGGCGAGGTCAAACTGTCTTTCCGTGCTCGGAGAGGATTCTGAGTGCTCATCTGAAGTGGTGTGAATCTTGACGTATTCTGTGAATCTCTTGATTAGTGAGGTTGCTTCCAGTATCTCATGGGGATTATTGAAGTATTTCGTCATCGGATTCTCCTCGTAATTTTACGTTCATGAATATTCTCTGCCGGACAAAGGAATATGTGACCGCGAAATACCATATCTTGTATCTCTAAAATCCACAATCAGATTTCTGTTTATGTGCCAATGATTGTGAGTTTATACACCCCTGGGCACCAGTTAGGTGTTAGATGCAAGGCGCCGATGAGAGCCGACTGAGACGTGTAAACAATATATTGCATGGAGAAGCGATCGAGTGCAACGCAGTAAATGACAGCTTGTTGGTGGATCAGGGTATCTTCTTTTGCCTTGACACTCAACCTTAATAACACCTATATCTGTCTTTGGAAAAAGTGATTTTTATAGAAACGACAGGAGGATGATGATGCCAGCGACTTATGAGTATGTGGTCCGCAGAGGGCCTTACCCTGAACTCACTCTACCGGCCGTTTTGGTTGGATACGGTCTTGGGATTCTCATCGCCCTGAGCATTGGATACGCGAGTTTAATGTTAGGCTTTTCAATAGAGGGTTCTGAGCTCGCAGCAATACTTGGTTTCGCCATTCTACGGGGGTTGATGGGCCGAAGCAGCATCATTGAAAATAATATTAATCAGACCATTGCGAGCGCTGTAAACGGTGCTTCATCAGGAATGATGTTTTCTGTTCCGGCTCTGTTTATCCTCGGAAGGACGGATTTCAATCCTGTTGTGATGGTATTCGCCTGTATTGCGGGGGGAGTATTGGGGATTGCCTTTATTATTCCCTTGCGTAAGCAAATGATTGATTTTGAGCGGCTGACCTATCCTGGAGGCGTCGCTGTCGCGACCATTTTGAAATCGCCCGGCGCCGGTACAAGAAAAGCCCTTTATCTTGTGTTCGGAGCGCTTGTCAGCGCCGTCGTTCACTTTCTCAGTCAGTCTTCTGGTGTTGAAGATCTTCATCTAGGCGAGATAATCGGTATGCCGGATTACATGAACGGCGTCTGGTACATCTCTTTGATGACCATAGGCGTCGCCTTTATTGCCGGCAAAGGGGGTGTCTTCTTTATCGTGGGAGGATTCCTCTGCTATTGGGTCTTAGCCCCTATCATGTCATTTATGGGAATCCTCCCCACGGCGGATATCCTGGATGCAGCTGGACAAGGCATGCCCGAATACTTGCGTCTCCAGCTCTTTCGTCCTGTGGGTATCGGCATGTTGATCGGAGGAGCTATAACGGGCATTGTACTGGCTCTTCCGCTTATTATCACCGCCATCAAAAGCATGCAAACTGCCTCAAAGCTGAAAACTTCGGGTTCCTCCGACGAAATGCCCATTAAACTCCTTTACATAGCCATTGCGGGCGCGGCCATACTCTTATTCATGATTGCTGTCTACTCAACCTCTGAAATGGGATGGTTTCGAGGGTCAATGATGGCCCTTTTGGGGACCATATGGATCTGGATGGCCGGCGTGGTTTTGTCGGAATGTATCGGTAGGACCAACTGGTCTCCCTTAAGCGGTATGACACTGATCGCCGTGACCATTCTAATCGTCATTAGTTCCGGACTGGGTGATCATGCGGCAATGATTTCTTCTCTCCTGGTAGGCGCGGCGGCCTGCGTGGCCATGTCACAGGCCACGGATTTAATGATGGACCTGAAAACAGGTTATCTCGTGGGTGCAACTCCAAAGAAACAACAGATCGCTCAATTCAGCGCCACATGGCTCGGGCCCATCGTGGTCATGGCACTGATCTTTATCTTACATCGTGCCTATCAAATGGGCAGTGTGCGTTTGCCCGCTCCCCAAGGAACGGCGTTGGCCAGTGTGATCCAGGGGATTCTCGGGGGAGATGTTCCCGTACAAAAATATGCGGCCGGAGCCGGCCTGGGTGCCGTGCTCAGTGCAACGGGTATCGGGGGCCTTGGAATCCTGGTCGGTCTGGGCTTTTATCTCCCCTTTAATATTGTGCTTACTTATACCATCGGAACACTCCTGCGTCTTCTTTCGGATTGGATAATGGGTCATCAATGGAGTGAACAATACGGTGTTCCCGCGGCTGCAGGGCTCATTGTGGGTGAAGCTCTTGTGGGTGTGGGCTTTGCCATCACCTTCATCATCAAGGGTATGGGCGTATAGGAGGAACCATGAAAAAGTTGGGATATTTTCTCGTTTTTGTCGGATTTGTCGCAGCCTCTCTGGTTTCAGTCACAGATGTCCTTCAAGTGAGTTGGTTTCATTTCATCATTTTTCTGATTATCAGTATCATAGGGATCTTCTTGATTCGTCGAAGGGAAAAGAAAGAAACCATGCACGGGGAAACCCTTTCCAGAAACATGAAAGCGATTGAGGAAAGCCTGGTACGAATTGTCGATGATGTCAAGTTGATCCGGTCAGAGATTGACCCGAATAGGCCGCAAGAAGTTCGTAAGAGAATTGATAAAAAAATTCCGGATCATCTGGAAACGTTTATTGAATCACGCAAGACAATCGGTCATGTTCACGGATTGCAGGCCTATGGTCATGTGATGAACTATTTTGCCACGGCTGAGAGATATTTGAACCGGGTATGGTCTGCTTCTACGGACGGGTATATCGATGAAGTAACAGAGTATATGGAGAAGAGTGAACGGCAATTTGAAGAGGCGTTGGCCGCATTGAGAGAGTTGGCCAAATAAAGACTCTAGAATTCAGGAAAAAATGATATCTGGCCACAGACCCACAGAAAGACGCGGACCCAAGCATTTCAGTCCCGCGACTTGCGGGACTGAAAGAGTCATCACGCTCCTGCGTGAGAAACCCTTTCATATGGAGGTTCCCGAAGGGTAGCACCTTTTGCTTTGCCAATACCTGCCGTGCCCGCCCCGTTGAACCTTTTCTCGATGTTCAACTTGGGTAAATGCTTTATCAGCATTTAACTAGGGTCGGCAAAGCAAAAGGTCTGTGCCTGTCCCGCCATAGCTCATAGCGACGGCGGATGTGTCTAGAGTGCGCAGCGAGCGGGTGGTTAATAAACCTTAGAATCGGGATCCTCGATCGGTCGTAGCGAAGCTCCGCTAGACTATGGCGGGAATCCAGGAAATAGGGAGAGTTATAGATTCCGGCTCTCCGCATCACTTCGGCCGGAATGACATATTCAATTGCCGGGTAATGACAATACAATTCCAGAACCTTGATTCCTGAGAAGTAATAGCCTTTTTATAAGAAAGATTTTTTTAAATCATTGG
>CAZFMX010000032.1:0-31837 GCA_964520425.1 uncultured Desulfobacteraceae bacterium
ACCGGTGAGAATGGGGCCAAAGAAATTGGTGCCACCAAAGAAGAGGCTGATGCCGTTACTCTGCGCCGTTACGAACAGTACTTGGACGCACTTAAGGACGACCGCGCGTTCCAGAAGAGATATATGATGCCTGTTGAGGTGGCACTATCCAAGAAGAAGACGATCCTGGTTGAAGAAGATGAAGGTGTGACCTCCTGTACTGCCGAAGGTCTCGCAAAGCTCAATGCGGTTGAGCCGGGCGGCATTCACAGTTTTGGGTCGCAAACACACCCGGCTGACGGTAATGCGGGTTGTATCGTAACCACCCGTGACAAAGCAAAAGATCTGAGTGCTGACAAAAATATCGAGATACAGATTATCTCCTACGGTTTTGGTAGAACAAAACAGGGGTTCATGCCTGCAGCCCCTGTACCGGCGACGCAGATGGCCCTGGAACGCGCAGAAATCGATATCCATGATGTGAAGGCAATCAAAACGCACAATCCCTTTGCGATCAACGATATTAACCTGGCAAAGAAGCTGAACATCGATGTGATGAAGATAAACAATTATGGCAGTTCGCTCATCTTCGGTCATCCCCAGGGGCCCACGGCCGGTAGGCTCATTGCTGAGCTTCTGGAGGAGATGGTCATGCTCGGTGGCGGGTATGGGCTGTGGACCGGCTGCGCAGCCGGTGATACCGGGGCAGCCATGGTGTTTAAAGTCGGATAGATGAGTCACAGTCTCTGTCTCAAAAATTCCTTCCCCAGACCTGCCATGATTCATCAGGTGATATCAGGTCGTTGGACGCTGAATTCTTGACGGCATAACTTGACAAAATTCCTGATTATTCTGAAGTGCGTCTCTTCTTTGATCTGCGAATATATGGTTCAAGTCACTAGAGGCCAGAAACCGGTCTACCTAGGATACCAAAGAACCATTCTTGGTTTTTTACTCATCTCATTTGCGAGATCTTCAATACGACCAAATTTCATACAGTTCGCCATGCAGTGCTGAACACACGCGGGTTGCAGTCCCTTTTTAGTCCTTGGCGCGCAGAGAATGCAAAGTTCTGTCGGAAAGGGGAAATAGGTAAGGTAGGCCTTTCCCTTTGGGAGTTTCTGCACCTGTTCGATTACATTCATACCACTCATGCCGGCTTCCCAGCCATACTCCTGGCAACAGGCAACCTGGCAAGTATAGCACCCTGTGCAGTATTCATAATCGATTAAAAGCCCGTATTCTGATCTGCCCGCCATCTTATCGCTCCTTCCCGTCCGCCTTGTATATCTTACACATTGAATGCTTTATCGGCGATCCCATGCCATCTTTTCCCTGTTCACCCATAGGTAAAAGGAGGTTGATATTATGTTCCCATACTCCATATAGTGAAGGCTCTTCCGCCTTTTTTTCAGGAAACCACCAGCCGTGTGTTGCCATGATCATCCAGTCAGGGACAACCCAGGTGAGTTTGGCCTTGTATTTTGCCCTGCCCTGCCAGTTCTCAATCCATATCCATTCCCCGTTACCTATTCCATGCTTTTTAGCGGTTTCCGGATTGATTTCCACGATCGGATCAGGGTCTATATTCCTTAGCCATGGAATCATCCTATGCTCGGAATGGAAAAAAGCCGGTGACCGTCTACCTGTTGAGAGTATCAGAGGGTAATCCTTGGCAAGGTCGGGCCTACTCACGGGAGTGTAGGGCGGTTCTTCGTGATGGGGCATGGGTTCAAGGTCCCATTCCTCTCTTAATGTGGAGTATAACTCAAACAGTCCCGTAGGTGTCTTAAAGCCGGGTTTTCCATCCGGTCTTAATAAACCCGCTTGATAGCGATGATAGGGAGCGCTCGGACTCCCTTCAGGAGGTATCGCATAGCCCTTTTCCTTGAGTTCTTCAAAGGTCATACCCGAAGGCTTAAGTATGTAATCAAAGAGTTCATTGATATTGTCAAACTCGAACTCCGGATCAAAGCGTTTTGATAACTCAAGATTAATATCGATGTCGGACATGCACTCATCCACCTGCATCGCCTTGCTAATGGCCTGAAGGGGGACCCACCAACTCCTGAAGCTGTCCTTTTCAAGGAACGTAGCGGCCGGAAGCACAATATCAGCATATTGGGTTGTGGGAGTGTGAAACAGGTCAACAACAGCGATAAAATCCAATTTTTCAAATGCCTTCCGCCATTTCTCAGGATCCATAGCTATTCCAGCCAGGGGATTGCAGGTCTGCATCCACATCCCTTTTATAGGATAGGGTTTTTCTGTAAAGATCTGATCTATGGTGAGGTCCGTCTGACAGCGCCAGCAGAACTTGTTGAACGGCATATATTCGTCTCTGCCGATTCTGGGTTCATCCATCTCCTCTCGACGCAACTTAATAGCGCCTTCAGCGCCGGGTAAGGCATACGCGACAACATCAAAGGCATACTTGGCGATGACATTTCCACCCGGCACATCCAGGTTCCCTGTAAGGGCCCACATTGCAGATATGGCCTGGCAAAGAGGCGTAACCGCTGGGGTCATATCAATGGAAACACCCCAGTGAAGCGCACCCGGTTTGGCATTGGCATAGAACCTCGCTGCCTTCGCGATTTCTTCAGCCGGTATTCCGGTTATCTCTTCAACCTTCTTAAGAGGGTATTTGTTTACCTCTTCACAATAGGCATCCCATGCGGTCATGCATTCTATTTCACTGCCATCCACCAGGATTACAGTGCACTCACCTGAAATCATCGGCTTTGCGCAATCTCCTTTAAATCCGGCTTCATCAGATTCCCAGACGGCGACTTTGTTCGCCTGATTGTCCCATACTACGAAATTGTTGAATAAACCGTCTTTCACCAGTTCATTTTCTCTGAGCAGCTTTCCAGTGTCTTTCCTTATCAGGTGGGAGCCGTTGGTCCATTTTTCGAGAAATTCACGGTCATAAAGATCTTCATTAATCATGACATTCAAGAAACCCATGGCAAGGGCCGAATCCGTACCCGGCCTAATCTGAAGCCAGTGCTTTGATCTGGAGGCAAACCAGGACAACCGGGGATCAATGGTGATCAATTTTGTCCCGCGCTTCATGAGATCTATTATCCAATGTCCAAACAGGTTGTCAGGACAAGTTCCGTGAATGTTATATCCCCAGACAATCATGCATTCGGGCACCTCGTATCTGGGATCATCATACCTGTCAGGCAGCCATTGGGCGGCGTCAAAGACTGTGAAGTCACCCTGCACTGCGTCGACAGCAGCGATCCTGGGGCTGTAACAGGCATTACCGCTCAATGAAAACATGACATTGGGACTACCATAGGCATAGGCAAGCATACAGATCCAGGCGCCGATGTCTCTTCCGGTACCCATTGAAAAGATGACTGACTCAGGCCCATATTCGTCCCTGATTTTCTTCATCTTCTTTTCAATCAGGTCAAATGCTTCATCCCAGGATATTTCTTCCCATTTTCCTTCACCCCTCTCTCCAACTCTTTTTAGGGGTTTGCGCAAGCGTTTTTCATTTTCAACATATTGGGTCATGGCAAGAGCTCTGGCGCATAATCGTCCATGGCTCCATGGATGATCCGGATCACCTTCAATCTTGACCAGTCTACCGTCTTTTATATGTGCCAGTACACCGCAACCCCCGTGGCAACCAGGGCCGGCAGACCAGGTTGTTGTTCGCACAATCTCGACATCATCTTTTTGCATCTGTTTGAGACTCCTATTTTTATTCTATTTGTGATGACAAAAGAACTCTAATCTTTATGGCAGCCCTGGATCGTTATATCAGTGAAACCCCATAAAAGGAACGAGGGTTGAAAGAAGCTTATCAAACATAAGCCGGAGATGTCCACAATTTGATTATTTGATTGGGCTGCCGTATTCATTCCCCCTTTTAATAGCGGCTCCTTTTATAAATTTGTGGGTGAAAAAAGTGTGATGACAATCAACTGAAGAAAGGTGGCGAGGTCTTTTCAGAGTGACTGGCGGGAGGCCTACGTCATTTCATTCAGTTACGAAATGGGGGACCCCCTGGCCCCGAGCGGGGTCGAGGGGAACAGCGGAGGGGGGAGGCATCACCCGTCCGTAACTTGATGAAATGACCAGGCCGGGAGCCTCGGAATCGATGAAAAGATATCGCCACCTTTTTTGAAAGCCCACTTCCCTTCATCTATGGATATTGGGATGGATCTGACGCCAGAGTACGGGTGAACTTCAGTTTGCTGATCTTCCAGAACCCATTTTCCTTTCGATACTCACACTCGTTTTTTCCCTGAACCCACTGTATCTCCGGTTTGGAGAAAAAAATATATATGAGCCAAGTTCCTTTTGCAGTGTTTCCATCAACTGTGATATCCGGTTCAATCGCCATGTGTGCATCGAATCTCTTACTCCCCCTCTTCTCTGCAAGCACGCCCAGATATATTTCGGCCATCTCCTTTCTGCCCTTCTTCACACCGAAATTCCGGATTTCCGACGTTGCATCCTCCGTGAAAAGATCAAGAACCTCTTCATATCGGAGGTGATCCATTAGATCAATGTAGCGTTGATGCAACTTCTTGATCTCTTCCACATCTTCCAAGGCCTGCACTCTCTTTGCCAATTCTTCCACAGATACAGTCCTTTTGCCTTCCACAATACCCTCCTCTTTTATTGGTCTCATTTAACAGATTCTTTATGGGTAACTTATTGATATCATTGGTGTCAATTACGGTCGCTACAAAACGATCGGGTGTTGGTGCCCCCCGAACCGCCGTTCTGTCAAAATGATTACACTCAGAAATCTGTGTTTTCCTCGAAGAATTCTATTCTATTGAAAACCGCGGGGCGCCCGGTAAGGCGTCTGACAACGGTGGTTTTACCGGTCTATTCTCTGGAACATCAGGGATGATCGGCAATAACAGATGAGATGGATATTTCGCATCGTGGTAAATGGAGATTTTGCTATTCTCTTGTGACAAAGGCGTCTCGACGTAGCGCGAAGAACTATCCAAAGTGGAATACAATGCATCGTCGCTGGCAATCTTCAGCCAGATACGACACCCCTTTCTGAAAGTCTTGAAGATAGGCTGCAGTTCAATCTGAAACTCGTAGACTGTATCCGGTTCAAGCTCTTGGGAATTCTGAAAGGGATGCCACGGCGACCCTTGCCGGGACCTCTTCTCATCAATTTCTCTGAACTTGGCTTTGAGTGAACCCCAACTCCAGAGCTGGACCGCTCTGGGTGTCCAAGGATCGCTGGCTTCAGGTTTGGTCTCAGGGTCGCCGGTTACCGGATTGACGGGAACACTCTCGGGGACCATCTCACCTACTTTCACGAAAAAGGAGAGATCGCTGGTAACCTTTTCCGTTGTCGAGGCATACAGTGTGAAACTCGCTGGTCCCCATACTCTGAGGTCTTCTTCTATAGGTGGCGATAGGTAAGTGACATAGTGCGGTAGCGTGGGTGCCGTGGATTCAATACCGTAGGAGACCATCAATGCAGTATTCAAGCTAATGTTATAAAAAATGTCCGCTTCTTCATTCGCCGAAGGAATCTCGGGGCTGAGAAGCCTGCACGTATCTTTCGCGGTTTTTCTTCGGTGAAGATAGGTCTTTTCCCATCGTGTACGCATCAATGGGTATTCATCTTCATACCGCCACTTCCCTGTGCCGTTGTCATAGATAGCGACTTCCGGCTCCTCCATAATACCGGTGTCAATGTCTTTCAACCAGTAATCCAGCCACCTCAACATATACTTATTGAATGCCGTCGTCTCAAAAATCCATGGTTGGTAGTTTTCGTTGGTCCATGGAATGATAACCAGTTTCTTCGGTGATCTGATATCTTCATAGGATCTCAAATGGCATACGGTGTGCAGCCGATTGGGTGTGTTCATAATGTTCAGTACCGGGGCTTTGATCTGGTCTATCCGTGTCCAACTCCCCCCGTGCTCCCACCAGAACGGTCCATCCTCGGGATGGGCCAGGATTCCCGAAATAATGTTCATCGGTGGTTCTTTGCCGGGGATGGGTCCCGGCCAAATCGCCGCCTGGGTTAATCCCGACACCAAATTAAGGACGAATGGTTTGCGCAGGACACCTCCTGGATAGCAGAGGCCCCGGTAGTTGTCTGTTGTCCCCAGTATTGCAAGGGCTTTGAGATGGGGCGGGTTCAGCAGGGCGGTCAGCCATCCCATGACGCCGTATCCGGAAGCACCCATCATGCCGACATTGCCATTACACCACTGTTGCCCAGCAATCCATTCCACCAGATCGTAGCCGTCTTGCGCGGCTCTCGAACCGTGAAATTCGAATCTCCCTTCGTTGAAGCCGCTGCCCCTTTCGGCGGCCTGCACACATACATAACCGTTTGGGCAGTAGAAGGCCGGCTTTGCGCTCTCAAAGAAGCGCTCTTTCTGGAAGGGTGAATAGGCCAGAATCGCGGACCATGGTCCTTCACCATGCGTCGGCTTATAGATATCCAGTGCAATCTTGACGCCGTCCCGCATGATGGAGTACACGTTTTTCTCAAGGGAAACACCTTCAGGTGTTGGATTTGGATAGACGATATCGTATCCCGTTTCTTTCATGGTTTATCTCCGCTCCTGGTCTCCTGTTCAATGTATTCGATTACCTCAGTCTCTGTCAACCACGGCCCTGTTCAGGAATGAAGGCAATACCCCGTAGACTGAAGAAGGGAATAATCTGTCAGTTCCCTCTCCCCCTTCAGCGAAGAAGCCAGATAAAATTGGGGCACATGCCCCCAATAACCTAGACTATTCATCCCCGTGCACAGCTTAGGGGCAATAGTACGCGTACGTGCAAATGCATGTGGCATTATCTGGCTTTTTCACGTAAACCATCGCCTTACCCTTCAACTGAGATTCCTCTGGATTTTTCCACATAATCAGGCTATGACACTCTCTTTGCTGGAGGCTTTTATTGCGAACGAACATGAAAAAGCAGATACTATATATGGCCCCTATCAAAGGGTTGACGGATCATCTGTTCAGAACAGCGTTTGCGAACCATTTCGGCGGATTTGATTTGGCGGTTGCTCCCTTTATCTCCAGCAAACGAGATCACACCTTCAAACCCAAATACGTCAAAGATGTTTTACCGGAAAACAATACCGCACTTCCGGTTATCCCACAGATTCTGAGCAATGTTGGGGAGGATTTTGTGGTTCTTGCCAATTACCTTTTTGATCTAGGGTATAGTTCGGTCAACTGGAATTTGGGTTGTCCCTCACGGACCGTGACCAGCAAAAAGAGAGGTGCCGGAATGCTGCCCCACATGGATCTGATCCGCGCCTTTCTTGACGATATCTTTTCAGGAATCAAGGGAACAATCTCCATAAAGCTGAGGCTCGGGTGGACCAGCGCGGACGACATTTTCAGGCTATTACCGGTTCTGAACCAGTACCCGATGGAAGTGGTGATCATTCATCCCAGAACCGGCATACAGCAGTATGAAGGCGAGGTTGATCTTAGCGCCTTCGAGCAATGCCTTTCCATTCTGAAGCATCCTGTGGTTTATAATGGTGATATCAGGACATATGATGACTTCAAAAGATTGTCGAATCGTTTTCAGAACGTTAGTCAATGGATGATCGGACGAGGGTGTTTGGCCGATCCATTTCTGGCGACCATCATTAAAACCGGTAATACTGAAGTCCCGGACAGAATCCGGACCATGAAGCAGTTTCATGACGACCTTTTTGAGAAGTACAGTAGAGTCCTTCATGGTCCTTCCCATCTCTTGAACAGGATGAAGGGGATCTGGCGCCATATTTCATATTCGTTCAAAGATTGTGAAACCTTCACGAAGAGAATCAAAAAAACCCAGATGCCTGATCAGTATGTGGATCTGGTCAATCTCTTTTTTGAGAATGAAGCACAGCTTTCTTTATGTCGTATACCAAAAACAACTTGAAATAGAGAACTCCAAATGCAGATCGAGGGGGCATGGGGGTCTCTTTTCATTTCCACCACCCAAAAGACGCCCGAGCCTGTAACCGCCTCCAAAGAGGACAACGTTCGGTGGACAGGCACAAAGAATGCCCATCGCTGTGGAAACATTATTCGTGGGGCTGCTTCATAATATGCAAAATTATGGTGCCGTTCCACGACCTCTGGATAGATGGTGGTGAAACTGAAAAGAGACCCCCATGCCCCCATGCGTCATACAATCTACTCAAAGTTATTTGAGTCATTTATGAGACACAATATTAACATTAAGGAAAGGGAGAAGGAAAATGACTTTTTTGTCTGATGCTGAAATCGTCATAAAAGCTTTGAAAAAATTCTATGATGAATCGGTCTCTGAGAAGAAACCGGTCATCGTTCAACCTTCTCTCAAAGACATCATTGATGACCTTGATTTGGCATCCTATGTCAATGAGGGCGGATTGACACAGGACCGCCTGTCTGAGTTTATGGAGAAATATCTTTCATCAACCACAAGGCTGCACCACCCCACTTATATGGCGCATCAAGTGGCTGCACCTCATTATGCAGGAGCCATTGGTTCTCTGATAGACGGATTCACAAATAACGCCATGGCCATTTATGAGATGGGTCCTGCTGCGGCTGCGATTGAGTACTTCATCATCAACTGGTTACTTAAAAAGGTGGGGTGGCCGCCCTCCCCTATAGAAGCTCCTAACGACAACAAGAATACGGATTTCGCCGGAGGGGTATTGGTCCACGGGGGGTCTTTGGCCAACCTTACTGCCCTCATTTCGGCACGAAATAGGATCGTTCCGGACGTATGGAAGAAGGGAACGCCCACTGACCTTGCCCTGCTTGCGCCTCAAGGAGCCCATTATTCGATTGCCCGTGCTTCGGGTATTTTGGGCATCGGACAAGATTCAATCTATGATCTTGATGTGGACGAGAGAGGCGCTATAATTCCGGATAGGCTTCCTAACGCCTATGAAAAACTCAAGAATGACGGGAAACGGGCCTTTGCTTTGACGGCAAATGCATGCAGCACCGCGGTGGGAATCTATGATCCTCTCCAAGAGATCGGTGATTTTTGCAAGGCCCATGATATATGGTTTCATGTCGACGGCGCACATGGCGCCAGTGCCTTGTTGTCTGAAAAACAAAGACATCTTCTAAAAGGCGTAGAGAAGGCGGATTCAGTCATATGGGATGCCCACAAACTCATGCGCACGCCCACGTTGTGTGCGGCGTTATTGGTGCGCGATCACAGAACTATAGATCATGCATTCCAACAGGAGGCCAGCTATCTTTTTCACGAAAAAGAGCAACCCGGTTTTGATTTTATGCACCGTACGGTTGAGTGCACGAAGGCAGGATTAGGTTTGAAGCTCTTCATGGTCCTCGCGGCACTGGGAGAACAAGGACTGGCAGAGCATATTGAGCGGCAGATGGAGTTGGCTGTTGAAGCATTTGAATATTTCCACCCTTTAACTGAATTTGAGTGTCCTGTAAGGCCTCAAAGCAATATCCTCTGTTTCCGTATAGAGGGGAGTGATCATTTGCAACTGCTCATACGGAATAGACTCATTGCTGACGGAGAGTTCTATATATCGACAACCTCTTTCAATGGCATCAGATTCTTACGCTTAGCCCTCATGAATCCAAAAACAAAGTTAGAGCACATAAAGAAGCTGGTTCAAAGAGTAAGAGAGATTAGAGATTCAATCGAAAGATCATCCTAACACCCTGTTATCCCTCCCAATTCATCTCGATGACTCCATTTTACCCATTATTATGAAACATTTCTCTTGACAACATGGGTGGGGTCAGGCATTAAAAAGGGTTTTCTTCAAAAATTCCTAAAGAAAGGACGTGATAACCATGGTTTGTACATCGATTAAGGAAGGAACCGATTGCTTTTTCATGACCAACAACGGATGCCAGTTCAACGGCGGAAGCTGCCATACCATCGTCGAGGAATGTGAAAGCTGCCAAAAAATCCTGGACTTACCAACCGGGCAATACTGCCAGAGCTTTCCCGACCCAGCATTGAGATGGCGGAGAGGGAGATGCACTATGGCCACCCACGTAAAGTCGACCCCATCAAAGGTTAACGGCAAGTTGAATCCCTTGAAGGCCTCAAAGCGCAGAGCCAGCTAGAGACTCACCCAACCCATACCATTGGTGCAATCAACAGGGTTCAGTATATGGACTCATGGTGAACTATGTCCGGACTCTATCCGTGTGTAGTCTTTAATTAACTGAGACCTTTGAAAAATGCTCAATTCTGTTCAAGATCAAGGAAGGCGAAAATCTTAACCCTCCCGATCACCATCGGGACAGGCCGGAATACCTTTAGTATTTCGAGGATTAAGATTTGAGTCTGACGCCGCTTGTCCCGCCATAGCCTTCGGCGACGGCGGAAGAATAGGCAGAAGGGGGCGTTTTTCAAAGGTCTCTACCTCTTGAGGTAAATGAGATATTCCTGGTTTCCCTTTGGCCCCAGGATAGGAGAGGGGGTATAGCCCTCCATGTGCCAATCCGCCTCATCGAAGAATTGAACCAGGTTGTCAACGACCTCTTTACGCAGGGAAGGATCCCGAACCACGCCCCCCTTCCCTACCTGATTCTTTTCAACCTCAAACTGGGGTTTGATGAGGGCGATGATAAAGGCGTCATCCAAAAGGAGATGGGAGACTGGGGGAACTACCAGTTTCAAAGAGATGAATGAGACATCAATGACCGCGCCGTTGAGGGGTTCTTTGATTTGCTCGGGTTCAAGATAGCGGATGTTTGTTTTCTCGAGGATAACAACACGCGGGTTTTGACGGATTTTCCAGTGGAGTTGGCCGTATCCCACATCCACGGCAATAACCTTCTCCGCTCCTCGCTGCAGCAGACAGTCTGTAAACCCGCCCGTAGATGCACCCACGTCCATAAAGGTCTTACCCTTTACCTCCACAGAAAAAAGGTCAAGGGCAGCCTCCAGTTTCAGTCCTCCTCGACTTACATAAGGAAGGGATGGATTTTCTAGGGAAATCTCGGAGGAAATAGATATGAGATGTCCCGGTTTATCAGAAATACGGCTGTTGACCTTCACCAACCCGGCCATGATCATTCTTTTGGCTTTTTCGCGGCTCTCTACCAAGCCCCGTTGAACGAGAAGGAGATCAAGTCGAATTTTTTCCTTCCGAGACATTCCAGTTGATTGAGGTCTACACTCTTTTATTTCGCTCTTCCTATCCATGCACACGGTGAATCAAAGATAGATACACACACGATAAAAATCGTGATAAGGCCGCCATCATTGACAACACCACGGGACTCTATGTTTGACCGCAGAGGGCTCTGGCCTCCTTTAGTATCCCCGATACATCAAGGCCATATATCTCTCTGAGAAGGGTCAAAGGACCATGCTCTATAAACTTGTCGGGAAGGCCCATCCTCTTTATACGGACGTTTTCCACGCCCATATCATTTAGCAGCTCCAGCAGGGCGCCTCCTAAACCCCCTTGACTGATATTCTCCTCGACTACAAGGACCGTTCCCACGGCTTCAGCCTTCTGGACCAGTCTTTGATCGAGGGGCTTGACAAAACGACAATTGATCACACCTACGGAAACACCCTCTTTTTCCAGAGTCCTGGCCGCCTCCATGGCAGGGGAGACCATGTTTCCCAGCGCAATGATTAACAGGTCCTTACCCTCCTTGAGAATCTCCGACTCACCGATGGGGATACTCTTGTATTCCGAATCCAAGGGAACACCTACACCAGCACTCCTTGGATAGCGGATGGCGACAGGACCGGATTGTTCAAGGGCTGTGTAGATCATGTGCCGCAACTCGTTCTCATCCTTCGGTGCCATGACAGTCATATTCGGAAGGCTTCGAAGATAGGTAATATCAAAATGCCCATGATGGGTTGGGCCGTCTTCTCCTACCAACCCGCCCCGATCAAGACAGAATACGACATGGAGATTGGGGAGACATACGTCATGGATAATCTGATCATAAGCCCGCTGAAGGAAGGTTGAATAGATGGCAACAACGGGTTTGAAGCCTTCTGAGGCGAGTCCCCCAGCAAAGGTCACCGCATGCTGTTCGGCAATCCCCACATCAAGAAAGCGATCAGGGTAAGATTTTGCAAATTTGTTGAGCCCTGTACCTTCCGGCATGGCCGCAGTAATGGCATAGACTTTCTGATCCTTTCTGCCAAGATCAACCATGGCATCCCCGAAGACCTCTGTGTATGAAGGAGCAGGTTTAGAAGAACTCTTTGTGGGAGATCCTGTGGAGATATCGAAGCTCCCGACCCCATGGTAATGGGCGGGATCTTTTTCGGCCGGCCCGTACCCTTTACCCTTCTTCGTCACCACGTGGATCAACACCGGCCCTTCCAAGAGAAGGGCATTTTCAAATGACTCTATGAGGCGATCCAGGCGATGTCCCAGGATGGGACCAATATACCTGAATTTAAAGGCCTCAAAGAGCATTCCAGGGCTAAAGAAGGTGATGAGGGAATCCTCACTTTTTCGAATGAGGTTCACGATATTCTCTCCAATACCCGGAATCGATTTGAGAAACTGCGTAAGCTCCTTTCTCAGATTTATAAACCTGCGGCCCATCATCTTGCGGCTTAGAAAGGATGAAAGCGCCCCCACGTTGCGGGATATAGACATGGCATTGTCGTTTAGAACCACTATAAGGTCCTTGCCCGCGTCCCCCGCCTGATTGAGACCCTCAAAAGCCAGACCGGCGGTCATAGAGCCATCACCGATTACAGCAAGAACCCGCCGCTTCTCTCCCTTTAAGGCCTTTCCCGTGCTGATGCCCAGGGCCGCTGAGATAGAGGTACTTGCGTGCCCCGTATCGAACGTATCGTATGGGCTTTCCGATCTCTTTGGAAAACCGCTGATCCCACCGTGGGTCCGCAGTGTATGAAAACGATCCCTTCGACCTGTAATAAGCTTATGAGCATAAGCCTGATGGCCCACATCCCATATGATCTTGTCATTCGGTGCATCAAACACATAATGTATGGCAAGGGTCAACTCTACCACACCTAGGCTTGGAGCGAGATGACCTCCAGTCTGGGACACCGTTTCAACAATTCTCTCCCTGATCTCCGCGGCCAGTTGTTCGAGTTGTTCTAGGTTCAGTCTCTTTAGATCTGCCGGGCTGTCAATTGTGTCAAGAAGTCTCGTCTCCGTCTTCTCTGTTCTATCTGTCATTATGCCTTTCTCTTGATAATGAATCTTGCTATCTGCCTCAAAGGACCCGCCCTCTCCTCGAAAGATTTCAGGGCTTCCAAAGCCCGATCCACCAAAGTCTTTTGGATCTCCTTTGATCTTTCCAGACCGAATACCGCGGGGAAAGTGATCTTCCCTTGCCGGACATCACTTCCCACACTCTTGCCCATCTCCCGGCTGCTGCCCTCGACATTAAGTATGTCATCAGCCACCTGAAATGCCAATCCGATATCTTTTCCGTAAGAAGTCAGGGCCTTCAACTGATCTTTCTCCGCGCCACCGAGAATGGCCCCCGAACTGACGGATGCAGCGATTAAAGCCCCTGTCTTGCGGGTGTGGATGAATTCGACAATTGAAGAATCACCTTCTTTTCCTTCGGATTGAATGTCCACCACCTGTCCTCCCACCATACCTTCATACCCGGCGGCCGTGGCAATTAGACCGATGACTTTGAGAGAGACGCTAGGCTTCACTCTATTCTTGGGATCCTTGTGGGCCATGAGATGAAACGCCTTTGTGAGGAGGCCGTCACCAGCAAGAAGTGCCATGGCTTCACCAAAGACCCTATGGTTTGTCGGTTTCCCTCTTCTCAGGTCATCGTTATCTATAACCGGGAGATCGTCATGGATGAGGGAATAGGTGTGGATCATTTCAAGGGCACATGCAACAGGCAGTACACTCTGGGCATCTCCTCCCACAGCTTCGGCCCCTGCTATACAAAGGATGGGTCTCAGCCTTTTTCCCCCCGCAAACAGACTGTACCGCATGGCCTTGACCACGTCAGCTGAGTACTCGTCTGATTCCGGAAGAAACCTTCCAAGGGCCTCATCCACCAGGGCCTTCTTTTCCTTGAGATAGAGTTTTAGATCCATGAATCCCTTTCCCTGCCTGAACGCTAAACACTAGTGTCGTGTCTCAGAATTATCTTGAATAATAAGTACCTAATGTGCAGATTTAAAGGGGGCATGGGGGTCTCTTTTCAGTTCCACCACCCAAAAGACACCTGAGCCCGTAACCGCCCCCAAAGAGAATAACGTTCGGTGGACAGGCACAAAGAATGAAAGTTGTTTCCGAGACAAGACACTAGGTTTCTTCCTCCCCCTGCATCCCCGGCTCAAAGGGTTGTTGGGTATACTTTCCTTCATTTTCCTTAACAAGCATGGTGACCTTTTGCTCCACTTCCTCAAGTCTTTTGGAGCAAAAACCGATGAGTTTCACCCCTTCTTCAAAAATCTTAAGAGAATCATTCAGGGTCAGATCACTCTCCTCAAGGCTTTCAACAATTTCCTCCAATCGTTGCATTGCTTCTTCAAACTTCTTCTCGGCCATTATTGATGCCCTCCCCCTTTACTCCTCAAGTTGACTGCTCTTATCAGTCAACTGTGATGGGTCGATCCGAGCGCCATTAACCCTTACCCCCCAATGCAGATGGGGCCCTGTGGCGCGTCCTGTGGAGCCCACAAAACCGATAATGGCCCCCTTTTTCACCGTTTCCCCATGTTGAACCTGTATCTTGTCCATGTGGAAATACATGCTCTTTATCCCGCCCCCATGATCAATCACAACAGACAGGCCACTAAAAAAATGATCGGCAGTCAAGACCACGCGCCCATCATTGATAGCCTTGATCGGCGTACCCTTCTTGCCCCTCAAGTCTACACCGGTATGGGGGGATCTGGGCTGACCATTGATCACGCTCTTTCGGCCAAAAGGACCGATCACCTCGCCGGGAACAGGCTTTATAAAGGGGCCGTTCCAGAGAGGGTTTGAGGGCTCGGCCCCCCACAAGGCATTTGTCACCGCACTTTCTTTTCTGACCCTCTTAAGGGTCTTTGCATCCAGGTCAACCATATTCTGGGGAAGGGTCAGGTTCCGCACGCCATAATCTTTTTCCCGTATCTCCATATCCAGTCTTTGTTCAGGACCTGCATCAGACATTTTCACCACCACATCATTCCGTCCCGGGGCGGCTGTCAGGTCCACACCTAGAAATCCGACCCAATCCGTCTTTCCAGGGTTTGGAACCAGATAGACTTTTTCCCCCATCCAGGTCACCAGAGGGATCTCGCCGCTTTCAACATGGATGCGAATAAGGCTCAATTCTCCCTGATGAATAACGCGGGTTGAAAGGTAGATATCAGATGGAAACAAGGCCTTTGCCGCAGGTATCCCAGAGAACATCAGTAATCCTATCATCACCAAAAGGGTAATGTCTTTCATAGCGTTATGCGTTCTACCTCCATCCCATATCACTGATCATAACTTAAGTGCTAAATGCGGCATGGGCTGTTCCCGAAAGACGATATCTCAGAAAGAAATTCCACTGAACCCCCTGTGATCTGATATTTGAGGGTTTACGCATAAACCTATGGCAGAATATCCAGTTCGCTTGGAAGACACAGTCCCCAAAACCCTCAAAGATCAGATCACTGCCACAGGACCCCATAGATATCGTCTTGAGGGAATAGTCCGTGCGGCATTTCACAGTAAAATACGCAAATTTTCTATTCAGGGCCATATGCATTAGTCTCGAAAATATTACACGAGAAACTCGTGTCGTGTCTCAGAAGTAATTCATATAATCACATCTATGCCACAGGTCCGTGAGGAGCAAGGGGATCTCTATTAAGTTCGTCACCATTTGTCCAGAGGTAGTGGAACGGCACCAGGTTTATGCATGCTTTTGAGCAGCCTCACAAAGCCATATACCATAGGGATGTGAATTCTTTGTGCCTGTCCACTATGGGTTGTCCGCTTTGGGACTAACAAGCTTGGTCATCTTTTGGGTGACGGAACTTAAAAGAGACCCCTTGCTCCTCTGCTATTCATTGTGTTTCTATTCAAGAAAATGAAACCTATTTCTGAGACGCGATACCAGGCCCGCCCAGGGCTCAAGGTTCTGTAATTTTTTCTATTCGGCACTCTATTGCCCCCTCAGCCAAAGTCACAAGAACACGATCTCCCTTGTTCAGGCCTGATACATCCCTGAGAATCAGTTTTTCCGGCAACTTCCTGGCAATACTGTACCCTCTTTTCAATACGGAAGAGGGATTCAGATCCCTCAACCGCTTTTCCAAATGAGCAAGGGCCATCCGATGCTCTCTGATCCTTCGGGATATCATAAGAATCAGGGTATGCCTGTGAAAATCAATTCGTTGGGTTAAGGACGCCAATACCCTTACAGGAGAATGGAGCAGGAGGGCTCGGCCTTCAGAAGCCAGATTCTTCTTGTGCTCCTTGACCACGGAATCCATTAACCTGATCAGTCTGTCATTGAATTCATCCAGACGCTGCCAAGAATCAGTGATCCGTCTTCTTGGGTCACGAAGTCCTTTTGACAGCAAGGCCAATCGCTGGTTCGAATGAGCAAGGGCGGTATGAATACTCAGGATTAAACGGTCTCGAATCTCTCTCAAACGCGCCCTCAAAGATTCTTTCTCCACTACCATGAGTTCTGCGGCTGCCGAAGGAGTCGGCGCCCTGAAATCAGCCACCATATCGGAAATGGTGAAATCGACCTCATGGCCCACGGCTGAAACCACCGGGACATGGGATGCCCTAATGGCCCGCGCCAGTTCCTCTCGGTTAAATGCCCACAAATCCTCCAGCGATCCTCCACCTCGTGTCAGAACAATAACATCCACACTGATTACTCGATTGACCACATTCAAGGCCTCCACCATCTCGGCCGCGGCTTCTTCTCCCTGGACCTTTACCGGGACAATGATGACGTGAATATTTGGAAACCGCCGAAGGATCACTTTCAAGAAATCCCGAATGGCCGCCCCGGTGGGAGACGTAATAACTGCGACGCTCCGGGGGAGATAGGGGAGAGATTTCTTGATCTCCTCATCGAAAAGCCCTTCAGCGGCCAGTTTCTCTTTGAGTTGCTCAAAGGCCAGTGCAAGGGCACCGATGCCAACGGGTTCCAGATAATCAAGGATGATCTGATATTCTCCCCGGGGTTCGTAGACGCCGATCCTCCCCTGGGCAAGCACCTTCATGCCGTCTTCCGGAGTGAATCGCAGATATCGAGCCTGTGGTCGAAACATGGCCGCCCTGATCTGGGCCTTTTCGTCTTTGAGGACCATATAAAAGTGTCCTGAAGAGGGACTTCTGAAATTGGAGATCTCGGCCTCTACCCAGACAAAGTCAAACTGCTCCTCCAGCAGGTCTTTTATCTGCTCGGTGAGAGTGCTGACCGTATAGATCTTAGGCGTTTGAGTTTCGATCAAGGAATCCGAATGGTCCATTTCAATCCCACAAACCCGGGCGGAACGACTCAATCTCTTCATTTTTGTCTCTTAGGCTCTCTTGAACAGCTTATTAGAAATGAGCAGGATAATCAACAAGCTATTTTAGGTTATTCTGCCCAGTC
This sequence comes from uncultured Desulfobacteraceae bacterium, assembly GCA_964520425.1. Classification (GTDB taxonomy): domain Bacteria; phylum Desulfobacterota; class DSM-4660; order Desulfatiglandales; family HGW-15; genus JAFGFY01. Next base: position 17,532 of record CAZFMX010000032.1, read on the forward strand.
TTGTGTAACATGGAAGAATACGAGTGTTCCCCAAATCAACCATCGACTTTGAATTAGCAATAATCCCAATGGATTTTAGGAAACCCCTGGGCACCAACGAGGCGTTAGATGCAAGGCGCCAAGGAGCGCCGACTGAGGCGTACAAATAGTACGCCGCAAGGAGAAGCGATCGAAGGCAACACAGCAGATGACGCCTTGATGGTGGATCAGGGATTCGTTGACACGCCAAGTCTTTTTCTGTATTCTCCATTCGCTCACGCATATGATTCGTCATCCATGGGTTTATCTTCCCCGTCATTTTGGACGCCCATTATTGAGGTGTTCCTCCGTTCTGCGTTTTTTACTAATACAGAGGTTTTTCCATGATTTATAAAGGAGCAAGGAAAGGATGATTGAACCGGTATTGAACGACCAGGATATAAGACAGATTAAGGAAAGAGGAATGACAGTGGAAAAAGTCCTTTCCCAGTTGGAAACCTTCAGGAAGGGCTTTTCCCACATGAAACTGCGACGATCCTGCACGATCGGAGACGGGATTACTCTCCTATCAAAAGCGGATTTCCCTGGGCTAGAGAAAATTTTTTCTGAGGCCGCTTCATTGGGAAGAGTCACAAAGTTTGTCCCGGCCTCGGGAGCGGCCAGCCGTATGTTTAAATCGCTCCTCTCCATATACGCCCGTTGTAAACGAACAGACACGGATAAAATCAGTGCCGTCGTTCATGAGGATGATCCTGATCACGCCTTTTTTTTGAAATTTATCAAAGGATTAACCAGGTTTGCTTTTTATGGTGATCTGAAATCAGCCATGTCAAGGGACGGCCTGAATATTGAGGCCCTCATTTCGAGAGGAGAGTACAAGCAGATTCTGGATTATCTCCTCACGGCCAAAGGACTCAACCTAGCCAATATTCCCAAAGGGCTGATTAAGTTCCACTCCTATCCGGGATCGTCTCGAACCGCTTTTGAAGAACACCTGGTGGAGGCCATCGAATATGCCGTGGATATGAAGAGGGACGCTCGAATCCACTTTACGGTCTCTCCGGAGCATGAAGAGCTCGTAAAGAACCATTTTGATGAGGTTCGGGGGAAATATGAGCAGTCCGGGACCATTTTCCGATTGTCTTTTTCCGTCCAAGAGCCCTCCACAGACACCATTGCGGTGGATATGGAAGACAGGCCCTTTCGGGATAAAGAGGGAAGGCTTGTGTTTCGACCAGGAGGACATGGTGCCCTTCTGGAAAACCTCTTGAACCTTAGGGGGGATCTGGTGTTTATCAAGAACATCGACAATGTGGTCCCCGACCGACTTAAACAAGAGACATTCCTCTACAAAAAGGCCCTGGGCGGTTATCTCCTCGAGCTACAGAACAAGCTATTTGAGTATGTCGGAAGGTTGTCCGCCGGTGAAGTGGATGAGCAAAGTGTCGATGAGATGTTTGAATTCATGAAACAGAGACTTTCTGTCATTCCTCCTGAAGGCATGGAGAAGTGTTCAAAGGAGGAGAGAATCGTTTTTCTCACCTCCAGGTTGAACCGGCCGCTAAGGGTATGCGGCATGGTGAAGAATGTAAGCGAACCCGGAGGTGGACCTTTCTGGGTTGAACATAAGGATCATTCCATTTCTCTTCAAATCATTGAAACCTCTCAGGTGGATATGGAATCAGCTGCACAAAGGGATATTTGGGGCTCATCGACCCATTTTAATCCTGTTGATCTGGTCTGTGGAGTCCGCGATTTTATGGGAAAACCCTTTGACTTGACGCGTTTTGTGGATCCTGATACGGGATTTATATCTACCAAGTCTAAACAGGGCAGGGAACTCAAGGCCCTGGAACTCCCCGGTCTCTGGAACGGAGCCATGGCCCTTTGGAATACAGTCTTTGTGCAAGTCCCCGCAATCACTTTCAACCCCACAAAAACTGTCCTAGATTTACTCCGAGAAGAACATCAACCCGCATGATCTTGACTTCGGAAGGTTGAGTTGATAGGAGTTTATCTTACGAAATACTTTGATCAGCTGTAAGTAATCATATTCTAGGAGTTCTTGTGAGCAGAAAATGGGGCGGTATCCTGGCGTTTTGCGTGATTGGTTGTGTGTTGTTGTTATCTGGACCAGAGTTCTTTAACGCCGTCTGGTCGTTTCCCGGCAACTTTCCAATCTTCACTGCTTTCCCGCCTCTCCTAGTCATCGTGTTACTAGGCACAGGCATCTTTGCCACCGTCTACCTTTTCTTCCCCCAACTCAGGTATTTCTGGCACGGAATCAGGGTCACCACGGGTGCTTATGATGATCCTAATGACGAAGGGGATCTGAACCACTTTCGCGCCCTGACCACAGCCTTATCCGCCACCGTAGGAATCGGGAACATCGCCGGAGTCGCTACGGCCCTTTATTACGGCGGACCTGGGGCCCTCTTCTGGATGTGGGTCACCGCCATTTTCGGGACCACCCTAAAATATGCCGAATGTACCCTGTCTCTAAAATACCGGGAGATCCACGAGGGTGGCGTGACGGCCGGAGGCCCTATGTATACCATAGAAAACGGGCTCGGCAGAAACTACAAATGGTTGGCCGTGGCATTTGCGGCATTTGCCGTGATCTGTTCACTTGCCACGGGAAACGCTATTCAGGCCTTTACGGCTTCCGACCAGATTCGTTCCGAATTCGTCCAAATCCTGAGCGAAGATCATTTTCTCACGGCCAAGTTTGCTCTGTGGGCCGGTTATGAACTAAGCGTCATACAGATTATCAACGGCCTCTGCCTGGCCACGGTTGTCGGACTGGTCATCATCGGCGGCATTAAGAGAATCGGTCGAGTGACCGGTTACCTCGCGCCGATTATGGCCTGTATCTATACGATATCAGCACTCTTGATTTTGGCCGCTCATTTTCCTTATCTGGGAGAAAGCCTCGGATTGATATTCAGCATGGCCTTCAATCCCCCTGCCGAGATTGCGGGTGTAGGAGGCGGGGCCTTTCTGGTGATGCTCAATACTATGCTATGGGGTATAAAACGGGGACTCTATTCCAATGAGGCAGGGCAGGGAAGCGCGGCCATCGCCCACTCCACGGCAAAGACAAAGTTCCCTGTCCGTGAGGGCGCCGTGGCCCTGCTTGGTCCCTATATTGATACCTTGTTGATATGCTCCCTCACAGGACTGGTCATTATCTCAACAGGCGCCTGGCATCATACCGAATTTTATGTCACCAGGATCGACCCTAAATTCGCCGGTGACTTGCTCAACAGCAGTCTACTCACTTCATTTGCCTTCAAACAGGGATTGAGCTGGTTGTTCGGTTATGGTGACAAGATTGTAACCCTCAGTGTATTGCTGTTTGCTACTTCGACGGCCATAAGCTGGTCATTCTATGGAGATCGGGCCGCCGATTACCTGTTCGGATCCAAGGCCATTCTCCCCTACAAATGGGTATATGTCCTCTTTGTATTTATCGGTGCGATAGCCGAACTCGAAGCTGTATGGGATTTCGGCGATGCGGCCCTGGGTTTTATGACCTTCCCAAACCTGATTTCCATTATTCTCCTATCGGGTGCGTTAAAGAAGATGACCCGTGAATATTTCTCAGTCAAATATCTCACTTACAAAGAAAGGTATACGGTGTAAGGTCTAAGTTGTAGGGTATACGGTGTAAGGTATAAGGTATAAGGTATAAGGTATAAGGGAAAAATTTAACACCACTGTTTTTACATGAAATAGAAAGAGAGAATATGATGGACCTGGAAGAAACGGAGGAGCAAAAGCCCATACCCGAAAGACTGGAAGCTTTGAAAAACCTTCCTGAAAGCATTCTAAAGACCCTTACAAAAACAGAGGTCAAGGCGTTCTTGCATGATGATGTTTGGCCTGATTCGCTCCGTGAGAAGCTGAAAGACTACACAGTGGATGAAGAAGAGTGAAAATGGTTACTTTCCGGTTTGGAGAATGAAGCAAACAAGGTGATAGGGGAACTCAATGAAAAGAGAGCAGTGGAAGAGTCAATTCGGTTTTCTCATGGCGGCCGTGGGGTCGGCCATCGGTCTGGGCAATATCTGGCGTTTCAGCTATCTGGCCTATAAAAACGGCGGAGGAGCTTTTCTCATTCCTTATATTACTGCGCTTCTAACAGCCGGGATCGCCCTTCTGATCCTTGAATTCGGCGTGGGACATGAACGCATCGGATCGGCGCCTCTGGCCTATGCCAAGATCAACCGGAGGTGGGAATGGCTGGGATGGTGGTCGGTGATCTTTGTGATGTTCGGCATTGTACTCTACTACACGGTTGTCATTAGCTGGTGCTTAAACTTTTTCATGTACTCCTTTGATCTGGTCTGGGGGGATGACCCAAATGACTTCTTTTTCAATAAATTCCTTCATATCAGCAGTGGTCCTTCCGAAATCGGTCAAACCAGAACACCCATTCTTATTGGTGTGATTGTCGTCTGGTTTTTCAACTGGGCCATCGTCTACCGCGGCATACAAAAAGGTGTTGAGCTGGCCAATAAGATTTTTATGCCTACGCTATTTATTTTAACAATAGTCCTTGTCTCCTGGGCCGTGTCATTTGAGGGGGCCTTAGCAGGCATCAAAGTCTATCTGACCCCTGATTTCTCGAAGCTGTCCAGCCCAGAAGTATGGATCGATGCCTACGGTCAAATCTTTTTCACCCTCAGTCTGGGGTTCGGCATCATGATTACATACGCCAGTTATTTGCCGGCCAAGTCCGACCTCACAAAAAACGCCATATTGACGGCCTTTATTAATTGCGGCTTTTCCATCTTTGCAGGCTTTGCTGTCTTCTCGGTCCTTGGCTTCATGTCTACATTGCAGGGCGAACCCATTTCCAACTTGATCAGGCAGGACAGTGGAATAGCTTTTGTGGCCTATCCCAAGGCTCTCAGCATGATGCCCGCCGGCCAAATCTTCGGCGCCATCTTTTTCTTGAGCCTGGTGATTGCAGGGCTCTCCTCCTCGGTGTCTATAATCGAGGCCTTTAGTGCGGCGTATATGGACAAATTCGGGGGAGAAAAGAAAAAGATCGTCACCGTCCTCTGCGTACTGGGTCTGCTGGGCTCCATTATATTTACGACAGAAGGGGGCCTGTTCTGGCTGGACATTGTGGACCACTTCCTGAACCATTATGGTCTTGTTGTTGTGGGAGTTGGTGAATGCATTTTAGTAGGTTGGATGTTCAAACTGGAAGTCATTCGAAGACATATCAACAAGGTATCTTCTATCAGGCTGGGGATCTGGTGGGATATCCTCATCAAATTCATCGTTCCCATGATCTTATCTCTCATCATTATATGGGATCTGTACCATGAATTGAAACAACCCTATGAGAATTACTCCTGGACTGCTCTGATTCTGATTGGAAGAGACTGGGTATTATTTACTCTCATCGCGGGTATTGTTTTTGCCATGAGACCGTGGAAGACCGACCTCCTTGATCAAGAGAAAGATCGAGAACCCGGCAAATAGGAGTATTCAAGCCCGGAGTTTCCGGCTGTTTTCGCTCTAGAAGTGGGACCTACCGAGTGCTTCAAAAGAATCCTGATGAGCAAACGAAGTAGAATTGAGTTACCCAATGCAACCTAAGCTGGGATCTTGAACAGCGATTCCCTTGCGCTTTCGTTTCTTTTTCGTGACCTGGCACAACAAGGTTTTGTAAACGGGAAAACCGGATATTTCGTCAAACTGCTCCGAATCCGTTAACAGATTGACGTTGGCTTCCCTCCATTCATCAGGACCTAGCGGTCCGCCGCCACCCACAGGGGTATACACAAAACCTTTCATGATCTTGTCGGTCACATAGGCCCTCACTCGTATTGATCCCCGGGGTGTTTTGATACTCACCAGGTCACCCGTTTTAACGCCCCGATCCTCGGCATCCGATTCATTCATTTCAACCACAGGATAAGGATATTTTTCGATGAAACTGGGGATGGCTCGCAAACAGGATTTCATGTCCGGTTTGAAAGGGCCCGTCCCCAAGACCAACGGGTACTTTTTAAACACTTCTGGATTGCTCATAGGCGTCTCATCAGATTCTTCATATCTGGGGATGCCGCTATACTCGTACTCTTCCAGGATATTCGATTTGATCTCAAACTTGCCTGACGGTGTTTCAAAGCCTGGTTGTCCGTCCGCTCGTAACAATCCTGTTTCCCATTTCCGGTACACCATTTCATTACTGGGGCTTCTGAGCACATGTTTCTCCGCTTTCATCAAATCTTCAACCGTGTAACCCGACTCGCTCAAGATGTAGTCAAGAAGCTCCTCCTTATTCTGCGGATACAGGTCTCCATATCCGAGGCGTTTGGCCAATTCTGTAAGGATGTCGTATGGTGACTTAGATTCTCCAACAGGATCTATGACTTTTTCTCTTAATCTCAGTGCATTTCCATAGTAACAATATGATTCCTGCTCAAATCCCGTCGTGGAAGGCAGGACGATATCTGCATAAGCCGCATCTGCGGTTAATTGCAGGTTTATGCAGACCATAAAATCCAACTCACATAATGCCTTTTTCCAAATTCGGGGATTGGGCCAGGATGTCAGGAGTGATGCCCCCAAAACAATTAGTGCTCTGATCTTGTATGGATCCCCATCAATAATCGATTTTGGTAGGAGACTTGCGTGCGGTTCTCCCCCACAAAAATGGGAATAGACCGAGAATTTACCCTTGCCAATGGACTTATCCTGACCAGGCGTTTCGATTTGTTTGCTTGTGGGTAAGGGGAAAGAGTTCTCTCTTCTCAGAAAACAACGCCCTCCTTCCACATCCAATTGCCCGGCAAGGGCCCAGAGGACCATGACGGCGCGTATGTTTTGGACGCCACTCTTCGTATATTCCAATCCCGTATACATGAGATAGGTCGCGCCTTCGGCATCGACAATACGCTCAGCCAGGTCTTCAATTTTGTCCTCATCAATTCCCGTTGTCTTGGACACGTATTCCGGCGTAAAATCCCTTACATAGTCTGAGAAATCTTCAAAACCTACGGTCCAATCTTTCACGAATTCCTCATCGTAAAGGTGATCTCTTATCAGGATATGGGCCAAACCCAAAGCCAGGGCGCCATCAGTTCCAGGTCTGATCTTGATCCATTCACTCCCTTCCAACTCAGTCGCCTTTGTTTTTCTGGGATCTATGACGATGATTTCAGCGCCCTCTTCCGAGGCCGTTCTTAGACGTTCAAACATCTCCGGTGGCGTGGAAGTGGATGGATCCGTCCCCCAAACCAGGATCAAGTCGGCATTATCCACATCAGAGAACATATCGATGTGTCGGCATCCCATGGTGAGTTTTGGAGCCAAAACCCCCAATGAGGTGTAACAGGGTGCCCCTACACCAAAGGTATTCGGAGAGCCAAAAGGGAACAAGATACTGGAAGCCAAGTATATTTCAGAGCCCTTTAATTGAAATATATCCTTAAAAGACCTTTCATAAGACCCTGTGCCTGCATAAATCCCCACGGTTTCCGGTCCATATGATTCCTTTAACTCAATAAATTTATTCACTATGGTTTCAAAGGCCTCATCCCAAGAGATCTGCTCGAATTCATGAGTTCCCTTTGGACCGACTCTTTTCATGGGATGTTTTAGCCTTTGTTCTGAATAGACGATTTCCTTAACGCCGTCCGCAATGGGACATAGGATTTTACCGCTTGGGGCGTCGGGATCGGGTTCCAACCGGTCAACCCTGCCTTGTTCATCAAAATGGACGATCACCCCACAACCAGGGCTATGAAAGCACAAACCACAAATTCCGTATTTTTTATCCAAAACAGATGACCTCATAAAAATTCCATCAAAACAACCACTCCACACAAACAAGTCTCTTATCGAGTAGCAACAACAGATTGCGAATTAATGTACTCCCATAAATTTGCTGTTTTTCGAATCTTCCAGGCAATATCCTTTTTCTCGATAATTTCTAAGGGTGGATCGAATACACCATCCCCATCTGATAAGATGCGCTGGATATTGCCCATTCCGCGGCCTCCATACTGACCATCTGGTTTTCCGCCTAACCATAGTTCAGAATCCATGAAGGATTCGTCCCAAGAGAAAGGATCTGAGAACAAGAACATAGAGTCTTTTTTGCGTAAAACCCGATCGGCTTCAGCTAAATGTAGCAGCGGGTCGGGGACCTTCTCCAATATATTCACGGAAGAAACAGCTGAAAAAAGACTCTTTGGAAAGGGAAGCGCCAAGGCGTCGGCGACAATGAACTCCATATTGTCGTAATTCCATTGATCCTCCAAATCACACGAACGCCTTTCAGTAATATGCCCTTCAATGATGAGGTCAAAATCCAGCCTTCTCTTGACCATTAGTTCCCGTGCTTTTCCGATGAAGGCCTTGGATGTATCAATCCCGATGACATAAGAATAGGTCTTGCTCATTTCAAAGGATAACCTTCCAACAGCACATCCGATATCCAAAGCATAGCCGTTCGAACCTTTGAAATAGGCTGACCATATCTTATAGGCATCGGTCGCATCAGGATCATTGAAGAAATCACAGAAATGACTCCACAAATATGCAGATAACATCCCCCTTGAATTATATCCCGTACCATTCGACAACACAGACTGTGACTTTTCAGGCAAAATGAACGCAATCCCCTTCTGTATCGGGTAGGTTCGTCCACAATCCGAACACACCAGTCGACCTTCTATCACGTCCTCATCCTCTTCCTCATGAATATCAAGATCCAAGGATATTTCTTCGGGGATGCATTCCGGACACAAGAGATTCTCATTCAACCATTTCTTCATTTCTTATTCGCCCCTCCTGACCATTTCTGTGTTTCTCTTTCTTGTATTGAGAAGCAGCCCAATTCAATTATTCTAAAGATCTATTGCTCGGTCTCACAGAAATTATTTTTTTAGTCGTACGTCTTCGATCATAGCCTACAATGTGGTAGTTCAATATAAGTCGACTCGCTTTGAGTGTCAATTCGCATAGTTCAATGAAAAGGCCGCAATTCCAACTTCTTTCTGGAAGAGTCTATGAATGATCTTGGAGGAAATCAACTCTTTATCTAAACAATCGGTGTGTGATGCATATCTTCTACCTGCGACCTTGGATCTTGGTCTCAGGGCTTGTGCAAATCCCTAAAAAGCCGTAGCACACCAGTATTATACACTGCCAAACACCTAAACCGCTTGACAATGACTTATTTGAGTGGTATCAAAATTGGTTTTGATTTGACAGTCTCCTTGCTCCGCTTCATCCCCGAAGCGCTGATAGAAGACGGGGCCGATAATGTAATCATAGAAAGAGACCGAAAGGAGAACATACCATGAGGCATTTTGAAACCCTTTATATCACCAGCCCGGAATTGGGCGATGAAGACTACAAGGCTGTTATAGCCAAACATAAGGACCTAATCGAGAATGAAAAAGGTGTCATTATCAAGCTCGAAGAGTGGGGTAAGCGAAGACTTGCTTATGAGCTGAAGAAATTTGACCAAGGTTTTTATGTACTTATGGACTATTGTGGTGATGCCGGAATCACGGATGAACTCACCAGAGCACTTAAACTCGATGACAAAGTTCTCAAATATCAGACCATCAAGCTTGGTGACAATGTGAATCCCGAAGACTTGATAGAGGAGTCGAAAAGAGTCGAGGAAAAGGCTGCGGAGGAAGCTGTGGAGGAGGCTCCCACAACGGAAGATCAGACACCTGAGAAAGAAGAGGCTGTCCAGAATGAGGACTCAGAGCCGGATCAAGAGGTGGAACATGGCATTCAATAGACGAAAAACGACTTATCACAGAAGAAAGGTCTGCAGGTTTTGTGCTGACAGCAGTATCGTGATTGATTACAAGGATGTCAGAATGCTGAGGTATTATACCACTGAACGTGGCAAAATCACGCCGCGACGCATCTCCGGCACCTGTGCTAAACATCAAAGGGTCCTGACTGTCGCCATAAAAAGGGCCAGAAATATTGCGCTGTTACCCTTCACAACGTCAACTCTGAAATAGTATAGGAACCCGACAAGAAGCGCTCTAAACACGTTCCCATTGACTCTTGCGACATGGCTGTTCAGTCCTAACGCTCTCCATAGACGATGATCATTCGAGTGCCTATCCCATGCCAAAAAAAGCAGGGTTGGCTTTCGCAACTCGGCCCGAGCCGTTAGACCCCGAGATTTGTTGACGAGGTCAAATTGAGTCTCTCACTACCAAAGGGCTCGTAGGTCAGGGGAATCCGAAACCCACCATTTAATAAGGAGATATTCTTTCAAATCAAGTGGTTTGGGCTTATCCCTGATCACCAGCAAGGTATTAGATGTAAGGCGCCGAGGAGCGACGACTGAGGCGTATAGGTAATACGCCGCAAGGAGGAGAGATCGAAAGCAACGCAGCAGATGATGCCTTGATGGTGAATCAGGAGGAGTGCCTTCAAAATTGAAGTCCATGAAACCGACAGATATCATAGGGTGCGCGGGTTCTGTGGTCCTGCTTCTCTCTGCCGCCGCCTGGATTCCCGTGCTTGGATTGTTTTTCGCCCTTCTTATACCCTTACCCTTTCTTTATTACGCGACACGACTTGGGCTCCGTGATGGCGTGAAAATCTCCGTTGTCACCCTCCTTTGTGTGGGGCTACTCAGCAACTTGGCTGGACATCCGCAGATGATGATTTCTTGCGCTGAATCCAGCATACTTGGCCTCATACTTTCAGAACTCTACAGAAGAAGATTCACTCTGGGTCTCACCATAGTCTTGGGAACCTGCTCAGTCCTAATCGTTTCTATCCTCCTCTTGTCCCTGGTCAGGTCATCAGAAAAAATGGGGGGTACGGAAGTGAACCCGGAATCTCATGAGAGTCGTGATGAAGAGATCATTGAGGCCTATAAAGACTTGGGGCTTGACAAAGATGAAGCCGTTCGATTTCAAAAGGTTATGGAGGATATTATCCCAAAGATCTACCCGTCCATGTTCATCCTGGGCACGGCCCTTAGCGTGTGTTTTATTGTGGTTCTAAGCAGACCATTATTCCGGTTCAAAGACCTCCCATACCCCAACTTCGGTCCTATGGATCAATGGCAGGCTCCTGAACTCATGGTTTGGGGTGTGATCATTACAGGTTTTGCTTTATTTCTGACTACAGGTAGTATAAAGTTGTTTGCCGTCAATGCGTTAATCATCATGGTGGCCATATACGTGTTTCACGGCCTTTCCATAACTCAGTTTTTTCTTAATAAATACCATGCGCCTCTTTTGGGAAGACTCGGGGTATACCTTTTAATCTTAATCCTGCCTTATTTTTTGATCACCCTGGCTGTTGCAGGACTATTTGATCAATGGGCAGACTTCAGAAAATTGAATCAGAAGGCCGTGACTTGACGTTAAGTGAACATCCAGGAATAAGCTTTATACCGAGTTGAGACCTTTGAAAAACGCTCAATTTTGTTCAAGGTCAAGGAAGGCGATAATTCTAACCCTCCCGATTTTCATCGGGACAGCCAGGAATACCCGTAGCATTTCGAGGATTAGAATTTGAGTCTGACGCCGCTTGTCCCGCCATAGCCTTTGGCGACGGCGGAAGATTGGGCAAAAGGGGGTGTTTTTCAAAGGTCTCGAGTTATCAATTTGATGGAGATTTGATGACTCCACTAAAGGGCCGAGAGCGAGAAATTTCCGGCCTGGGACATAGAAACGGAGGAAAGATTAGTGAAGGTCATATTAACACAAGATATTCATGAGTTGGGTTTTGAAGGGGACACAGTAAATGTAGCCAAAGGTCACGCCCGCAATTACCTCATCCCCAAAGGTCTCGCCTTGGAGGCCAACGAACAAAACATCAAACTGATGGAAACTCAGCGGAAGAAGATTGAACTTAAAAGAGCACTCGCCAAGGAAGAAGCGGAAAAGATTAAGGAGAAAATGGCGGATATTGTCGTCACTATCCCTCAGAAGGTCGGGGAAGGGGACAAATTGTTCGGTTCCGTAACTACCATGGATATATCAGCTCATTTAGAGAAACAGGGTGTGAGTATTGATCGCCGGAAAATCGTCTTGGATAAGCCCATCAAGACCGCGGGAGAACATGAGGTTTCAGTCAAACTCTATCCCAATATCCTAAGCTCCATAAAAGTGATTGTGGTCCCAGAAGAGCAAGACCAAACATAGCTTCGAGAACAGTCGATTTCAACCATTTGCAGAATCTCCGACGGCTTCAATCATTTACATGATTTTACGGGACGTTCATTTCAAACGGTCACCTTGGCTGAATTCATCCTTCAGGGCGGCTTATGTGGCCAAGGAAAACACTTTAACGAAAGGTTTCTGAATCTCGAATGCCTCAGGCAATAGAAAAGACAACTCCCTCACGGGTCAAGGTCCCTCCTCACAACATAGAGGCTGAGCAGGCCATCTTGGCAGGTATCCTGATCAATAACGATTCTTTGAATCAGATCGTGGACATCCTATTCTCTGATGATTTCTATCGTGAAGCTCATATGCATCTATTTGAAGGGATGGTCAGTCTCTATAACAACAATGAGCCCGTCGATCTCATTACCCTTTCGCAATATCTTTCGGGAAAGGATCTTCTTGAAAAAACCGGGGGTACGGACTATTTGGCATCTCTGGTTGATGCGGTTTCTACATCTGCCGGCATCCGGTTTCATGCCGAAATTGTGAGAGATCTCTCCGTGCGAAGAAAGCTGATCAGCCAGTGTTCCATCATCTCTGAGTCCTGTTTTCAGGGTTGGCAGGAAACGGACGACCTCCTCGATCAGGCAGAACAGTCTATCTTTGATATTGCCGAGCAAACCGTGGGGGAAGGTTTTACCCCCATGAAACAGGTCATCAAGAGCAGTTTTAAGAAACTCGAGAGCGTATCAGAACTTGACGGATTTGTTACGGGAGTGCCCACGGATTTTGTCGATTTTGACCGGTTGACTGCGGGACTTCAGCCTTCAGATCTGATTATCATCGCGGGAAGACCCAGTATGGGAAAAACCGCGTTGGCCCTCAACATCGGTTACAACGCCGCAGCAAAGACAAAGAAGGCAGTGGCTGTATTTTCTCTGGAGATGGCCGACCTCCAACTGGGGCTGAGGTTGCTTGGTTTTCATTCGGGCATAGACGCCACTAAATTAAGGACCGGTTCCTTGAGAGACACGGATTGGATGAAACTCACGGAATCGGCCAATACGCTATCCGAGCTTCCCATCTTTATTGACGATACTTCAGGACTCAGTGTCCTCGAAATGAAGGCCAAATGCAGAAGGCTTGCCAAAAAGCGTGATATTTGCCTTGTGATCATCGATTACCTGCAGTTGCTACAGGGCAGAAGAACGGCAGAGTCAAGACAGTTGGAAATCTCTGAAATATCCAGATCTTTGAAGGCTCTAGCCAAGGACCTGAATGTCCCGGTCTTGGCCTTGTCTCAGTTAAACAGGAAAGTTGAAGATCGGCCCAACAAAAGGCCCCAACTCGCGGATTTAAGGGAGAGTGGGGCTATAGAACAGGATGCGGATGTCATTGCGTTCATCTACAGGGATGAAGTGTATCACCCCACCACTGAAGAAAACCAGAATGTGGCCGAAATCATCCTAGCCAAACAGCGAAACGGGCCTACCGGCTACTTTAAACTCCATTTTCAAAAGGAACGTACCCGCTTTAGAGACTATGTGGATGAGGGCCGATACGGAGAGGGCTTCGAATAGAATGCCGGTCAAAGTTGCTTCGGAACCACCCTCTTAGAACAATCGTTACGATGGCAAAAGGGGACGCTGTGTCCCCTTTTACTTTTAAGGAAAAGGAGAAGAAATAGTGGCTAACTGGGATAAGAAATACTTTGTGACGGATTTAGTTGACGTGGTGGGCGACGCGCCGTGGACGCCCGTCTTTGCCGATAACGAGGCGCGGCGCGTTATTTCTTTAGACAGCGACGTGTGCCAGGGCGCTTTTTATATGGAGACGGCGTGGTTCCTCCCCGGCGACTGGCCGGAGAAAACCAAAGAGCGCAAAGACCACACAATAGGGGCGCATACGCACGACTACGACGAAGCTGTGGCATGGGTCGGCACCGACCCCGACGACCGCTATAACCTTGGCGGGGAGATTGAGTTCTGGATTGACGGCAAGCAGAACTTTATTGACAGGAGCTTTATTGCGTTTATTCCGGCGGGCATCGAGCACGGCCCGATAAACATCAGAAAAATCACCAAACCGATGTTCCACTTTACCGCCGGCATGGGGAGGAAATACAAGGGGTAGGGGGGATTTCTTTTATCTACTGTACTTTTGGATAGTGATAGCTGATGTACCATGGTATGC
>CAZFMX010000033.1:0-31223 GCA_964520425.1 uncultured Desulfobacteraceae bacterium
TATACCAGAGGGAGTGGCCAGGGTTCATCCAGCAAAAGTCATACGCTGTTTCTCTCGCCCTGTATGAATGGGTGTTCTCTCTGGATTCTGATGAAGTAGTCACTGAAAAACTGCGTAATGAGATCTTGACCAGGCTCTCTGCTGACAGGGATCAAATAAATGGGTATTATGTGAAGAGGCATTCTTTCTATTTAGGTCGATGGATCAATCACGGAGGATGGTATCCTGACTACAAACTTCGCCTTTTCAAAAAAAATGAAGTCGTTTGCGGTGGTGAGAATCCTCATGACAAGTACTTTGTCAATGGGAAGACCGCTAAACTCAGTGGGGAGATAGAACACTACACTTACAAGAGTATATCTGACCAACTATCCACTATCGACAAGTTCTCCGCGATCTCGGCGGATGGGCTTTTCAGAAAAGGTTCTCGATTTGCCCTTATCAAAATGTTTTTCAAGCCCCCTATAAAGTTCTTCGAGACCTATGTTTACAAACTCGGCTTCTTAGATGGATTAGCAGGCTTTATCATCGCCGTTTTGAGTTCCTACTATATCTTTGTGAAATTTGCAAAGCTTTGGGAAAAAGGAAAATTTGGGAGTAATACTCGATTTGACGGTTTAAGTGATTAAGAGGCTCAGATCGAGGCAGTATTTCGAGGCCTGTTCTATCTGGTGAGATCTCTCTTTGAGAACTGATCATACAACTCAGCCACCTGATCCGCCCTACTTTCCCAACTTTGACGACAGGCAACCTCCCGGGCGCTTTTGCCCATTCTCACACGATTCTCTTTTTTTAAAAGAAACGAAAGCTTTTCACTCATATCGGAGACCGAGGGGTTATCCGGCAGTACAAAACCTTGGTTACCGGATTCAATGAGATCTCTAGCGCCAACCGTTTCCGTGATTATGGATGGTAATCCCGCCATCATGGCTTCCAAAACCACCATGCCAAAGGAATCATTCATGGATGGCATGGCAAAGATATCAGAGGCCATATAGTATTCTTCGACCTTTTGGGTTACGCCTGCGAATAGGACCTGATTGACGATTCCCAAATCACGAGCCAATTTCATGTAGTGCTTCTTCTTCCCTTTTCCAACCACGAGCAGCTTCAAATCGGAATGGTTTTTCCTTCTCACGGACAAATCAGCGACAGCCTTCATTACCAGGTCCAAACGCTTTACCTCGAAATTCATACCTACGAATAGAACTACCAGATCACTCGCGGACAAACCATGACGTCTACGAACTTCATGTCGGGATCGTTCCGAATCCAAAGCAGAAAAGCGTTCAGCAGAGATTCCCGGTTGAATCACACATATCTTTGATTCCGGTATATTATAGAATCTGAGTAATTCCTTCTTGAGTAGAGTGGAAACAGGCAGGATCAATTTCAGACGGGGGGCATACACGCCTCTTTTCTCCACCCGGGCCAAGGATTTGTCAAAAAGACTCATAGGCTTACGCCTCACCTCTTTGATCCATGGCTCATGGAGGCCGCCGTGTATGGTAAAAAAGTCCATGTCAAAGATCCAGGCGTGACTGTGAACAAGATCGAAGTTCTCTGCTGCAATCTTTTTACCGGCAAAATATGCGAAGCTGATCGGTTTCATGAACCGGGGGAAAAGGACTTTGGGAATCTTGTGAAAAATGATAGAGTTATTTCCCTGACACCATTGATTGGCCAAAACATGAATTTCAAAGCCTTCACGCATAGCCAGTCGTTCCGTAAGTTGGAACACAAAGTTCTCAGCACCTCCCAAGAGGCCGTATTTGGAAATAACCACTGCGATTTTCATGCTATCGATCCGTAAAACAGTGAAAGCTTCAAAGTGAAGACTTTACAATAAGCCAAAACAAGATTGCTCGTTTTATACCACGAATGGTCCCTGGTGAGTAGTTTTATTGTCAAAGATGAATGCAGCCCCGAAGTTCTTCTTCCAGATTTCCACGGGGAGATTGTCTTATTTACTTTGCCCTTCCCAGTGAACTACCGTGACATCAGGAATTTATCCAATCGTCCAACGAAAAACATGTGACTTAGACGGAGAAAAGTGTGTTTCAAGGCTCAAAGGCGATCAGAAAGGTATCGCATTTTCTTATTCGGTGATTTGTTCAGAGATACTGGGATAGTATAGCATTCAGCCTATCGCGGTTGAACGAATATAGCACGCAAAGCTCTTATCGCTCTCACCATCGGCAGTATTGCGTTCCTTAACCACGGCCTTTTGTTTATCGAAAGCTTCAGATTTCCAAATCGTATACCCAGGTGGTAGGTAAACGTCTCTCGCAAATCTGGCCAAAACAACCTGCGATGTATATCGGAACTAAAAGACAAACCGCTATTACTGAAAGATGTATGGCGCCGCACAGCTTGTTTCGCATTTAGGGTAGCTTCTAGAAAACCATGTCCAAACAGATGATCCGGTTCAAGATGGCAACCTTCAGCCCATTCATTCCAGGCATTGATAAACACAAACTCACCAACACCATCTCGAAGAGATATTTCAAGCGTAGAAGAAAGCCAGTGTTCGTAATTATCAGGAATGCCGTTTAAAACAATAACTGCTCGATCTTTGATTCTGGCAGTATTGTCCCATGATGGAAAAACCGTCTTAAAAACACGCGAACCTTGGTAATTGCGCGATAGATATTGCTGAGCTACGTCTCCATACTGGAATACATTTCCTTTGAAAGGACGATGGAATCGAATTTCAAGATTTTTATTGTCGCAAATAAGGTTATGGGGTGGAAATTCAACACCACTGTCGAATCCGAACCTCTCATAGTCCATATTTCCATGTGTCAGTGCAGCGCATACATGAATATCACCCATACCAATTGAACGGCAGTAATCACGCCATACGCTTACAGTCTTTTTTGCATTCCGCAAATGCTGCGGATGGTAAACGATTAGGAAGGGTTTGCCATCTAAATATATGTAGCGTTTATCTTTAAAAAAGGGGATCAATGACTTGATAAAATTCAAATCATCATTGGGCAAATATTTCTGTGCGATTAGAATCTCGTAATCAGTACCATCCCAACGTCTTGTCCAGGTTTCATTTGCCCAACAAAGACAGAAAGGCATATCACTATCAGGATCAGCGAGCATGTCGTCCAATGGCTTATTCAACAACCGGGTACCGCTGAACCAGTAGTAGTGATAACAAAATCCGTCTATGCCATACTGTTTGGCCAGTTTTATTTGATCGTGGCGAGTTTCTTGCAGCCTTAAATCGTAAAAGCCAAGATCACTGGGCAAATGTGGTTGGTAATGCCCCTCAAAAAGGGGAGTTGATCTTGTGACGTTTGTCCATTCAGTAAATCCTTTCCCCCACCAAATATCATTCTCAGGCGTCGGATGGAATTGTGGCAGATAAAAGGCAATCAGTTTAGGTTCCCTTTTATTGCGAGTAAAATTTTCTTCGTCGATCATTTCATTTACCTAAAAGATCAGTAGAATATCCAATTATAATACATTAGGTGATAAGAAGTCGCTTTTTGTGGGTCGGTGAGGTGATAAGAAGTCGCTTTTTGTGGGTCGGAGTGTAGGAAATTTGACCTTGTGTGTCAAGCCAAATCCGACCCTAGGATGTTGTGTCCGTAATTCACAGGCATGAAACGGTGCATTGAGCCCGGCAAGATTGATTCTGTCCACTAACCAAAACCTCAATACCATTTTGTATCCCATTTGAGATCAAAAATCTCACCGTGAAGGCAGGAAATCACTTAATGCTCAGTTGGATTTTTAAAGCTTATTGATTTTATTATGAATATCGGATTATATGGCCTGTGACGTGTGTCTGAGTTTTCAATCGAGTCCTCCAGAGGAACTCAAGAAAGCCTCATCAGAATTGTCAAATTTGTTACCAGGTAAGGCTCTATATATGAAATGATCACATGTTCTTCAATCGGTACTTTGGTAATCGTTTGATTTAATTTGGCATATTCAATAGAATAGCTTGGAAATGGTAAAGTTTTAAAGATACATGAGTGCTGTTACTGAATATTGATGATGAGCAAACGCAAGGATGAGAATTACACTTCACAAGTATATCTTCAATGAAATCTGGCCGACCTTCGTGACCGTCTTAGTGGTCTTTATCTTTCTCATCATGTCCACAGAGATGCTGAAATTCTCAGAGTGGGTCATAAACTACGGGGTGCATCTCACCCAGGTCTTGATGTTCATCTTCTATCTTCTTCCTGACATTGTCTTCCTTGCACTCCCCGCTACGACCCTCATGGCCGTGTTTGTGGCATTTCTTCGTCTATCCAGCAGTAATGAGATTCTGGCCATGAAGTCTTCAGGGATCTCTCTTTTTCAGATGCTTCCCACTGTCCTTCTGGTCTCGTTGATAAGCTTTCTGGTTGCGACGTTCTTGGGGATTGTTGGATCCCCTTGGGGGAACAGGTCGCTTAAGGATTTGGAATTTCAGATCGCGCAGTCAGGAGACAATCTGGGCATTAAGAAACGGGTATTCTCCCAACCAATTGACAATCTCACATTTTACGTCAATAGCTCTTCCAGCGCCGACAGTGTTCTAAGAGATGTGTTTGTAGTCAACAAAACAGACCCCACGTTTACTTCGACCATTGTAGCCAAGGAAGCCAGAATTCTGCGCGATCCCGAGTCAAGGACCATCACCATCGTGTTCCTAGATGGCACGCTTTCCTATGTTGACCAGGATTCAAGGACCGTGGGCGGGCATTTTGACCGCCGCGGGTTGAAGATAGGAATGGACAAGATCTTGGAGTCCGTTGCATCAGGTGAAAAAAAATTGGTAGAGATGTCCGTAAAAGAACTGATAGATCTGATTGAGCATGAGGTAAAGGGCGGACAAGACTACAATATGGCCCTGGTGCATCTTCTGGAAAAATTTTCTATCCCCTTGGCTGTCTTTTTGATGGGAATCATTGGTGTTCCCTTAGGAGCGCAGCTTAAGTCGAGTGGCCGAACCGTCGGCATCGTTGTAGGGCTAACCGTCTTTTTGATTTACTATATGTTCCTGGCCGCCGTTAGAAATTTGTGTAAAACAGGCTTTATAACTCCATTCATTGGCATATGGGCGCCTGATCTCTTCTTGCTCATCTCTTGCCTCTATCTCTGGCACAGAGCCATAAATGAACGTCCCATTCAGGTCCTGGAAAAAAGGAAATTCAAGAGGGAAAGCAGGCGGCGCGAGAATTACAGGATGGGAGAATAAATGAAAATCCTTTCAATATACGTCGCTAGAGAGTTTTCCAAACTCCTCATACTCTGCCAAATCATCTTTGTATTCATATATCTTATCATAGAGTTTGTCGGAAAAATTGACAATTTCGTTCACGCCCAAGTGTCGGCAGTGAACATGCTGAGTTTTCTCATTTATAAGATCCCGTTCATTTTCACACAAATGCTCCCTGTTGCTACTCTGATCTCCGTCATCATCCTGTTTTCACTGCTGGCGAAGAGAAATGAGTTCACGGCTATGAAGGCTTGCGGACTCGATATCTTTCGCGTGACCCATCCCATCCTTGTAAGTGGTGTGCTACTGGCGATGGTTTGTTTTATCCTGAATGAATTAGTCGTCCCTTACACGAGTTCAAAGTCCAATGAAATCTGGGACGTTGAGGTGCGCAAGCGCGACCCGTATCAGTTCCGCGGGTTAAATCAGATATGGTATAAGAGTGCAAAAGCCATATACTCGATGCGACATTTTGACTACGCCAATCAGAGCATGGAGCGCCCGACCTTCTATTTTTTTGACGACTCTTTCCGATTGATTAAAATAATCGATGGAGAAAAGGCCGTTTGGATAAGAGGAAAGTGGCATGTCGAACAAGGGACTGTTCAAGAATTTGACTCTAACGGAGGGTATCAGACAAACAGATTTGAGACACTACGATTGTTGTCGCTAAAGGAAACCCCCGAGACTTTTTTGAGGAGCTTTGGGGAAAAGGAAAGGAGCCCGGAAGATATGAGTTTCCTGCGGCTAAAACACTATGCTCAAAGGTTAATCATGGAAGGCTATGACAATAGAGAGTATCTCGTCTATATGAACTACAAAATCTCATTTCCCTTCATCGTCTTCATTATGGTCCTTATTGGGACTCCAATTTCTATGAAATTTGAAAGAATTGGAACGCCCGTCGCTATCTCACTGGGTGTATGCTTATGCTTTCTATACTATGTCGCTTTGGGATTTGCCAGGTCCCTGGGTCTGTCCGGGACTTTACCACCCATTCTATCAGCCTGGCTGACCAATCTGGTCTTCTTCTTTTTTGGAGTCTATTTGATGATGAAGGTTGAAAGATAGACATAAAAACATTTCAACCCAACAACGATCTTACCCAGGAAAAGCCTGGTAAACGAGACTAGAATGCTATATATTGGATTTCCCGTGAGTATTAACCTCCCGACCATCTGCTAAATATTGGGATGGAAATTTTTTTGAAAAAATACTGTTTGAACGGGTTATGATGATCAGAGAGAGACCTTTGAAATCAGAGACTAAACCGGTATGAACGTCTTACCCACACATTACTATCTGCTACTTTCTGGGGGAAGTTTTGTGCTTTCCCTGGTCTTGACCCCCCTTGTAAGAAGACTGGCCCTTGCCACCGGACAAATAGCCTCACCCAAGGACAACAGGTGGCACAAAAAAGACACGGCCCTCTTTGGAGGAATTAGCATATTTGTCTCTTTTATCAGTGTCTGGCTGTTGGCGCAGTATTTTATAGGTTGGAAGCCCTTTGATTCACCTTTTTTACCCATGATTGGCTGCGCGGTGGCCATTTTCTTTCTAGGTCTGGCGGATGATATGTATGACATAGATCCGCAGCACAAACTGGCCGGGCAGATTATAATAACAGCTATCCTCTTATTCTTTGGTTTCAGGTTGAATTGGACCAATTCTGAGACAGCCAATATATTTATCTCGATCTTCTGGATCGTCGGCATTACAAACGCCTTCAATCTCCTGGACAACATGGACGGACTGTCAGTCGGAATTGCCCTTATTGCATGCCTCTTTATTTTTTTGATGTACTACCCGAACGCCCACATGAGTCTGTCCGCGGGAGCTGTACTGTTTCTAAGCGCCATATACTTGGGCGCCCTTCTGGGCTTCCTGATATATAATGTCCACCCGGCCTCAATTTTCATGGGTGATGCGGGGAGCCTTTTCATTGGTTTTGTCCTGGCTTGCATAACTGTTATCAGTGAGCCGGGAAGGCAGCTGAGTGGAAGCGCTGGTCACCTTCTTTCCGTGATTGCCATCCCGATCCTGATAGTCTTCATACCTATACTGGATACGGGTTTTGTCAGCTTTATGCGTAAGCTTTTCAGACGCCCGATATCCCAAGGCGGACGGGACCATTCATCCCACCGTATGGTTGCCATTGGTTTCTCAGAAAGAAACGCCGTATGGATACTTTATTTGTTTTCCTTCGCATCCGGTTTAATTGCCCTATCCATCGGACAACTCAGTATCGGTACAAGTCTGATGATCATTGTTCTCTATCTCCTGTTCGTCCTTTTCTTCTGGATCTACTTGGCGAAAGTCAAAACTTATTCTGAAGAATCCATTCTGAACCAGCCCGATGGACACGGCATAACACCCATCTTGATCGAGATCACATACAAGAAAAGGCTTCTGGAGGTTCTTCTGGATCTGATCTTGATCACAGTGGCCTATTACACTGCCTATCTTTTACGGTTCGAGGGAGAACCGGGGCCCAACTTTCCCTTCTTCCTGAAATCTTTACCCATTATGATTGCCTGTCAGATCTTTTGGTTCTACATAATGGACGTTTATCGAGGGGACTGGCAAAGCACAAGCATTAGGGACCTGACTGATTATGCTAAAGCTGTCACAGGGGGGACGGTTATGGCTATACTTATCCTCCTTTTCATGTATCGTTTCGCCAGCTTTTCAAGATATGTTTTTATCATTCACTGGATTCTTATGCTTGCCCTGTTGTCCCTTTCCAGGCTCTCGTTTCGTTTGATCGAGGAAGGAATAAGAAAAAGGAATCATAGTGGAAAACCGACACTCATCTATGGGGCAGGGATCGGCGGGCAGATGTTGGCCAAAGAGATAGAGAGAAATCTTGATCTTGGGCTAACGCTTGTGGGTCTTATTGATGATAATCCGCGGAAGCACAGAAGAAAGATCATGGGATACCCTGTATTCGGTAGTCAAAATGGGCTTGAGAAAATCATCAAGAGGCATCATATAGAGCAGATTATCATCTCCTTCAAACTCAACGGAGAGAATAAAAGGAAAGAGATTGAGGATCTCTGCAAAAGCCTGGAACTGGATATTGAAGTCACTCAGATGAAACTGGTGATTAGCTAAACCTGATGCGTTCATTAAAAATCCCAAACCTCATCGCTCCGGCCCCTCAATAAGTATGGGATGAGACCTTTGAAAAATGTTCAATTTTGTTCAAGGCAAGTCGAAGATCCCGTACATTTGCGGGGGAAGGCGAGAATTCTAAACCTCCCGATATTTATCGGGACAGCCAGGAATACCCGTAGTATTTCGAGGATTAGAATTTGAGTCTGACGCCGCTTGTCCCGCCATAGCCTTGGGCGCCCATCCTCCGAAGCCCGCCCTCCATAGCAAGCTATTGCGGCGCACAGGTAGCCTGCTACGGAGGATGGAACGGCGGAAGATTGGGAAAAAGGGGAGCGTTTTTCAAAGGTCTCGGGATGAACTTCATCCTGAGTCCCGAAGTCGCTTCGGACACTAACGATGCTAGGTAAACTCTTAGATAAAATTCTGGGAAAAGAGATCGCCTTCTATGTGAAGGCACACGGAAGCTTGGTCTTCATCTCCCTTCTACTCACGGCCGTCGGCTCCATCCTCATGGTCGTTCCTATCATTCTTGTTGAACCCTTTGTAGATGAAGCCATGCAAACCACTACCGACCCATCGTCCCTTCAAAGCTTAATCGATGAGGCTGTGAAAACTGGTGCGGATGAGACGACCCTCCAAGTATTAATCGATGAAGCCGCGAAGACCGATGCGAATTGGATGACCCTTCAACCGCTAATTGATGAAGCTGTTAATAACGGTACGGATCTGAGAACACTCCTACCCTTGATCGATGAAGCCATGAGAACAGGTGTTGAGCCGACTTCTTGGAGAATGAGCTGGATTGAACTCCAACCCGACTTGTCATGGCCCATATGGCGTCGAACTGAACTGGTTTTGGTGGATAGTATTTCCCCAAACCACCTTCTCATCCTCCTCGGCACGATAGCATTTATATCTGTTCTTCTTAAATCGATCACCCTCTACTTGGGCCAACTTTCTGCGGCCGCCTTCTCAAACAGGGCCATTAAATCTTTACGCGTAGACTTGTTTGACAAGTTTATCTCTCTTCCCCTCGGATATTATCACAAGGAAAAGTCAGGAGAACTCATCTCCAGGGCCACGGCAGACCTCACGGTCATGCAAACAAGCATGGTCAGTATTCTCAGTGGACTGGTCCAGCACCCTCTCACGGCTCTCGCTGCTCTGATATACCTTCTTTTCCAGAATTGGCGATTGACACTCTTCACCTTATTCATTGGGCCCGTCATCATCGGGCTTATCAGGCTCTTTGGAAGAAAAGCAAAGAAACATATCACCAGGGTTCAAGATGCACTCTCTGTTGTCACATCCGCCTACCAGGAATCCCTACTCTGTCTCAAGGTCATTCAGGGCTTCTGCATGGAAAAGGGTGTCTCCCACAAATTCCGTGAACTGGCAGACTACCTCTACAAGAAAGTGATGCACTATAATCGGTGGTTCCTCGCGCAAGGCCCCATGATGGATCCCACTGCCTGGTTCGCGATACTTGTGGTTATTATCGTCGGGAAAACCCTTTTTCGACCCACACTGGGTGAACTCATGGCCATGTTTCTCGCCTTCCAGAGGCTTTATACACCCATAAGGAACTTAGCAAGAATCAACGCGGAGCTTCGAACCATTCAAGGCGCCACGGAGCGGGTCTTCGGTATTATAAAAACCATCCCTGAAATAACAGACCGACCCGACGCAAAAGTCCTACCGAAACACGAAGAGTCCATAGAATTCATAGGAGTGAGTTTTTCCTATGGGCCAGGCATTCCAGTTCTTGAAAATCTCTCTTTCAAAGTCAACAAAGGTCAGATGGTGGCCATTGTGGGTTCCACCGGGGCTGGGAAAAGCACTCTCCTGGATCTTGTTCCCCGCTTCTATGATGTGACAGAAGGTAAAATCACTATTGACGGGACCGACATCCGGGAAGTGACCTTGGAATCCCTCCGCAAACAGATCAGCATTGTCAGTCAGGAGATCCTCCTTTTTCACGACACGATCATCAATAACATCAGATACGGCTGTCAGGAAAAGGGGATGGAAGATGTGGTGGCAGCGGCGAAGGCGGCTCATGCCCATGATTTCATTATGGAGCAGTCTCATGGATACGACACCGTTGTGGGAGATCGGGGAGCGCTTCTATCTGGAGGACAGAGGCAACGCATTGCCATAGCAAGGGCCATTTTGACTGATCCCACCATATTGATACTCGATGAGGCAGCGTCTGCCTTGGATGCGGAAAGTGAGGAGTCAGTCCAAGAGACCATCGAAAAACTGAGAGGAAGACAGACGATCTTTGTGGTGGCCCACCGTTTGAGCACTATACGGAAAGCAGATTGCATTTATGTCCTCGAAGAGGGAAGGATCATTGAATCCGGGACACAAGACGAGTTGATAAATCTCAGCGGCCGTTTCCGGCAGTTACATGATATGCAATTTAGAGAATAACTTTCCTGCGGCGAGTAACATACTGTTTTCTCTCGGAATACGGGCTATTTGCCAGTCATAGAGACCTTTGAAAAATGTGCAGTTTTGTTCAAGGTCAAGGAAGGCGAAAATTCTACCCACAGGAATACCTTGAGTATTTCGAGGATTAGAATTTAAGCCTGACGCCGAGATTGGGCAAAAGGGGGCGTTTTTCAAAGGCCTCTCATAAACGAATGGACTTCTTCCGGAGAAAGGCCATAAATCCGGACAGTTTTTAACCGGAAACGGCCTCCAGAGACAATCTCTACCTTTCCCTTTCCAATCCCGAGCCTTTTGGCCAGTAACTCTATGAGGGCTTTGTTGGCCTTCCCCTCCACGGGAGGTGCTGTCAATTTTACTTTATACGTGTCGTCCTCTATTTTTATGATCTCTGTTCTTGAGGACTTGGGAAGAACCCTGACCTTGATTTCCGTATGAAATTCTGCCATTTTTCTGGATGGCCTCGACACCATTTCCAATATCCCGCCCTGATCAGAAGGTTTCAGAAATCGCGAAACGATCTCATAATAGGTTGAACTCCTCATCGGGTTGGGATAACGTGATATATTGAAAAACGGATCTTAACCAGAGGAATCTGCATGGGGCTTATAAAAGGTATCATTGACATCGTCATCATCATTCTGCTCTTAAGGCTGTTGATCAAGCCCCGTGAGGCCTTTTTCAATCCTTTCTACGGAATGGTCTACCGGATTACGGATCCTATTCTCATCCCGGTAGGATACGTAACCCGAAATGCCGCCTATGGCACCCTTCTAACAATCCTGGCTCTTGTGATATTGAGAGGGGGGATCTATGTCCCTCTTGGGCACGTCTCCTTCATATCTGGAGTGGAAATCAGCTTCCTAAGCCTGATTCAACTCCTTTTCCAGGCCTATATGGCCATGTGGTTCATTTCTATCCTATCACAACGTAGCTTCGGGGCTTCATTTACCTTGTTGATTGAGAGGGCCTTTAATCCGCTTGATGGGATTCTCAAACAGTTTGGTCTCCCAAGGCAAAATTCCCGTTTGGTTATTTTCTTTTTCCTTCTGGTCCTCTATAGCGTATTCAGCACCGTTATTCGCTATCTCATCGTGCCAAACACCATGTTTTCTCCCCGTATATTCTTACAGGGATTAGGAGAAGGATTGGCCTTCGTGGTGGGCCTTTTCACGGGCTTTTTTTCTATTGTGATCATCGTCGGAGCTCTTCTTTCCTGGGTGAGTCCTGATCCCTCCAATCCGATTGTTCAGACCATATATGGAATTAGCGAACCCCTCTTGAGACCTTTCCGCCGATTCGTCCCCCTTCTTGGGGGATTGGATATTTCACCCATCATCGCGCTTTTCTGTTTTCAGATCCTCGGAAATCTGGCTCATCGAATCATTGTAAGTCTTATGAGATCAATTTAGGATCCATGGTAATGTGGAAGGGGAAAAGATCTCCCTGGCGTTGCAAAATATGTTAGAGCAGGCCATAAGCCGGGTTCTGTCCCCCCAAGCAGTCACCTGTTTGGGGGTAATGACCATTCATCTAGTCTCAATGTGACCATTGAGATCAAGCGACCTACCCGGGAACTCGAGCGGACCACTCTCAAACGTTCCCTTATTTGGTCTTTCTCCGGGTGGGGTTTGCCTAGCTCCTGCCGTCACCGGCAGGACTGGTGAGCTCTTACCTCACCTTTTCACCCTTACCCCGCCCAATATCCAAGATACTAAGTGGGGCGGTTTCCTTTCTGTGGCACTTTCCTGCCCGTCACCGGGACTGGGTGTTACCCAGCACCTATCCTGTGGAGCCCGGACTTTCCTCCCCTCTACCTAAAGGTAAAGCAGCGGTCATTTGTCCTGCTCTAACATGTCCTGTATTCTACAGCTATAGACTCAAAGGTTCAAGGTGAGACTTTTGAAAATTACTCCCTTTTGCCCAATCTCTGTGTCGCGCTCAAATATTAATCCTCGAAATACTACAAGGTATTCCTGGCTGTCCCGATGTAAATCGGGAGGGTTAAGATTTTCGCTTTCCTTGATCTTGAACAAAATGGAACAATTTTCAAAGGTCTCGCCTACTAGATCTCGTTCAGAGCCTTCTTATAGTATTCATCTTCGGCCCAATAAATGATGCGGCCGCAGTTGGTACAGCTTAACAAGGCATCTCCTCTTATCAATTCGTTATACATTTGGGGAGGGATCCGCATATGACAGACCTGACACACGGCTTGACTCACCGGACTGATGGCCTGGCCCTGCTTTCGCTCCTTAAGTAAAAGGTATTTCTTCAGAAGATCCTGTTCAACGGTTTGAGAAAAGAGAGTCCTTTTCTCTTCAAACAGTCGAAGCTCCTCGTCTAAGGCCTTGAGTTCGGTCTGCACTTCATTCTTCTCCAAATCCAACTTCTTTCTTCCTTCTACCACTTCCTTTTCGTTGTCCTGACATCTTTTTCTCAACATCTCGATTTCTTCCATGATTTGAAGAGACTTCTCCTCTCTTTGAAACTTGGCCTTCTCCAGGTCATCGATTTCCTTTAGAACTGCCCTGTATTCTTTGTTGGACTTTATGTTGGAGAGTCGTATTTTGCTCTTCTCTATCTTGACATCCAAATCTTGTGTCTCCCGGTCGATATCGCGCCCACTCTTTTTGAGTGCTTCAAACCTCTCCAATTCTTTTTGATGTTCTTTCTCGATGACACCTAATTCATTCTCTAATCTCTTGATTTTCAATGGCCCTTCATTTTTCTTGCTCAGAATATGCCCTATCTTATTATCACAGTCCTGAAGGCATATCAGATGACTCATTTCTTCTCTCAATTTATTCACTCCTCATTAGAAAATTGCGTTGCCTGCGCTCCAGATTTCCAACCAAAAACTCCCTATTCATATCGCATAGGACTCTCCTCTCTGTCATTGACCTCAACAATCACATCCATATTCTGCTCTGAAAAACGATTCCTCAAGTGATTGGCAAAGGGCTTGAGGGCCGGATTTTCAGTTTGAAAATGTCCCGCTTCAATTAAAGTCATCCCCAAAGCTTCCGCTTCAAGGGCTTCATGATGGCGCACTTCTCCGGTGACCAGTAACTGAGCCCCTTTTTTTGAAGCCAAAGCAACCATCCCGCCTCCTGCGCCCCCAACAACTGCAATCCGTTTGATTCTCCTGTTTTTTCGGCCGACGACCCTTATCCTCTCAGCGCCAAGAATCGCCTTAACCCTCTCTGTTACTTTACCAAGCTTTACAGGTTCCGGTAGGTCGCCAATTCTTCCCAAGCCTCCCTCGTTTAAATCACTTTTCTCTTCAAGTCCTCCCACCTCCTGAAGGCCGAAAAGATCGGCCAGGCCGTCATTGATACCACCCCGCGCCGAATCCAGATTCGTGTGGGCAGCAACTATGGATACTCCCTTTTCAATTGCCTCGAAAATGATGCCTCCGGGATAACGGTCCCGGTTGAGGCTCGATATGGGCTTGAAAATCAAGGGGTGATGCGTCAGGAGTACTTGAGCGTTCCTCTTCACAGCTTTCCTGAGTGCTTTAAGTGTTGGATCAAGGGAGATGAAGATTTTGACTACCTCTTGGGATAGATATCCTACCTGGAGGCCGGGATTGTCCCAACTTTCTGCAGCACGGGAAGGAACGATTTCCTCTAAAACACCAAGGACAGCTTTCAGTGTGGGCATAGGCTATTCCACTCATGTAACTACAATATAATAAGCTAAACGCGTAAAAAAAAGGGCGCACGTCCTATGAGTGCGCCCTTTGGTCCTCTTGAGGGTTCCGTTTGAAATAGAGTCCGACTAGATGATTTCGATTTCCTATAAACATAGAGACTTCTTTTTACTGGTGGGCCCACCTGGGTTCGAACCAGGGACCTACCGGTTATGAGCCGGTGGCTCTTCCAGCTGAGCTATGGGCCCCCAAACTGAAACATTCCCCTGCTGGCTCCATCCAGTAAGAATGGGAGTCGATGAATACTCCGAGTACACGGGAATTGTGTCAACAATGGAGATAGTCGGGGAATTTGTCAAGTCATAAATCGTTTCGAAAAATCCGAATAAATCACCCCGTAATGAGTCCTTTTAATCGCGTCCTGTTCTTTTTCAAACCGATGATGGACTAGTCACAAGTCCATTCGCGTTAGTTCTCCACGAAACTTTTCAATTTTCTACTTCTACTCGGATGTCTCAATTTTCTGAGAGCTTTCGCTTCTATTTGTCTGATTCTCTCCCTCGTTACACTGAAATCGCGACCCACTTCTTCCAGGGTATGATCAGATTTCTCCCCAATACCGAACCTCATTCGAAGCACTTTTTCCTCTCTTGGGGTCAGTGTTGTGAGTACCTTTCTGGTCTGTTCTCCCAGATTATGGTTCACAACCGCCTCAGAAGGCGCTGTGATCTTCTTGTCTTCAATAAAATCACCCAGATGGCTGTCCTCTTCTTCTCCAATAGGCGTTTCCAGAGAAATGGGCTCTTTGGCGATCTTCAGCACCTTCCTCACCTTTTCCAATGGGAACTCCATCTTTTCCGCGATTTCCTCTGGTGTGGGCTCACGTCCGTGCTCTTGAACGAGGTATCTGGATGTCCTGATCAGCTTATTGATCGTCTCAATCATATGCACAGGGATACGAATGGTTCGAGCCTGATCGGCAATGGCCCTGGTGATCGCCTGCCTTATCCACCACGTGGCATAAGTGCTAAACTTATATCCTCTTTGATACTCAAATTTGTCCACGGCTTTCATTAAACCGATGTTACCTTCCTGGATCAAATCCAAGAATTGAAGGCCGCGGTTTGTATATTTCTTGGCAATACTCACTACCAATCTCAAGTTCGCTTCGATCAACTCCCTTTTGGCATACTTAGATTTCTCCAGGCTCTCTTCCACTCTTTTCAGAGTCTCTCTCAGTTCCCTTTGACCCATGTTAGTTCGCCATCTAATCTCTTTGAGACAGCCTTCCGCATTATCAATCTTGGCCTTTAGGGTCACGAGTTCACTTTTCTTCAGTTTAAGGGACGTAACAACTTGATTGTCTTTGGCTGATTTTGGAATTTGTCTAAAACACTTCTTTACATGTGAAAGGGGTTTGCCTCCAGCCCTGAGCATACACTCTTCAAAATCCTTGTCTACCTGATCCACCTGGTCGACTATTAGTTGGAGCCTCTCGACCATCCTGTCTAGTTGTCTCTTCTCAAAAGTGAAAGAGTTGATCAATTCAACAATTTTCTTATGTTTTTCCTCTATTTTGGGGGCTAGCTTCTTCTTTTTCGCGGCTGAACAACGGGTTTTTTGAATCTCTCGCTGGTGAGTGAGACACTCCTCATAAAACCCTCTAATATCTTCAATTAGCGCCAGAACGGTCTTCTTCTTCTCGCTGATCTGGATATGGCTCTCTTCATCATCCAAGTCATTGACCACATCCTTCAATTTGACTTCACCGGTATTAAGCTTGTGTCCCAACTCAACAATATGCTCGATGCCCACCTGACACTCCAGCAAGGCATTCAATGCGTCCTTCTCTCCAGCTTCGATCCTCTTGGCTATCTCTACTTCTCCTTCCCTTGTAAGCAAAGAAATGCAGCCCATTTCTTTTAGATACATTTTTACAGGATCAGAAACCTTGGATGCCGCATCGGAAACCGGTGCTCGGAGATTTTCCCTCTCCAATGCCTTCTTCCGCTTTTTCTTGAGTTTTTTGGATTCCTCGATCTCCTTCCGTGAGGCCTCATCGATAACCATGATATCCAACTCTTCAAACATCATCATCAGGTCATCTATGTACTCCGATGAAACCACATCGTCCGGCAAATCATCGTTCAACTCTTCATAGGTGATGTAGCCTTTGTCCTTCCCTACATCTATTAATCGCTTCAAATTCATCGTGTCCGAATTAGTAGCCATCCAAACTCCCTCCTGTAAGTTTCTATCCATCAGATGACTCGGCCTTCCCTCTCTCTTTTTAGTTCAAGAATCCGATTTAAGCCCTCCAAATCACCTTGCTGTGCGGCTCTTTTTTTCGACTCCGTCATCTTTATTCCGTGAATCTTTTCCTCAAACCCATTCAAGGCCTGTTCGACTCTTTCATTCGCGAAAATGGGAGGCGTCAGCATGGCTTCCCTGAACTGCTCTCTGGCCTGCTCATTCTTGAGTGATTCCAGGATATCCGAAGGCATCGTGGCCCCTTCCTTTTCATAAATTTCATGTATGGCATCAAAAATACCCACAACCACAGGATCAGATAGAATAAGTCTGTAATCAAGGCTCATCAGTCTATTCATGGCCTGTGGATGATGGATCAAGACATTGAGGAGGTAAAGATCATCAACTTTCTTTGCCCTTGAAGAAGACAATCTTTCCCTTAAGCCATCCTCAGGAGCCCCTCCCATGTGATGTTTCTGCCAGTTTTGAAGCTCCACCCGGATAATCGATTCAGCAATACCAAGCTTTTCAGAAAGACGCCGCAAGTATAGGGATTGCTGAGAAACCTGATCAAGCTCGGCCATAACAGGAAGAACTTCCTTAAGAAGATTCACCTGGCGTTCTACCGCGTCCCCCTTTTGGGCTAGTTTCGAATCAAGGTAGTAATCAAACATAGGGACAGCATCTTCTAACAGGACAAAAAAGTTGCTTAGCTCATTTTTGCTGACATAACTATCCGGGTCATCCCCTTCGGGCAAGACAATGACCTTTGATGAAAGACCTTCACTCATAAAGGAGGATAGACTCTTGATGGCGGCGGCCTTCCCGGCCGAGTCAGAATCAAAGACCACGACGGCCTCCTCTGCATACCCTTTAAGCGACCGGATGTGTTCTTTAGTCAGGGCAGTTCCTAGTGTGCCAGCCACCTCCTGAAAGCCACATCTTCTTAACGCCAGGACATCCATATATCCTTCCACTATCACGGCTCGACCATTATCTCTGATCGACTTGTGCGAAGCGTGTAGGCCGTAAAGAAATCCACCTTTGTGAAAAATGGGGGTTTCAGGCGTATTGATGTATTTGGGCAGTGAATCATCCAAAACTCTGCCCCCAAAACCGACGATCTGTTGTCTCATGTTAAAGATGGGAAAAATGACACGCCCACGGAAACGGTCATAATAACCGCCATTCTTCTTACGAATGACAAGGCCGGACTGTGCAGCCTTGTCCAAATTCATTTTTTTTCCCCTCAGGTATCGGATAAAACCGTCCCATTCATCCGGCACATAGCCCAAGCAAAACTCCCGAATGACTTCCTTTGGAATGGATCTTCTGGCGAAATAGGCTCTGCCAGGCCTTCCTTTTTCCGATTTTGTCAAAATGCCATGAAAATACTCGGCTGCAACCCTGTTTACCTCAAATAGCGACGCCCTGAGTTCCATTTTTTCTTTTTCAAATGGAGTCATCGGTTTCTCAGGGAGTGTAATCTGGTATCTATCGGCCAAATCCTTCAGGGCCTGGGGAAAAGTCACCTTATGGTATTCCATCCAGAATGCAAAAACGTCGCCTCCCTTCTTGCATCCAAAACAGTGAAACATCTGTTTTGAGGGACTCACTGTAAAGGATGGATCCTTTTCTGAGTGAAAAGGGCAAAGGCCCATGTAGTTCTGTCCTGCCTTCTTGATCTGAACATACTGCCCGATCAATTCGACAATATCCGCAGCCCTTTTGACTTCTTCCTTGGCAGATTGAAAGGATTCCATTTAGTAAAAATAATACTCCAATCCTTTTAAACAAGAACACCGGTCAAATTAATGCTCAAAACTTCTATAACTCATGAAAAATGCGCCAGATATCTGTCTGTTCTAGGCCAGACTCACGACAGTGATGGCATCACCACCCGATTGGGCATCAGCTCCGGACACCTTCTTTACACATGAAAAACTTTTTAGGTGCTCACGAATCGCCCCCCTCAACTGTCCGGTTCCATAACCATGAATAATTCTCAACGAAAGCTCTCCCTCTACCATGGCCTTATCAATGATCTTGTCAATCAAGGGCAGTGCATCTGCGACTCTATACCCAATGAGATTGATCTCTTTTTGTACCCCTCCGTATCCAGCAAGAGGAACAGGCCTGGAAGTCCTGTCCGGCCCTGGATCTTCCCCGTCCTGAATAACATCCAGGTCTTTAAGAAAGACGGAGAATCTGGCGTTTCTTGCCATAAGCACGGCTTTGGACTTGGCTTGATCAATGGACAGGATATGGCCCTCCTGATTGAGTTTTTTATGCCGAACCCATTGCCCGATTTCAAACCCTCTCGGTTCAGAGGTTTTAACCTCTTCTTCAGAGGTTATGTTGTCTATCAGGTCCTTACTGACTTGATCAAAACGCTCTCTGACGGAAGCCTGTGAGGATCTTCCTGTTCTCTTGAAAGTATTGACAAGTTCCTTTAGTTCCGCACCTGCCTGATTAATGAGACTTTCCGCTTCCCATCTCTTTTCTTTGAGTAAGACCCTTTGGTTTGTTTCAAGCTTTTCCAGGGTCTGTGTCACCTTTTTTCTCGCCGAATGGTACTTCTCTTTTGAGTGCTCCGCCTCCTGCCTTTCGAGTTCAGTTTCCTGCTTCAGACGATTCAACTTGTCAATGAGCCGATTGAGTTGAACCTCGTCCTGATCCAGATATTCCCTGGCCTGATCAAGGACCTTCGGCTCGATTCCGGCATCATGGGCCACAACAAAGGCGCAACTGGTCCCTGGTGTCCCGTATCTGAGAGAAAAAAGTGGCCGGCTGGTGGATGGATCGAATTCCATACACACATTTCTCGCCCTCTCCTGCAGAAGCCCATATGTCTTTAATCGGTTCAAATGGGTTGAAACAACCACATAAGCGCTTTTCCGGGTCAACTCATCCAATACCGACATGGCAAGTGCTGCCCCTTCATCCGGATCAGTCCCCATGCCCGGTTCATCAATGAGGATAAGACTCTCCTCGTCAGCATACTCCATCATATATTTCAGATGGCTTGCATGGGCTGAGAAGGTACTCAGACCGGCCTGAATATCCTGATCGTCACCGATATCGGCCAGAATATTCTTGAATACTGGCAAGGAACTCCCCTCGGCAGCAGGGATATGCAGTCCTGATTGGGCCATGAGGCTTAACAGACCCAGGGTCTTTAGGGTCACCGTTTTCCCTCCCCTGTTGGGCCCCGAAATAATCATGAGATTTTGATTCTTGTCCAGGACGATATCAGACGGGACGGGTGTGTCTCCGTCCGATGCCATGGACTGAAGGATCGGATTCTTTGCCTCCCTTAAGTTTATATGCCCTCCTTGAGAAATAACGGGCCTCACGCCATTCATGGCAGCACTCAATCGTGCCCGAGCGTAAAGGCCATCCAGTTTGCCCAGAATGGTCTGGGCCCTGTCCAGATTATCGGCATCATCTCTCACCGCAATGGTCAGAGTCGACAGTATTCTCCGTTCCTCTTCTTTCTCAATATGACTTAATTCTGATAATTTATTATTATCCTTTACAACTTCTATCGGTTCTACATAACATGTGGCCTGTGTGCGAGAATAGTCGTGAACAATCCCCTCCACCCGATTCTTCATATGGGTCCTTAACGGGATAACATAGCGACCATCACGAATGGAGACCAAGGGTTCATCCCCAGCCTCATTCAATCCCTTTGATTTATATATGCTTTCCAGATCACCTTGAAGGCTCCTTCTCAAAAAGGCCTTTTGCTTTCTGATGTTTTTAAGTGAAGGACTTGCTGAATCGAGAATGACCCCGTCCGTGGATATGGCCTTCTCAATGTCCTTTATCAGTCCCTCAAAGAGAGACAAATCCCTGACAAGATGGGACAACCCAGGGTACAGAGTCTGATGAGATAAGACGAATTTCTTGGTCTGCTTGCTCGACTGAGCGATCCCACAAATCCTTAAAAGGTCATCAGGATCCAGACAAGAGCTCTCAACCTGACAAGTTTTTAAGTGGTGTCCAATATCGGTCAGTTCCTCGAAAGAATGAAACCCCTTCAGTTGAATAAGGAGTTTCATCTCTGAGACCAGTTTCTGTTCGTTCTCGATATCTCCTATAACGCACGAAGGTTCAAGCGACAAGCAATTGGAGCGCCCTAACGGGCTGGAAGCGTAATCGGATAGTATATTCAGTAATGTATGGAATTCGAGAACACGAAATGTATGTTGCTTCATGCAGGTCAACCCAGAAGTTTCCTGGCTATTTCGTTGACCTCTTTGCCCTGGACTTTCCCCGCCATTTGCGCCATGGCAGCTTTCATAACCCTGCCAAGGTCTTCTGATCCGGTGGCTGACAGCTCGGAGATGATCTCTTTTATCCTTTTCTCGATCTCCGCGGAATCAAGTTGTTCTGGAAGAAATTCATAGAAGATTCTGATCTCCTCCTCTTCTTTCTCCGCCAGATCCAAACGACCTCCCTCTCTGAACTCTTTAGCGGCTTCCTGCCCTTTTCTGATCAACGAAGACACCACGCTTTCGATCTCTTTGTCTTCTAAATCATTCCCTTTTTCGACCCGTCTATTCTTGAGGTTGGCCTTCAACATTCTCATACAAGAAACGCGGATAGCATCTTTTTTCTTAATAGCTTCTTTTAACTCAGCAGTAATTCTTTGGGAAAGTGACATGTCGAATAGGGATAGGGGATTTAGATCAATCTTTAATTATATGACATTTATCAATGAAGTCAACCCCTAAAATTCATCTTTTTATTCATTTTATTTTCGACCAATGGGTATTCGACTCAACATGCCCTCCAAACCTAATACTGCCAGTTTCTCCGCTGTCATCCATCGGCCCCGTCCTTTGACAAAGGTGTTCCATTCAAGGAGATTTGCCGCTAGAGACTTCTGGGTTTTGTCGAATTTCTCCCTCCATAGGACGGCACCGTCTTCAGACCTTATAAGACTGAGGTCAAATGCGACGGAAGACGGCTGTTCCGCGGCCAGATCGCTGCCAACACGTTCCCTCCATCTGTATAAATATCCGACCAGTACAGCGTCCGCTGAGAATGCCTGCCCGATTTGTTGAAGTATCTCAAATTGGGTACGCCCTGGATCTGAAGAGATGAGTCTCGAATAGACCCCCCTTGCCTTCCCGGGGGAGATAAGTTCACAGTCCGCCACCTTCCGGACTCCCTCAAACAGCTTAGCGGTCATTTTATTGACCACTTCGGCTGAGACCGGAG
The DNA here is from genome assembly GCA_964520425.1 of uncultured Desulfobacteraceae bacterium. Taxonomy (GTDB): domain Bacteria; phylum Desulfobacterota; class DSM-4660; order Desulfatiglandales; family HGW-15; genus JAFGFY01. The sequence goes on from CAZFMX010000033.1 coordinate 21,939, forward strand.
GGGTAGAAAAAACACCCCCTGTAACAGGATTTCGCACTGCCTTGGGCTCATTCCTTTCAGGCACGGCAGCTCGGAAGCCAATAACAACCACTGATTCCAAACGGGGCAAGGAGGGTTTTTCCTCGATGGATCGGGCTCTGAAAAGTTGACATGCCCCACAGAGAATGATTGAAAAAACCAGGAGAGAGATCAGACGGATAGAAGGTTTATTGGGAATGGGCATGGTATGACTCCTAGGATAGTCGATAGCCGGGTTCTGGCCTGCGCCAGGATAGATTTCAGGCCTGAAATAGGGATATGAAAATCAACTGGCCGGAATCACTTACAAGCAATATTTACATGGTGACAATGCTTTGTCAACCAAGACGATACAGCGAAACCCTAACATTGGAAGGCATAATCTTGCCACCTTTATATAGATCTCCCTGGAATATATTCTTCGACTTTTGACTCTAACAACCCTCCTTATCAGATTAGTTCGTGTCTTTCATAATGCTTCCCTTGATATCAAATTTCGCGCTCAAGAATAAGAAAGATATTATTATTTCAGCAAGTTAAACCAGAATCAAGATTCTGCTTAGACAAGCGGGTTTTTGTTACATTCATTATAGATATGTGATATGTGATCAGAGTGGCTCAATGAAAAGCCGGCAACAGCATTCATAAAGCTTCATCTAAGAGTAAAAGAGGGAAAAATGGGAAAACGGTTTCTTTTTTATGCGATTCTACTGTTTGCAAGTCTATTCTCCTGTTCCGCTCAGGCCTATGAAGCGCTCAACGGCCCTTCTCAGCTTATTAAGTACAAAGCTTCTAAGGCCTATGAAGGATACACCCTTTTTAGCGGCATGGGTGGAGACAAAACATACATGATCGACATGCTGGGAAATGTGGTACACACTTGGGAGCATAAGACTTATACCGTTGGGCTCTATTTTGTTTTACTGGAGAATGGGCATATCCTGGGGAACACCGGCTTTCACGGCAAATTCAGACCTCCGGAAGAAACAGGCTCCCAAGGAGAAAAGTCCCCCCAAGAAAATAGGAATAGGATATTTCTCGGTGGTATGGTCAAGGGTCTCGTGGAGCTGGATTGGGACGGTCATATTGTATGGGAATATGAGCCTGATCCCTCCGAGGGGACATTACACCATGATTTTGTCAGACTGCCCAATGGCAACACTCTGATCAATGTCTGGGAGTTCATTCCCTATGACGAGGCGGTCGCCGGTGGCAGGTCTACGGTCCAGACAACTGAAAAAGGTGTGGCCTCTGATGTTATTTATGAAATGGACCCCAATGGTGGGGTCGTCTGGAAATGGAGAGCATGGGAGCACAGGGGCATGAATTCCAAAACCAAGCTTGATGTAAACTATATTACATATGTGCTTCCAAAATATGCCAACGAAAATCCCGACTGGACCCATATGAACGATATTGACTATAACCCCAAGACCGATCAGATACTTGTCGACTCAAGGGAGTTCGGAGAGTTATACATTATTGATCATAATACAGGGGATATCCTTTACAGGTGGGGCAATCCCAGTGCTTACGGTGCCGGAGCTCCTCCCACTTCCACTACATCAGGAGACCAGATATTATTCGGTCCTCATGATGCCCACTGGATCAAAGATGGACTTCCGGGTGCCGGGAATATACTGATCTTCAACAACGGCTGGGCCCGTCCGCCCATTACCTATTCATCCGTAATTGAAATGGATCCTGAAACCGGCGAAATCGTATGGGAGTATAAATCCCACGCAGCAACAAGCTTTTTCGCAGACCATATCTCTAACGCCCAGAGACTTCCTAACGGCAACACCTTCATCTGCTCTGGGACTTCCGGGCATTTGTTCGAAGTCACTGCGGAAGGCGAAGTAGTATGGGAATACATTAGCCCTGTCACTGGTTCCGGCACGAAAAATTGGCTCGAAGACATAGGCTTTCGGGGCAGCAATTCACTGTTCAGGGCCTACCGGTATAAACCGGAATATCCGGGTCTAAAAGGGAGAGAATTGAAACCCGAAGGACAGATTGCGACTGACATTAAAGGCGGCTGGAAACCCAGAGTGGACCTGGAAGGGGCCACTCAACCAGGCGCTAAGTTGTGGAAAGATATGTGGGAATAGATCTTTTCAGTTTCGGAGTCGGTTACACGAGCACTACTCAAAATGCGGGTGAAGATTCTTCGCCAGAGTTTCCGGCGGAGTAAGAATCAGCTCGTTCTCCAACAATTTCTGCAGAAAATAATCATCTGTACGGTAGTTTTCATAGACATTCTGTCGGGAGATAATTCGGATGAAACACCTGAAGCTGTCATCCCTTTTCTCCAGGGGGCCGGAATAGACTGAAAAATTATAAGTGGAAATGCCCATTTCCGCATACCCCGACAGCACTTTGACAAGCCCTCTCGCCACTCCGGATACATCGTTTCCATCCAGTTCCAAAAACTGACTCCGCTTCGGCAGCACGCCAATGACTTCATTGGTTCCGGAAGGGGAAAAGGACGCCAGCCATTCTACCGAGCCGGTCGTCCCGATGTAACGTTCTTCCTTCGCCTTTTCCAAGTCCACAAGATCGGACCAGTAACATGTACCATGCTTTTGAAAGTACTGCCGGCTGAGGCCCATGATCTTCTCAAGATATGTAAAGGGTACATCACCACCCACCACTTGAAAATGAGGATGCGCGATACTGGCTCCGGCCGGACCCAAATAATTACCGTTGACGGTCAGATATCTGACATTCATACCGGCTGTTGCGAGTTTCCGGGCTAGCTCTAGAGATGTTTCAAACGCATCCTCCACTGTTTGCAGATCGAATTCAGAAAGCGGCACATAGTGTTTATCCCCCACCCTTATCACTGCATGGATTTGTGCCACAGGGAAAATATTGGGGAATAGCACTGCTTTACCAACCTGGATACGCCCCTCCGGGATCAGATCTTTTGGATAAGTAGGCGTAATCTCTTTCCAGGTATCGCCGCATAAAAAGCAATTGGCCTGGCTCGCTTCTGCCATCTTTTCAATCAGAGCGGTATCGCTCTTCTCATAAAACATCGAGACTTTGTCTTCCAGGCGTGGATTAAATACACTCTGCGCACCGGTCAACGGATCTTTGCGGATCTCCAGAGCCTGGGTATCCAGTTGTTTATCCATCATTGGATTGTGAATGGTTGAGTCCTGAATATGTTTATCAAACTCAATTTTTTCAGCCATGATAATCCCTCCCTGACTTCATTCTTCATCCCAAATGGAGCCCCACAGGTAAACCCGCGGTCCCATTAAATCACCTGTCTTCGTCTTCAGCTATGACGCGGTTATCCGCCACAACATCTGAGCGACATCGCGCCGTAGCGCTACACCTTTCCTCGATCCCAATCACCGAATCACTTAGCTCCGCCAACCCAGTGGTCTTCTGCGAAGGCGGATCGAGTGCCGATCCGCGCCGCGCATGCTTCACCGTCACGAGGCAAAACGGACTTTGTATCGACGAAAGAGTGAAAAAATACTTGGATTAGACCAAAACCTTGCACCAAGAATACAGAAGACGATATGTAAAATCCAGAAAAAGATTTAAGAGGTGTATGAGATCCTCATTCTCTTGACACAAAAGTCAACCCTCTCCTATACTCACACTCGAGAAGGAACTATTTATCAACTGCGAAGCCTCCATGATGCCAACTCGTGCTACGGAATTGAGGCAGGATTTGAGATGCGATAAATTCGGCATGGGATTCGGAGGGATTTGAGAAATCCCGAATGAACAGAAAAGCTTTTGTAGTCATTACAGGAAGTATGTTCATATCCATGCTGGGTATGGGCATTGTCTCTCCATTTATTCCCATCTACGCCAACACCTTGGGAGCATCCTCCCTGGAAATCGGTTTGATTCAATCAGCCTTCAGCATAACCGGAATCGGAACACTCCTTTTCATCGGGCGTCTTTCTGACCGTTTCGGACGCAAAATATTCCTTAGTGGCGGCCTTACAGTACTTACCGTTTCATCCCTAGGACTGATGCACTCCTATAGTCCCCTTCACCTTATCCTATGGCGTTTCGTTCAGGGTCTCGGTGCTTCGGCTCATTTGCCTATCGCGCAGTCCTATCTTGGCGACATTACCCCGGAGGGGAGCGAAGGAAAATGGATGGGGCACTTCAATGCCGTTCTGTTTGCCGGGATAGGAGCCGGGCCCCTTGTCGGCGGCGTTATTACGGATGTGTTCAATATCAGTATCGCTTTTCTGGTTATGGCTGTCTTGAACGCTCTCGGCCTTATTGCCACACTCCTCTTCCTGAAGGAGATGCCGCGCAAGACCGCCGACCGAGAGCATGCATCTTTTTCAGCTCCATTGAAAAACCGCATCATGCAGGGTGTCATCAGTCTACGCCTGACCACTGGAGTCGGAACGGCGACCCTCATGGCTTTTTTGCCGCTTTTCGCCGACCTGAGGCTGGGTTTGAGTACCAGTCTCATCGGGATTATGTTGGCGGCGCGGACTCCTATTTCTGTTGTTCAGTACTATACCGGTCACCTTGCGGACAAATGGAACCGCCGACCCATGGTAATTTGGAGTGGGATGGCTGCTTTTATAGCCGTAGCCCTGATTCCTCTGACCAGCGGTTTCTGGACGTTGCTCATGGCCTACACCTGTGTTGCGCTGGGACAGACTTTCGGGATGCCCGCCGCCAACGCCTATATCGTGCATGAGGGCCGCACATTCGGGATGGGCATCTGTATGACGATGTTCATGATGGCCATGAATATAGGAAACAGTATCGGGCCGCTAATCCTCGGTGGGATTGCAGATTGGCTTGGCTTGGAGTCGGCATTCTATGCTGCCGCTTTCAGTATGGCTGCGGGAGTGGCAGTCTTTGCCTTGATGGTCCGCGACTCTTCTGCCGAGCCGGTGCCTGTGAATGGTTGATCCGATATCCGCCGATGGTTAATTTTATAACTGAGGGAGAATATAGATGAATGATACGGGTGTCGTGTCTCAGAAATAGCTTTCATTATCCTGAGTAGATCCGGAACGAATATCAGAGGAGCAAGGGGGTCTCTGTCAACCACCTTCGGCTGAAGCCGAAGGCTTGAGGGTCCGAGGAGTCAAGGGGCCAAGTGAAAAAACGATTATGCCTTCCCTAGATCCCTAGAATCCTGGAACCCTTGAATCCTGACTGTCTAAAAAAATCGAATTAAAGTCTTTGCCTAAAGGCGAGGGATTTTCTCCCATTCCCAGAATGGGACATTAAAAAGAGATCCCCTTGTTTCTCACGGATCTGTGGCATAGATGTAATTTTGTGAATTACTTCTGAAACGCGACACGATGTTTAAGAGGGACAATAGACAGGGTCACTCCATGGTTAACCCTTTTTCAATACCACTGCCTTATTGAGAAATAAATGGGGTCTCTCAACCACTGATAGACTCGCATCACTGGCCTTCTTAACCATATTTTCAAAGGCCTTTTTCGAGACATGAAATGGGGGTTCAACAACAAAAACCAGCCCATTGGGTTTTAGAATCGTTTCAACTTCGCTAAACAATCCTTCTACATCGGGGACTTCATGAACCATGTAAAACAAAAGGATAAAATCAACATGCTCTGATAGACCTATTCTATTCTCATCGCACTTATGTAATGTGATACGTTTCTCAAGCTCAGTTCCCTGTATCTTTTTTCTCAGTTTCTGGAGCATCCCTTCCTGTAGATCAGCAGCAATCACCCGACCGGACTGGCCGACCATTTTCGCAAGGTCAATAGAGAAAAAACCTGGACCACAACCTACATCCAGGACGGTCATCCCTTCTTCAATATAGGGCCTCAGAATTTTCCCCGGGTTTTGTATCCATCTTCGAAACCTGTTATCGAGATGACCTGCTATTTCAACCGGACATACGCGTTTGCTACGATCACTCACTGTTTCTATCTCCATTTAAGAATTCATTTCCTTTGTTTCAAAGTATCCTGCATGGGCGGGGAAAATGCGTTTGGCTCCTTTTTGCAAGAGAAGATTCCAATCAGATCTCACGATCTCATCGTAATGATATTCCACGGGTAAATCACCAATGAATGCTTCTCCAGTATCCAACAGCAAAACAATGCTTTGATCACCATGCCCAAATATTTTTATGATCTCCCCATCTATAGACAACGATTTCAACCAATTCCTTGATTCATCAACGCTTTTTATTTGTATTCCATTAACATCTATCTTCCTATAGGAATATCCTTTTCTCTCAATGAATTTTTCCATCTCCCTGAGAGACTCTTGCTGATTCTCAAACACAATAAAATCTTTCCCGTTCGCAGTGAGGATACCCGCCAACCCGGCATGATCTATATGGAAATGACTTACAATGAACGTTGTTATCTCTTTTACACTGGTTCCCAATTCCTTTACTCCGTCCTTAAAGAGACCATACTGATGAGGCCACCCTGCATCAAATAATAAATACCCATTATTGGACGCAATCAAATAGCACTTTACGTTCTTACAATCAATGGTGTGTATTTCTGTCATATCCCTACATTATTGTCCATTTCTTCCATTGTTCTATATTGAACACTCGTGGACACTATCAATAATGGAAGCTGATAATATAACATTATTCATGGGCTGAATAGCACCCACAAGATAGAGCTTTTTTACTCGGAGTGAAAAAAGAGGGTAGCTTCAAGTCATTCCTATAGGTGACGCACTTCAGTGGCACTGGAGAGGGTAGAAAAGAAATGGGCCTGGAGGAGATTCTAATTCCTAGGATGTTACTGAAGTGTTACTTAAACAATCTTTGCGGATGGGGCTGATTTTCTAACCTATTGATTTCTATAGTAGAGATGACGGAATTCGAGCCCTCAACCTGTACGTTTCGAAGGCAACTCATTGATAATATTAAGCAAACAGAAACAACGAGAGAAAAAACACTATCAAGTATTTATCTTCACTGTTTGTACTATAAATAACCGGGGTAAAATTAAAAATATGGGAAAATTTTGGTGATTTGTTACCTGATGTTACCTGAATTATGTCAACTCTTGTCGAATCATAGGCTGATTTTGGCTCCGAGAAAAGCTGTAATAGGTGTTGACATAAGATATAAAAAAATTATACGAATTACCGATAATCTGCTACAATATATAACATATTGTTATGAAAGGAGCCCCCATGAGATCTGATAAGGATTGGCATGAGGCTTTACCTAAAAGGGTGACAGAAGCGAGGGAGGCTGCGGGTCTAACCTTGTTAGAGGCATCCAACCTATTGAAATTCAAGAATTATCAAACCTTATCCAATATCGAGAAGGGAACAAGGAAGATAAAGGCGCATGAGTTGAGTGTAATGGCTGATGTGTATGGGAGAACCTTGAGTTATTTCTTTGAGCCTGAGGTATCTCCAGACCCTAAACCGCTTTGGCGGAAAGATCCGGAGACGAAACCAACTCAGATACAGCGTAGATTTCTTTCGTTCTTGGAGAATTATAGCAACTTAGAGAATCTGCTAGGCTTGACAAGGCGTTGGAAAGATATTCAAAAGAACTATGCCAAAGCGGATTTCTTGGAACGGGGCTTTGACCTTGTACGTCAACTTGGCTCAGATATTCGCAATTCCCTTGATTTGGGTGCAAGGCCTGCCTTAAACCTCCTCAACACCCTAGAAAACAATCTGCGTGTCAAGGTACTTCACCTTAACTTACCTGACGGTGTCTCGGGGGCGTCCGTTGTAGATAATACACTGGGTGTTGGCATTCTCATTAATGCCGAAGAGGCTCCATGGAGAAGGAATTTCGATCTAGCCCATGAACTGTTTCATATAGTAACTTGGAATGTCTTCAGTCACAGAGAAGTAGGTGACGGGACAAAGAAGACTAAGCCTGAACAATATGCTGATGCTTTTGCGTCTACCCTGCTTCTGCCTAAAGAGCCCCTCTTGAATTCTCTTCAGGAAATTATAGTCGGCGAGCGGATCAAGATTGTGGACATCATCGAGCTGGCTAAAGAATATGGTGTTTCAACATCGGCTATTTTGTGGAGACTTGTCAACTTGCGACAAATACCACAATCTGAAGTCAAGAAAATACTCGATAATTCTGAACTATCTCAAATCGATCGGGTGCTTAGACAAGGATTGTATTTCACTGGCAAGCCATCCAAGTTTCCAGAAAGATTTGTTTTTCTCGCATGTAGGTGTCTTCTGGAAGGCAAGATCTCAAGGGGTACGTTTGCCAGTTATCTGGATATAGATCGTTCTGAAGTAGATCCTTTCCTCAAGAAGCAAGGATTTTTGGAAGAAACATATGAAGAAATTGTTGTTGCTTGATGCGGATGTAGTCATTGATCTTCACTCCCTTGACTTATTCGACAAATTGGCGAAGGCCTATGAGATTAAGGTCACGCAGGAGGTTCTAAAAGAAGCCAAATGGTATATGAGGCGGGGGAAGAAGATACCTATAAACATAAGGAATAAAGTCTCTATAGTAAAAAACATCAACATCGAGTACGTCCATGAAGTCTATTCGGAAGCCAGAGAGGTAATGCTTGCAGTAGATGACGGTGAGGCTACCTCCATCGCTTTTATGATCCAAGACAAAGGAAACATAAGATTCTGTGCATGTGACAGAGCCGCTATAACACTTCTATCGTTTATGGGGCTTGAACAAAAGGCCATAAGTCTTGAAAGGACACTTCGAGAATCAGGACACCACAAAAAGCTATATCCAAGACATCTTGATTCTAAATTCAAGGATTACATTAGAGAAGGAAAGGTATTATTGGTCCAACACAAGAAACTCGATTAGACTTGCTGCTCTTTTGCACCATCCGAGTAAGGAAGGGGGGACCTTAAAATTTCAAATTTCATCAATTCCAGTTGGCATTCCTCTTCCTTCGCCATTCTAATTGCACGTTGAACCGAATATCTCACCAACACATGTTAAATGTTCATTCTCATCCCCTCATTCACCATTACCACTCCTATACCCTCCACATCAATTTAATATCCAGCAGCGTTCTCCATTATAAATTCAAGAATTTTTAATTTTAAGGGTCCTCTTTTCTGGCTGGCTCCATTAATAATCTTTGACCATTCTAATATCTTGGTCTGGAGTGACAATTGAGTCATAGCAGGACTTGTTGATGGAAGCCGACCATATTTTATATTACGTTTTGATCTTGATAGCTTGGGGAATACCCTTTTGAAGTATTCCTTTTCTGCCTTTACACCATTAAAATAAACATACCCTATATTTGGATAACTATTGAAGAAAGAATCAAAGTCATTTTCAAT